>CALKFO010000129.1 GCA_938084765.1 Candidatus Bipolaricaulota bacterium | reverse complement strand
TTCCGGTCCGCGAGGGCCGTCACGGTGCACGTGTTCACCACGTGCACCTCCCCCGGTCCCTCCAGATGCGCCAGCTGTTCCGCCAAAAATTGGGCCTCGTACTGGTTGACCCGACAGCCCAAAGTATGTACGTACACCTTCATGGCTCCCTTGCTCCGCTGGATGAACCCCGGAACTCCCCGCGGCCCATGGGGATGAAGTCGCGAGCATTGTAGCCCGGCCTGGCCACCGGGCCACGGGCCAACACCGGGCCCGTTCGGCGGAACGTGCTTGAGGGGCAACCCCCGCCCTTCAGCGCACCCTCATCCGCAAGCCGTTGCCCCCCAAGCACGACCGCCGCCAAGGGGGCGGCATCCCCGGGGAAGGTCTAGGGAAAGGCGACAGGCAAAGAGTTGTCGCGCGTTTTCGCGATTTACGGCCGCGGATATACGATCAGAGGGAAAGGAGGTGAAGAACGATGCGAAGGACGATGGTGAAGATGGCCGCGCTCCTTGCCCTGGGCCTGGGGGTCGGGCCTGTGCTCGTGGGTGGGCCGCCGCCCGGACCTCCGCCCACGCCCCCACCCGAGCCCCCTCCGCCCCCTACGTATCCCTGCGCGTTTTCGCCCTTACCCGCGGACCTCGCCGCGCAGCTCCGGGAAACCATCCCCCTGGAGCCCGACCTCAGGGAAGCCGCACGCGCCCTCGACCGCGGAGGTTGGCCCCTGGCGTACACGGACCAGGATCTCCAGATCCACATCAACCCGGAGCGCACCGGCCTCCCGGCCCTGGTTCACTTCCCTCAGCTCCAGCGCGGGGCGTTCATCGGCGGGTTGAGGTCACACGTGCGGTTCCACATCCTCGATCGAGGCCAATGCTTCTTGGCCCAGGCCCCTGCGCCCGCCCACGACGAGGGCTTGTACCTGCTGTGGATGGCCCACCTCCCCACCCTGGGGATCCCGCTCCCGCCGGAACTTGCCGGCAAGTTCACCTGGTTCTTGGTGTGGATCAAGGTCGCGGATCCGCCTGAGCCGGTGGCCCTCACGTTCTACCCCGATTCCCTGTACCACTCGCCGGAAGAGATGCTGAAAGCCGCGAGATCCCTGGCCGATGGCGGCCTGCTGGCCCCGAAGCCTTCCGGAAGTGCGCAGGACTGAGGGGCGCATGCATGTTCCCGGGCTTCCCCTTGGCCGAGGTTCTGGCCCCTTTCCGTTTTCGAGACGCGCTCAACCCCATACCCCCCAGGAACTCTATTTTTCGCCGTGGCGCTCCACGGTGAAGCGGTAAAGCTGGCAGGGCTCGTCGGGGGAAAGCCCGGCCTTCATCTTGGCGATGCGGAGTTGTTCCTGCACCGTGTCCACACCGGGGAGATCCGGGAGGAGAAGCCCCCGACGCCAGCCCTTCTCCACGATCACCCCATACCGCTTGGGGTCCAAATCCTCCTCGCGGCACGGTTCCGGAGGGGAGAGGACATCCACGGTGATGGCCAGGTGGGGCAATTCCTCTGGCCGCACGGGCGGGAAGCGCGGATCCTCGCTGGCCGCGCGGATGGCGTTCTCGATGATCTCCTCGGCCAGATTCTCCTCAGAAGGAAGGTAAGTGCCGATGCAGCCGCGCAAAAGGCCGTGTTTCTTCAGGGACACGAACGCGCCGGCGCGGCGGGTCAACAGCTCCGCAGGAAGGCCCGGGGGCGGGGAGATACGCCGACCCTCCCTTACCCAGGCTTCGATGGCCTGCCGCGCCAACTCCACATAAGGGTCGAGCTTCGGCACGAACAAGGAGCCTACCCCCGGGCGGGGGGAACGCAACCCCAGGTTTGACGAACCCTGGAGAGAGGGGCTAAGTTTCCTTGCGATGCGGCGCTTGCTCATCGTGGCCGGCTTGTTGCTGCTGGGATTGGGTGCAACCCTGTTTTTTACCTTCACCCGCACGGAGGTCCAGCAGGCCTTGGCCCAAGGTAAACCTGTGCAGGTCTTGCTCCTTGTGCGAACAGGGGTGCCCAAGGATGGGGCCAGCCCGGCGCTCGGCCTTTGGGTGAGCCTCCTGCCCCAGGGACGATGCGTGTGGGTGCTGATTCCTGGTGACCTCCTTCTTCCCGTGGATGGCACCTGGCAGCCCCTCCACGCGGGTGGGGAGCGCGGGGTCTCCGCCTTGGCCGCGCTCTGGGAAGCCCCGTTCTTGGCCAGCGTGGAGGTCACCCCGACCACCTGGGACGGGCTGGTCGCGGAGTTGGGCGGGGTGGTGGCCCGCCCGGAGGAGCGCCTCATCTATCAGGATCCCTTCCGCCAGGTGTTCATCGACATCCCCGCCGGCGAGCAGCTCCTCGACGGCCCGAAATCCCGGGAGTTTTTGGCCTACCTTTTGCACTACGGGGGGAGGAGGGATCTTGCCGGGCTGCGCACGTTTTTTACGGACTTCCTTGGGCGCTTGGCCAGCCGGCCGCAGGCCCTGCGCCGCGTCTTCGCGTCCCCCCACCTTTCCCCCTGGGTCGGCCAAGCCCTTGGGCGGGGGATAGCCCAAGCCCAGGCCCGCCTGGAGGTGCTTCCCACCGTCGAGGAAGAGGGAAAACTCCTGCCTGACGTGGTGCGCATCCACAAGCTTCGCGAGGCCCTGCTGTTCGGGCGGGTTTTTCTCACCCGGGAAGAGGTGGGCGTGTTCCTCCTCAACGGGACGCGGGAGCGGTTCCTGGCCACCCGCACGGCGGCGTGGCTCAGCGCCCGGGGCTTCCGCGTGGTCGGGGTGGGCCAGGCCGACCGCCTGGACTACACGAAGACCTTCCTCATCGTGCGCAAGGGTGAGGAGGAGAAGGCCGAATTGTTGCGGGTTCTTTTGCCCAAAGAGGTGGGCGTGCTTTCCGCGGAGGCGTTCGGCATGGACCGCGTGGGCGGCTGGCCGGAGGGCGCGGACGTGGTGCTGCTTTTGGGGGCGGGGTTCCATGTGGGGACTTGAGGGGGAGCTCCTGCGGCGGGCCGCAAGCCTCATCTCCGACAAAAAAGGGGACCGCCTGGTTCTTTTGGACCTGCGGGAGACCTCCATTCCCACGGACTTTTTCCTCATCGCGGAGGGGGAAAACCCCCTCCATGTGCGGGCCATTGCTGAGCACCTCATGGAAAAGCTGCCCGTGGCGCCGCGCCGCACGGAGGGCCTGCAGGATGGCCGCTGGGTCCTTCTGGACTACGGCGATTTCGTGGTGCACCTTTTCCCCAGGGAAGTGCGGAGCTTTTATGACCTGGAAGGGATCTGGCCGGACAAGGTGGTGGAGGGTTGGCGGGGGGAGGGCGCCCCGGTATGATCCGGCCCCTTGCCCGGGGACGTTCCGGGCGTATAATGGGGGTGCTGTTCGCGGTCCTTGACAAGTGAATAGGGCGTTCGCTGCGCAAGTATGGTAAGGGCGGACGGTGGATCCCTCGGCAGCCGGAGGCGAGGAAGGGCGTGGCCAGCTGCGATAAGCCCCGGGGAGCCGCTGAGCAGGCTATGATCCGGGGATTCCCGAATGGGGAAACCCACCGTGCCGTCGAGGCACGGTATCCAGGGCCGAAATCCCAAGTAAGCCCTGGAGGCGAACCCCGCGAAGTGAAACATCTCAGTAGCGGGAGGAAAAGAAATCAACCGAGATTCCCCTAGTAGCGGCGAGCGAACGGGGAACAGCCCAAACCTCACGGGCGCAAAAGCCCGCAGGCGTTGTCCGTGGGGGGTAGCGGGACGGCAACGGGGAGGGCTGCGGACCTCCCAGGGAGTTACCAAAGCCTCCTCTAGCCGAACAGCCAGCAAAGCCACTGGAAAGGGCGACCGGAGAGGGTGATAGTCCCGTAGGCGAAAGGGGAGGCTCTCCTGGGTTGTCGCTCCCAAGTAGCGTCGGACACGGGGAATCCGGCGTGAATCTGGGGGGACCACCCTCCAAGGCTAAATACTCCCGGCTGACCGATAGCGCACCAGTACCGCGAGGGAAAGGTGAAAAGAACCCCGGGAGGGGAGTGAAATAGAACGTGAAACCGTCCGCTCACAGTGCAGTGGTAGCCGGGAACCGCCTCCGCAAGGGGGCGGGGAACGGTGGCCGCGTGCCTTTTGCAGTATGAGCCGGCGAGTTGTGCTCGGTGGCGAGGCTAAGCGATTCTTTCGCGGAGCCGTAGGGAAACCGAGTCCGAACAGGGCGATCAGTCACCGGGCACAGACCCGAAGCCAGGCGATCTACCCGTGGGCAGGGTGAAGTGCGCGTAACAGCGCATGGAGGCCCGAACCGGTTGACCGTGCAAAGTCATCGGATGACCTGCGGGTAGGGGTGAAAGGCCAATCGCGCCTGGGGATATCTGGCTCTCCCCGAAATGGCTTTTGGGTCAGCCTCACGGCGAGGCCTCCGGGGGTAGAGCACTGGCTGGGGAAGGGGGGCAACTCCCGACCCCAATCAAACTCCGAATACCGGAGCGCCGGTCCGTGGGAGTGAGTCTGTGGGGGATAACCTCCATGGACAAGAGGGAAACAACCCGGACCACCAGCTAAGGCCCCAAAATCCGGGCTAAGTGGGGAAGGCGGTGTGGTCGCCCAGACAGCGGGGAGGTTGGCTTAGAAGCAGCCATCCTTTAAAGAGTGCGTAACAGCTCACCCGTCAAGCGGCCGCGCGCCGAAAACCCAACGGGGCTAAGCCCGGTGCCGAAGCTGTGGGTGGGATCCTTCCCGGATCCCGCGGTAGGGGAGCATTCCGCGGTAGGTCGAAGCCGGGTCGTGAGGCCCGGTGGACGAAGCGGAAGAGAGAATGCCGGCATGAGTAGCGCGAGGCGGGTGAGAATCCCGCCCACCGAATGCCCAAGGTTTCCTGGGGAAGGCTGATCCGCCCAGGGTTAGGCGGGACCTAAGCCGAAGCCGAAAGGCGTAGGTGATGGACAGCCGGTCAACATTCCGGCCCCTCCGGACCCGCGTTACGAGCGAAGGGGGGACGCCGCTGGACCCTCCCTGCGGGCTCACGGCTATGCCCGTCCAAGCGTCAAGCCAGGGGGGATAGGGAAATCCGTCTCCCCGAAACCGCTCTGTCCCGTCCGAGGAGGGCGGGGCGGGGCGAACAGGCGAGGCGTGATGGCGAGCCCCGTAAGGGGCGAAGAGGGAACGGTTCAGCGGCCGAGAAAAGCCTCTAGCCAGCTGGTCCGGAGCCCGTACCGCAAACCGACACAGGTGGGCAGGGGGAGTACCCCAAGGTGGGCGAGCTAACCCCGGTCAAGGAACTCGGCAAAATGGCCCCGTAACTTCGGGAGAAGGGGTGCCCTTGGGGTTGTCGGGGACGACCCGATGGCCCTGGGGGCCGCAGAGAATCAGCGGGGGCGACTGTTTACCAAAAACACAGGTCCCTGCTAACCCGTAAGGGGATGTATAGGGGCTGAAACCTGGCCACTGCCGGTAGGTTAAGGGGAGGGGTGCAAGCCCCGAACTGAAGCCCCGGTGAAGGCCGGCCGTAACTATAACGGTAGGAGCGGGAACGCAGGTTCCCGCGAGGGCCGTTACAAAATCCGGCTATATGCTGGGACAGCCCGGGTATCCCAGGCTACCGAGGAGGTGACAAAGCCTTGGGTGGGGCCAATCAGCAGGAAAGGCTCTCCAATACCGAGGCCGCCAGGTGGTTCCTTGCAGGACTCATCGAGGGCGAGGGAAGCTTCACGGTCTCCATCAAGGAGCATCCCACGGCTCGGTACGGCTTCTATGTGGACCCCGAATTCTTCATCTACCAGCACAAAACCGGTCGCAAACTCTTGGAGATGGCGCGGGAGATCTTCGGCACAGGCCGGATCTATCCCAAGCCTGGAAACCCTGAGGTTCTCGTGTTCGCCATCACCGCCCGTCGAAGCCTCAGGGAAAAGGTCCTCCCGTTCATCGACAAGTACATGGTCTTCTCCGCGAAGAAACGCGAGCTTTCACTGTTCAAGGAGATCGTCCTGGCCCTCGAGCGCAAGGAGCACCTCTCCCCGGCTGGGCTGGCGCGCATCGTCGAGAAGGCGTATGCGCTGAATGCGGCCGGCAAGGGGAGGGAGAGGAAGCGACCTCTCCCCGAGGTGTTGGAGAGAATCCTCAGAGGCCATACGCCGGACCCCTGATGAAGGGGAAGATATGGTCCAGGCCTCGTGGCGACACGAGGGAAACCTGCCTAAGGTAGCGCAATTCCTTGTCGGGTAAGTTCCGACGCGCATGAAAGGAACAACGACTCCCGCGCTGTCTTGACCGGGGGCTCGGTGAACTCGAAGCACGGGTGAAGATGCCCGTGACCCGCGGTGGGACAGAAAGACCCCGTGGAGCTTTACTGCAGCTTGGCGTTGGGTCCTGACATCCACTGTAGAGGATAGGTGGGAGGCTGAGAAGCCCGGGCGCCAGCTCGGGTGGAGCCGCCGGTGGAATACCACCCTGTGGCTGTTGGGGCCCTAACCAGGGGCCGTGACGAGCGGTTCCGGGACAGCGCTAGGCGGGCAGTTTTGCTGGGGCGGCAGCCTCCTAAAGGGTAACGGAGGCGCCCAAAGGTCCCCTCAGGCGGGTTAGCGATCCGCCGGTGAGTGCAAGGGCAGAAGGGGGCTTGACTGCGAGGCCTACAAGCCGAGCAGGGGCGAAAGCCGGGCCTAGTGACCCACCGGTTCCTCGTGGGAGGGCCGGTGATCAACGGATAAAAGCTACCCCGGGGATAACAGGCTAGTCTCCCCCGAGAGTTCACATCGACGGGGAGGATCGGCACCTCGATGTCGGCTCACCCCATCCTGGGGCTGCATCAGGTCCCAAGGGTCGGTCTGTTCGCCCGTTAAAGGGGTTCATGAGCTGGGTTCAGACCGTCGTGAGACAGGTCGGTCCCTATCTACCGCGGGCGCAGGAGGCTTGAGGGGGTCCGTCCCTAGTACGAGAGGACCGGGACGGCCGAGCCGCTGGCGTACCAGCTGTTCCGCCCGGAGCACCGCTGGGTAGCTAAAGCTCGGACCGGATAAGAGCTGAAGGCATCTAAGCTCGAAGCCGACCCCAAGATGAGGCCTC
>CALKFO010000128.1 GCA_938084765.1 Candidatus Bipolaricaulota bacterium | reverse complement strand
GGAGGTGACACTCCTCAAGGAGGTGACACTCCATGCGCAAGTTCTTGGGTCTTTTGTGTGTGGTGAGCGTCGCTTGCGGGGCCGCCGAACTGCGGGTGGCCCTGTCCACGGAACCCCCCTCCCTGGATCCCACCGCAAACGCCGCGGCCGTGATCCGCTTGCTTTTGCAGAACAATCTATACGAAACGCTGGTGAGCATCGACGAAACCGGCGCGTTTCGGCCTCTTTTGGCCAAAAGCTGGGAGATCTCCGAGGACAGCCGCCTCTATACGTTTCACCTGCGTTCAGGCGTGCACTTCCACGATGGCACCCCTTGTGATGCTGAAGCCGTACGTCAAAGCTTTGTGCGCGCCATGGACCCCAGCGGCGGACATGTCCATCCCCAGTTCTTTGCGAACATCGAGGCCGTCGAGGTTTTGGACCCACAACCGGTGCGTTTTGTCTTGCACCGTCCCGACGCAGCTTTCTTGGCACTCCTGGCCTCCGGCGACGCCGTGATCATCCCTGTTCACCGGGACGATCTCTTTCGCCGTCCTGTGGGAACCGGACCGTTTCGCTTCGAGCGCTGGGACCCCGGATATCGGTTGCGGCTGGTGCGGAACCCCCTCTATTGGGATCCCGACCGGCCTAAAGTGGAGGCCCTCGTGTTCCGGTTCATCCCGGACTTGCCCACCCAGCTGGTGGCCCTCCGCAATGGGGAGGTGGACCTCCTGGTGGAGGTGACCCCGGAGATCGCCCAGGCCGTGGCGGCCGACCCCAGGTTTTATGTGCTGTCCGCCCCTCAGGACCTGGTGCAAATCCTGGCCATCAACAAACTTCGTGCACCCTTCGATGACCCACGGGTGCGCCAGGCCTTGGCCCACGCCATCGATCGAAAACAGCTCATTGAGCTCGTGGCCTTGGGCTACGCCTCGCCCGTGGGCAGCCACCTGGCGCCGGGCACACCCTTTTACGCGGACATGACTTGGGTCCACCCCTACGACCCTCAGCGGGCCCGGGAGCTTTTGGCCGCCGCCGGGTACCCTGCGGGATTCACGGCCACCCTCACCTTGCCTGCCAACTACGCCTTCCACGTGCGCACCGGCGAGGTCCTTGCTGCTCAGCTCGCCCAGGTGGGCATTCGGTTGACCCTCAAGCTCGTGGACTGGCCCACCTGGCTGGAGCAGGTGTATGGGCAAGCGGACTTTGACCTCACCGTGATCGGGCATGTGGGCCGCGGCGATCCCGCGCTCACCCTGGCTTTTTACGGTCCCGAGCGCCGGGAGTATTACTTCCGCCGCGGCTGGGAGGATCCGGAATTGAACGAGCTTCTACGCCTGGGGGCCACCATCGCTGACCCCGAGGTTCGCCGCAGCATCTACACCGTGGCCCAGTACCTCATCGCCAAGGAAGTGGTGAACGTCTTCCTCCAAGCACCCCACCGCATCCTCGTGGCCAAGCAGGAGGTGCAGGGAATCTCCCTCCTTGCCTCCTACGTCTTGGATCTGACCCGGGCGAGCGTTTCCTGAACGCCAAGGGAAGAGGTTGTCAAGGCGCATAAGGCCACCTATACTCGCACAAGGAAAGGAGTTCCTGTGCGCATCTTCTCCGGAATCCAACCCACCGGCGTCCTGCACCTGGGGAACTACTTCGGCGCCATCAAACAATGGGTGGAACTGCAAACCCCGGAGAACTTCTGCATCTACTGCATCGTGGACTACCACGCCCTCACCAACGAGGAGGCCAAGCCCGACGTGCTCCGGAAGAATCGCCAGGAACTGGCGTTGGATCTCTTGGCCTGCGGGATCGATCCGGAGCGTTCCATCTTGTTTGTGCAATCCGACGTGCCGGAACACACGGAGCTCTGTTGGATCCTCGGGTGCGTCACGTCGTTTGGGGACCTGACCCGCATGACGCAGTTCAAGGAGAAGGCCCGGGGCCAGGAATTCGTGAACGGCGGGCTCTTTTACTATCCCGTGCTGCAGGCGGCGGACATCCTCTTGTACTTAGCGGACCACGTGCCGGTGGGTGAGGACCAATTGCAGCACCTGGAGCTGGCACGGCGCATCGCCCGCCGATTCAATTGGCGGTTTGGTCAGCTTTTCCCCGAGCCCGAACCCATCCTGGGCAAGGTGCCCCGCCTCATGTCCCTGGCCGATCCCACCCGCAAGATGAGCAAATCCTACGGCCCTGACCACTACATTGGCCTCATGGAACCCGAGGAGGAGATCTGGCGGAAAATCCGCACCGCGGTGACGGATATGGGTCTCACCCCTGGTCAAGCCATGAGTCCCGGCGTGGCCAACCTCTTCACCCTCTTGGAGCTTGTGGCGCCCCCGGAGGTCGTGGAGGAATTCCGCGCCGCCCATGCCCAGGGGAAGCTCCTCTACAAAGACCTCAAGGAAACGCTTTTCCGGTACCTCATGGATGCCCTGCGTCCCATTCGGGAGCGGCGGCGGGAACTGGAGGGGAAAGGTGAGGTGGAGGAGATCCTCGCCGCGGGCGCGGAGAAGGCAAGAAAGATCGCACGCGAGGTGTTGAAGGAAGTGCGGGCTCGTGTGGGCCTGGATTAGGCCCGAAGTTCTGTGGGGACGAACCTCCGGAGTTCGGGAAGAAGCGCACGCAGCTCGGCTTCCCGGAGGGCAGGTCTTTCCCGCCAGCCCTCGTCCACGAGCCTTTTTTCGCGGGGACGAAAGAACGGCTGCAGGACATAGCGCCGTGCCCCGCGGATTTCGCAAGCGATCTGCACGAGGTCCTCGGGGCCCAGGCCAGGGGCCACCGTGGTGCGGCATTCGTAATCCGGGGCGAGCTCGCGCAGCAGCGCCAGGGTCGCCTGCACCTGGCCCGCCAGGGCTTCGGCCTTCCCCGGCGTTCCCGTGTACTCCGCGTACCGGGAAAACGGGGCTTTGAGGTCCAAAGCCACGTAATCCACAAGCCCCTTTTGCAAAAGCGCCGCCAGACCCTCGGGCAAGGTCCCGTTGGTGTCGAGCTTGACAAGGAACCCCAGCGCTTTGAGCTCCTTGGCGAATTCCTGGAGGTCCGCACTCATCAGGGGCTCGCCGCCGGTCAGGACCACCCCATCCAGGAAGCCTCGGCGTTGGGCCAGGTCCGCCAACACGCGCTCGAAGGACAACGAGGGCAAGGAAGCGTAGAGCTCGGGTAAAACCAGCTCGGCGTTGTAGCAGAAGGGGCAGCGCAAATTACAGCCCGCAAAGAACAGGATCGCCGCCAGGCGCCCTGGGAAATCCTGGAGGCTCAAGGGCTGGACATGGACGACCTGGCCAAAGGCTTTCGGGTTGGGCATCAAACGCGAACCGCGCCAGGCACCGATGGAACATAAGACAGACGATCCTTGAACTCCTCTTGCTTTCCGGCGTTCCACTGCTCCACCGGACGGAGGTACCCCACCACCCGGGAGTACACCTCCGGTCGTTGCCCACAGACCGGGCACTGCTCCTGCTCACCCCGCAAATACCCATGGCTGGGACACACGGAGAAGGTGGGGGTGAGGGTGAGGTAGGGGATGCGGAAGAGGTGGAAAATGCGGTGCACCAGGGTTTTGGCAGCCTCGGGCGAAGGGACGCGCTCCCCCAACCACACGTGGAAGACCGTCCCCCCAGTGTACCTCGTCTGCAAGGGCTCCTGAAGCCTCAGGGCCAGGAAAAGATCGTCCGTGTAGTTCACGGGAAGCTGGCTGGAGTTGGTGTAGTAGGGCGCGGCGTTGCGCTCCCGCACTGCTCGTTCGTTGGCCACGATGATCTTCGGGTAGCGCTGTTTGTCGAGCATGGCCAGGCGGTAGCTCGTGCCCTCCGCGGGCGTGGCTTCCAGATTCCAGAGGTGGCCAGTGGCCTGCTGGAAGGCCAGGAGTTTTTCACGCATGAAGTCCAGGACCCGGGCGGCAAAGGCGATGCCCTCCGGCTCAGCCAACGTGCACCCCAAAAGGTTCACGCACGCCTCGTTCATCCCCACGATCCCGATGGTGGAGAAGTGGTTCTTCCAGTACTCCCCGGTGAGCTCCTTCACGGAGCGCAGGTAGAACTTGGAGTAGGGATACAGCCCTTGCTCGGTGAGGCGTTCCAGGAACTTGCGCTTGATGATGAGGGCCTTGCCCGCCAGCTGCATGAGGGCCTCCAAGCGCTCGAAGAACTCCCGCTCGGTGCGGGCCAAATACGCGATCCGCGGCAGGTTGAGGGTGACCACGCCAATGGACCCGGTGAGGGGGTTGGACCCAAAGAGTCCGCCGCCCCGGTAGCGCAGCTCGCGCAGATCCAAACGCAAGCGACAGCACATGCTCCGCGCATCCTCCGGCCTCATATCGGAGTTGATGAAGTTGGCAAAGTACGGGATGCCATACTTGGCGGTCATCTCCCAGATCAGCTCATGCTCCGGCTCATCCCAAGGAAAGTCGTGGGTCACGTTGTAGGTGGGGATGGGGAAAGTGAACACCCGGCCCTTGGCATCGCCCTCGGCCATGACCTCGGCGAAGGCCCGGTTGAACATCTTCATCTCCCGCTCAAATTCCCCGTATTCCGCCTCGAGGGGTTCTCCGCCCACGATGGCGGGAAGGCTTGCCAGGTGTGCCGGCGGCCGCAGATCCAGGGTGACGTTGGTGAAGGGCGTTTGAAATCCGACCCGCGTGGGCACGTTCAGGTTGTACACGAACTCCTGCAGGGCTTGCTTCACCTCTTTGTAAGAAAGGCCGTCCACAGCGATGAAGGGAGCCAGGAGCGTATCCACGTTGGAGAAGGCTTGCGCGCCGGCCGCCTCGCCCTGCAAGGTGTAAAGAAAGTTCACGGCCTGAAGGAGGGCGGTGCGGAAATGCTTGGGCGGACGGGACTCGATCTTTCCGCGCACGCCGCGGAACCCCACGGCCAAGAGATCCGCAAGGTCCCAACCCACGCAGTACGGCCCGAGGGTCCCCAGATCATGGATGTGGAAATCCCCGGCTTCGTGGGCCTCGCGGATGTGGGCAGGATACACCTGGGAAAGCCAATACCGGCTGATGATCTTTTCCGTGAGAAAGACGTTCAAGCCCTGGAGGGAGAAGGCCATGTTGGAGTTCTCCCGCACCCGCCAGTCCTGCCCATTGAGGTAGGACTCCACGAGCGCGGGATCGATGAGCTCTTTGATTTCCCGCATCCGTTTGTGCTGTTCCCGGTAGACGATGTAGGCGCGGGCCGCCTCGGGGATCCCTGAGGTCATGAGCACTTCTTCGATGGCGTCTTGGATCTCCTCCACATGGGGCGGACCAAAGAGCGGACCAAACCGGCCCTCCAGGATCCTCTCCACGCGAAGGCTCAATTCCTCGGCCAAAGCGGGGTCATCCCGGCCCACTTCCCGCAGGGCCGCGCGGATGGCGGCAACGATCCGCCCCCGCTCATAGGGAACAACTGTCCCATCGCGCTTACGCACCTGCTCCAGCATGACCAGCCTTCAGGATAGCGTGCACCTCTTCTGTTGCCAAGCCGGGGCTCAAGGGACACTTGCGACCGGGCCCTCAGCGGGTAAGCTTGGGCTCGCAACCTCGCACGCAAAGGGGTGATGTGCCATTCCGACCACAAGAGCAGCAGAGCGGGCGCTGAGGAAAAGTTTGGTCCGGCGAAGACGGAACGAGCTCAGGAAGAGCGCCATCCGGTTTTGGCGCAAAGAGGTCCTGCGTCTGGCGCAAAGCGGGGACTTGGATGGGGCTCGCCAAGCGTTCGTCATGTTCCAAAAGGCCGTGGACAAGGCGGCCATCCGGGGCACCATCCACCCCAACAAGGCTGCCCGCCTCAAATCCCGTCTCTACGCCAAGGCCTTCGGAGGCTAGCCCATGACCAACTTTGATTTCATGGGGAAGGCCAAGTTCTTCGGCTTTGTCTCTGCCCTGCTGTTCGCGGGCTCCATCTTTTCCATGGTTGTCATTGGGCTTAGGCCCGGCATCGATTTCACCGGTGGGATCCAGCTCACCTTGCTTTACCCCTCAGGAACACCCCTCAGTACGCAGGCCGTGCGGGGCTACGTGGCCCAGGTTCTGGGTGCGCAGGCTGCTTCCTCGCCCTACTACGTCCAGAACATCACGGCTGAGCGGGACGTGCCCGGTGTGGGGCGTCAACCTCTTCCCGGCGTGGTGGTCACGGTCCGCACGGACGACAAGACCCTCGCGGAAAATTTGCGCAAAGCCCTGCTTTTCCCTGCTGCGGATAGCGGGCTTCCTACCCCCCTTGAACACAGCCTCACCGAGATCGGGGGGCAGGTTTCCCGGGAGATCGTGAACCGCGCCTGGCAGGCGGTGCTCGTGGCGCTGGCCGCCATGCTCATCTACATCGCCGTGCGCTTCCGCCTCCGGTATGGCGTGGCCGCCGTCCTGGCCTTGATCCACGACGTGGTCCTCACCCTGGGGGTGTTCAGCGTCTTCCGCTTGGAGATCAATCTTCCGGTGATCGCGGCGCTCCTCATGGTCGTCGGTTACTCCATCAACGACACCATCGTGGTTTTTGACCGCATTCGCGAGAACCTGCGCCTCAGCAAAAAGGCCTCCCTTTGGGAAGTGATCAACCGCTCCATCAATCAAACGTTGACCCGCACGCTCAACACCTCCAGCACCACGCTTCTGCCCATCGTGGTGCTGTTGGTGGTGGCCGGGATCGCCTTGCGGGAGTTCACCGTGGCCATGGCCTGCGGCGTCATCTTTGGCACCTATTCTTCCATCTTCATCGCCAGCCCCATCCTTTATGGGTGGGCCCGGGTCGCGGAGCGGCTCAGGGCTCGCTAGGCGCGATCACCACCCGGCGGTTCTCTGCCCGGCCCACGGAGTAGGTGCGCACCCCCGGAACATGGGCCAAGGCGAGGTGCACGACCCGTCGGTCCTTGGGCGGCATGGGCTCAAGCTCGATGGGACGCTTCTCCGCTCTCACCCGCTCCGCCAAGGCCAGCGCGCGGGCCACAAGCTTTTGCCGCCGAGCCTCCTCCTGACCGTTGATGTCCACCTCCAGCGAGGGCGGCACAGACCCCGCGATCTTCAAGTGCAGGGAGGCCAACCGCTCTAAAGCCTCACGGAACTCCGGATCATCCTGAGGCAGGACTTTAAAATGGCCGCACAGGTTCACATAGATCTCGGTTTCCCTGGGCGCAAGCTGCACCTGACCTTCCTCCCCCAGAATGGCAAGCAGGTCCTGGAAAAAGCGGATCAAAACCTCACGGGCTTGGGCTTCCATCGTTGGATTTAGCTGGCGTCTTAGCCCATTCCCGCGCGAGCTCCCAGTCGATGATCAGCTGTTGACCAAATTGGAAAAGCGTGGTGAAGGTCCAATACAGCCAAAGTCCTGCGGGGAAATGCAGAAAGAACAGGGCCAGGACCAGCGGGAATAGGTAGCCCAAGAACTGGGAGCCTCCTGCAGCCTCCGTGGGCAGGCGGCGCTGGGTATACCACTGGTACAAAAGCTGAACGCCCGTGCCCAGGATGACCAGAAGGTAATAGGGGTCAGGCTGGGAAAGGTCCCGAATCCACAAAAACCCCGGGGAGAGATGGATCTTCTCCGCGGAGTACATGATGGCCTGCCAGAGAAGGATGAGGATCGGGAATTGCAAAAGCATGGGCAGGCACCCGCCCAAGGGGTTGACCTTCTCCTGCCGATAAAGCTCGAGGATCTGGCGTTGCAGGGTGTCCCGGTCGTCCTTGAACCGTTCCTGGAGCTTCTTGATCTTGGGGGCAAGCCTTTGCATTTTGGCCATGGAGCGGAATTGGCTGCGCGTGAGGGGATGAAGAAGAACGCGGGTGACCAAGGTGAACAGGATGATGGCCCACCCATAGTTCCCCGTGAACGCGTAGAGAGCATCAAAGAAGCGGATCACGCCCGCCAGGATCAGGGTGAACGCACCGCCCTGGGCCAACGGCGCGAATCCCCCGTCCTTGAGGAGGAGATAGCGATTTCGGCCCATGTAAAACAGACCGCGGAGGATCAGGGTGTCCCGGGCTTCCACCCCAAATACGGGCTGTCCGGCGGGGTTGCGGCCCACAAAGGGCACGACGTCCCCCTCGTCCAGCCGGAAGAAGAACACGATCTCCTGGCCTACCAGACCCAAACCCTGGAAGCGGGTGTATGCGCCGGGAGCGAGCGGCGCCCTATGCACTTTCCCGTCGTAGAGGTAAAGGAGCTCCGGCGCGTCCTTCCCTCCGGGAAGATGCCCGAACACGAGCCGAACAACCCCGGCGCCCGTGAGCTGGACCGCGAACTCCCCCGTGTACAGAGCGTCTTGGCGCAGGATGAAGCGCTTTTCCCCGCGGATGGCCGGCCCCTCGGCCCGGAGAAGGACGGCCAAGCCCCCCGCTCCCACGGGCTCCGTCTCCCATCGCCAGGAGGTGGAGACCGGGGCCTCCCCCAGCCACACCTCGAACGGCAAGCTCACCCCAGGGGCGGGGGCGTTCGCCTGCCAGCCCGGCACGGTCTCCATGGGCCGCGCCCCATACGGGGCAAAATGAAGGTAGGCGCTGCGCAGAACCCCGTCCGCCGTGAACTGGTAGCGCACAAGGCCGGTGGTCACCTGGAGGATGTCCACCCCATCCACGACCAGGGCCAGGGTTTCCGGAAGGGATTGCCCCCAACCCACGCACGCGCCGAGAACGACGAGGAACACGAACGCAACCATGACAGGCATGACTTTACCGAGCCCCTGTTTTTTCCGCAACGCGCCCGGAGGTTAAACTGAGCCTGATGTTCACAGGGATCGTGCGTGCAGTGGGGCAGGTGGTGGAGCGCTCCGGCCGGCGTCTGTGGGTTTCCCGGGAGGGCCTGGATTTGGCACCGGGAGCAAGCGTGGCGGTGAACGGGGTCTGCCTCACCATCGCCGCCCTGACCCCGGAAGCGATGGGGTTCGATCTTTCCTGGGAAACCTTGTCTCGCACGAACTTAGGGGAACTTCAGCGGGGGGATCGGGTGAACCTGGAGCCGGCCTCCCGCCTGGGCGACGAGCTGGGGGGGCATTTCGTGCTTGGCCACGTGGATGCTGTGGGGAAAATCACGGTTCTTTCCCGCCGCGGCGAGGATTTCCTTTTGGAGGTATCCTTTGACCCGCGCTTCGCCGAGCTTTTGGCGGACAAGGGCTCGGTGGCGGTGGACGGGATCAGCCTCACCCCCTTTGACGTGGGCGAAGGCACCTTCCGCTGTGCGATCGTGCCCTACACGTACGACCACACGAACCTGAGGTTTCGGCGGGTGGGCGACAGGGTGAACCTGGAGTTCGACATTTTGGCAAAATACGTGCGGAGGTGGCGGGAAAAATGAGGTTGGCCACGGTGGAGGAGGCGATCGAGGCCATCCGGCAGGGCCGGATGATCATCGTCGTGGACGACGAGGACCGCGAGAACGAGGGCGATCTGGTGATGGCTGCCGAGAAGGCCACGCCGGAGGCGGTCAACTTCATGATCAAGGAGGGCCGGGGGCTCCTTTGTGTGCCCATGAGCCGGGAGTGGGCAGAACGGTTGGATTTGCCCCTCATGGTCAACCCGCCCCGCGACAGCCACGAGACGGCTTTCACCGTGTCCGTGGACGCCCGGGAGGGCATCACCACAGGGATCTCCGCCCACGACCGTTGCCGCACCATTCGAGTTTTGGCTGATCCCCACTCCAAGCCCGAGGATTTGGTGCGGCCGGGCCATGTGTTTCCCCTCATTGCCAAGGACGGCGGGGTCCTGCGCCGGGCCGGCCACACCGAGGCCGCCGTGGACCTCTGCCGGCTGGCCGGCCTCCACCCCGTGGGCGTGATCTGCGAGATCATGAACGAGGACGGCACCATGGCCCGCCTTCCCGATCTTTTCCAATTCGCGGAGAAACACGGGCTCCTCATCCTCACCATCGCCGATCTCATCGCCTGGCGCAAAAAACGGGAGAAATTGGTGGAGCGGGTGTGCGAGGCCGAGCTCCCCACGCGCTACGGAAGCTTCCGCATCGTCACCTATCGCGACAAGATCACGGGATACGAGCACGTGGCCCTGGTGAAAGGGGAACTGAACGGAGAGGAGCCGGTTTTGGTGCGGGTGCACTCGGAGTGCCTCACGGGCGACGCACTGGGATCTCTGCGCTGCGACTGCGGAGATCAACTCCACCGGGCCATGGAGATGGTGGAGAAGGAGGGCCGGGGCGTGGTCCTGTACATGCGCCAGCACGAGGGCCGGGGGATCGGCCTTTTGAACAAGGTCTGCGCCTACCACCTCCAGGACCAAGGCCTGGACACAGTGGAGGCAAACCTGCGGTTGGGCTATCCCCCGGACCTCCGGGATTACGGGATCGGCGCCCAGATCCTCGTGGACCTTGGTGTGCGAAAAATTCGGCTTCTCACCAACAACCCCAGAAAGATCGCCGCCCTCTCCGGCTATGGACTGGAGATCGTGGAAAGGATACCCATTGAGGTGGAGCCGAATCCCTACAACCAGCGGTACTTGCGGGCGAAAAAGGAGAAGCTGGGGCACGAGCTGCACAACGTGTAAGGAGGGAAACATGCCGGTGTTCGAGGGCAGGCTGGATGGGCGGGGCTTGCGCGTGGGCCTCGTGGTCTCCCGGTTCAACGAGCTCGTGACGCGGGAGCTTTTGGCCGGCGCCCAGGACCGGCTGCGCCGGCTGGGCGTGCGGGACGAGGACATGGTGATCCTCTGGGTACCTGGGGCGTTCGAGCTTCCTAGGGCCGTGCGCATCCTGGCGGAGAGCGGAAAGGTGGACGGGGTGGTGGCCTTGGCGGCCGTGGTGCGTGGAGAAACCCCGCATTTTGAGTACATCGCCGCGGAGGTGGCCAAGGGCTTGGCCAAGCTCGCCCTGGAGGGGCCGGTCCCCGTGACCTTCGGCGTCCTCACCGCTGACAGCTTTGACCAGGCCCTGGAACGGGCGGGCGGAAAGGCCGGGAACAAAGGCGCCCAAGCCGCGGAAGCCCTGGTGGAAGTGCTCAACCTCGAGCGGGAACTCCAAAAATGAGAGTGGAAAGCGTGCGCGGAATGCGCGATATCCTCCCCGAGGAGGCCCGACTTTGGCAGGCCTTGGAGGCGGAGATCCGGAGCCTTGTTGAGCTCTACGGCTACCGGGAGATCCGGCCGCCGTTGGTGGAGTTGGCCGAGCTTTTCTCCCGCGGGGTGGGCGAGGCCACGGACATCGTGCACAAGGAGATGTACGTTTTCCCGGACAAGAAGGGCCAGATGCTGGCCCTGCGGCCGGAGGCCACGGCCTCGGTGGTGCGGGCCTACATCGAGCACGGCCTCTACGCCAAAGGAGATCTGGCCAAGCTCTACTATATTGGTCCCATGTTCCGCTACGAAAAGCCCCAAAAGGGCAGGCAGCGCCAGTTCCACCAGTATGGGGTGGAGGCTTTGGGCTCGCTCGACCCCGCCTTGGACGCGGAGGTCATCGATCTCGCCTGGCACCTCATGGAGCGGGTGGGCCTCTCCCGCGAAGCACTGGTTTTGCGGCTCAACTCCATCGGGTGTCGGGAGGATCGTCCGGCCTATCGTGAAGCCCTGCGCTCCTATTTTTCGGCGCGCAAAGACGAGCTTTGTTCCGATTGCCAGCGTCGCCTGGAGGAGAACCCCTTACGCATCCTGGACTGCAAGGAACCGCAGTGCCAGAGCGCCATCGCGGGAGCACCCCAAAGCCTGGATTACCTGTGTGAGGGGTGTCGAAAGCACTTGGAGGAGCTCCGGGGAATGTTGGGGGACTTAGGGCTGGCTTATGAGCTTGACCCGCGGCTGGTGCGGGGGATCGACTATTACACGCGCACCGTGTTCGAGCTCTGCTCCAGGGAGCTGGGGGCGCAGGACGCTCTTTTAGGCGGCGGCCGCTACGATGATCTGGTGGAGCTTTTGGGCGGCCCGCCCACGCCGGGGGTGGGCTTCGCCGGCGGCATGGAGCGCCTCGTGTTGGTCCTTTCCCAGCACCGGCCGGCGAACACCGCGTCCCCCGCACTGGACGTATACGTGATCCCTATTGGTGAAGAGGCCCGAAAACGGGCGCTTGCGATCCTGGCGCAGATGCGAAGGAAGGGCGTAGCGGCGGATTTGGACTACATGGGACGTTCTTTGCGCAAGATGATGAGCGTGGCCGCGCGGCAGGCCCGCTACGCCCTCTTCCTTGGCCCCGACGAGCTCGCCCAGGACCGCCTCACCTTGAAAAACTTGGCGTCAGGGGAGAGCCGCACTCTCCCCCGTTCCGAGTTCCTGGCCCATCCGCAACGGTTCCTCTCCTAGACGCCCTTGGCGCCCACGGCCTCCGCCACGTCCGGAAGGTCCAAGGACACCAGACGCGCCTTGAGCGGCACTCCCTCGCGGCTCCAGCCCCGGGCCTCGTAGTAGTCATCCAGAAGCTTCTGGAACTCCTCGTACGTGACGCGATCGCCTGCGGAGGGGCCCTCGGGAATGGGCTCCTCCATCACCCGGAGTGGAAGATGATCGTCTTTGCGGGCGAAGCCCTCGCGCACGTTGAAGGCCCGGGCCAGGTTGTACACGCGCTCGCCCACGGTGAGGAGCTCGGCCATGGTGAACTCCAGGCCCGTTTGTGCAGCCACCATCTCCGGGAAGGCCTCGAGGAAGAAGATGTGTCGAGAGAATTTGCACATCCCAAGCGTATCGTAGAGGGCCATGAGGTCCTCGTGGAACTTCACTTCGAAGCCCTTGCCGCGGAGGCTCCGACGATCCACGGCCTCGAACTTCCACCACGCGCCGCCGTACTCCGTGCCATAGACGCCAGCGGTGAGGTGATCCCCGCCTCTATAGGCCACGCCGAAGGCCAGGGCCACGCCTTTCGAGGCCCGAATATCGTAGGCGGGTAGCTCCATGCCCTTGATGTGGATGGCGAATTCTTCGCCTTTTCCTAATTTCTTTGCCGCGGCACGGGAGCCGTTGGCCAAAAGCTCGCCCACCTTTCCCTGCCTTCGTCCCATCCTCTCCAGCACCTGGAGCATGGCCTTCGCATCCCCGAACCGCAGATTGATCCCGTCAAGATCCTCGGGCTTGAGATAGCCCCGCTCCACGGCCTCCATGGCCCAGGCCACGGTCAGCCCTGCAGAGATCGTGTCGATCCCAAGCAGATCACAAATCTCATTGGCCTTGGCCACGGCCTCGATGTCGTCGATCTCGGGCGCCCCACCCAAAGAATAGAGGGTCTCGTACTCCGGGCCATCCACCTCGATCGGCCCGTATTTCCCTTGCTCCACCACGAACAGTTGCCCACAGGGCTTGGTACAGAACGGGCAGGCCACGTTGCGTCGCGAGTATTTCGGCGCCCAGTAGTACGGGTCAAGCTCGATCTTCCCCTCCTTGGCCCGCTCGTAGGCGCTTCTCAGGTAGCCCCACTGCCAGTTGCGGGAGGGGAAAGCGCCCACCACCCGGTTCATCCAGTCCAGAAACTCACCAGAACCGTACTTCATGTCGGCCTCGGTCACGGGGTGCCTGCGGATGATCTCGTTCCACTTGCGGATGAGCTCTTTGACCTGCGGGGGGTTGGCCATGGGCACCTCGCCCGTACCTTTGATCACAATGGCTTTGAGGTTTTTGGAGCCCAGGACGGCTCCGCCTCCACCGCGGCCGGCCTGTCGGTCATCACACTCGATCGTGGCGATCCAGGAGAGCTTTTCCCCCGCTGGCCCAATCACTGCCGTGCGAATGCCCTCTCCATACCGTTCCCGCAGGGCCTTACGGGTGGCCCGCGTGTCCAGGCCCCACAGGTCCTCGGCTCCCTCCAACCGGGCTTTCCCGTCCTCGACCACCAGCACCACGGGCTTCGCGCTCTTTCCGCGGATCACCAAGGCATCAAAACCGGCCTTGCGCAGAGCTACACCAACCCAAGCTCCGGCCATGGACCGGCAAAGGGCCCTGGTGAGGGGTGAGCGAAAAGAGAACGCGGTTTTCGAGGCTGTGGGGATGCCCGTGCCTGTGAGGAGTCCGGGGGCCATGGTCACCACGTTTTCCGGGCCCAGCGGGTCTGCGCCCTTGGGGATGAGATCCCAGGCGAATTTCGCCGCCAGCCCCCATCCGCCCAAGAACAACCTGAATACCCGCGTAGGAATCTCTTCCGTGCGGATCGCTCCGGAGGAAAGATCGACCCAAAGAGCCTTTCCAGCCACACCGTTCATCCGTGCCCCCTTTCAGGTCCAGTTTACCCCAAAGAGCATGAACCAGGCCACAACTTTCATGCTCCGAGGCTTGGATCCAAGGGGGAAGCGCAGCGGGCCGCGGGCACTTCGATGGCGTTGTGGACACGCCTCGTGCGGCACATCCCCCAGGCCCGAACCTTTCCAGAACTCGAAGACCGGGGTTGCGGGGGTGCTAGCCCCGCACCAGGTTTTCCAAGTACTCGCGGATCTTCTCCAGGCCGTAGATGGTGCGGTTGGCCTCGTAGTCCTCCAGCCAGGCCTCGGCCACCGTGTCATCCAGCCGAATCTCCACGTCTTCAATCCCCAACACGCGGCAGATGAGCTTGGCCTCCTCTTCCACATCCTCATCGTGGACGCGGAACAGGAACCTGGGAAGCCGCATGCACCATCACCTCCACAAAAAGTTTACGCGGCCAGAAAAACGAGGGAAAGGTTGGGTATACTTCAATTCCATGGCATCTTACGATCTGGCCGTTAAAACCGAGGGGCTGACGAGGATCTTTCGCCTACGCAAGCGGGAGGCCCGCGACGGAGCACGGGAAATCCTGGCCCTGGACAGGGTGACCCTGGAGGTGCAGCGGGGTGAATTGTTCGGGCTTTTGGGCCCAAACGGTGCGGGAAAAACCACCCTCATCAAGATCCTGGCCACGCTCCTTTTGCCCACCTCCGGCCGGGCCTACGTGGCCGGGATCGATGTGGTGGAAAACCCCGTCGAGGTGCGGCGCCACATCAACATGGTCGTGGGCGGAGAGACCTCGGGCTACGGCCTCCTCACCGTGGAGGAAAACCTTTGGATGTTCGCCCAGTTCTACGGGATCCCCTCCCGGGAGGCCCGCCGCCGCATCCTCGAGCTCCTCGCCCTGGTGGGCATGGCGGACCGGGCCAAGACCAAGGTCTACCACCTCTCCTCCGGCATGCGTCAAAAGATGAACATCGTGCGCGGCTTCCTCACCAACCCGGAGATCCTCTTCCTGGACGAGCCCACGTTGGGCCTGGACGTGCAAACGGCCCGCACCATCCGGGAGTTCGTGCGCCGCTGGCTGGAGGAGCACCCGGACCGCACCATCCTCCTCACCACCCACTACATGCACGAGGCCGATGAGCTCTGCGACCGCGTGGCCATCATCGATCGCGGGAGAATCCTGGCCTGTGCAGCTCCTTGGGAGCTGAAGACCGCGCTGAGACAGGAGGCGGTGTTCCGGCTCCGCGTGGAGGGTATCGCGGACGCCAAGGCGGCCCTGGACGGGATGCCCGAGATCCGCGCCTTGGCTCAGCATGCGGAGGACGGACAGCTTCTTTTGGACCTCGTCCTCGCCTCGGAGGAGGCTTTGGTCTCGGTCCTGGCGCGTCTGAGCGCTAGCGGCGCGCGCCTGGCCGAACTGCGCAAGGAGGAGCCCACCCTCGAGGACGTTTTCCTCGCCCTGGTGGGCCGAAAGCTCACGGAGGACCAAGATGAGCACAGTTAAACATTTCCTGCGCACCGTTGTGGGCCGGGCTTATCCGCGCTTGGTCGGGGTTTGGCGAGAAAAAAGCTGGCTCATCTTTGACGTCCTGTTCCCCCTCTTGCAGGTTTCAGCCTACGTTTACATTTACCGGGCGATTGGGGCGCCCCCAGAGTTCAGCGGCTTTGCCATCTTGGGCGGAGCGACGATCGCGTACTGGATGAATGTCCTCTGGAGCATGGCCAGCCAGCTCTATTGGGAAAAGGAAACGGGCAACCTCCAGCTTTACCTCCTCGCGCCCACCTCCCGAATGGCGATCCTGCTGGGGATGGCCTTAGGGGGGCTCACCGCCACCACCGTGCGGGCGGCCGGGGTCATTCTGGTGGGCGCCTTGCTCTTCCGCGTCCCACTTCAGGTGAGCCACGGAGCTTTGTTCTTGGGGGTGTTCCTCCTCACCCTGGTAGCCCTGTACGGGCTGGGGATGCTGTTGAGCTCGGTGTTCCTCCTCTGGGGACGGGAAGCCTGGCACCTTTCCAACCTCTTCATGGAGCCGGTCTATCTCCTTGCTGGCTTTTATTTCCCCGTGCGGGCCCTGGGCCTGGGGTTGGCCCTGGCCGCCTCGGTGATCCCCATCACCTTGGGCTTGGATGCCCTGCGTCAGCTTCTGTATCCCCAGCTCATGGAAAACTTTCGCGTCCTCCCGGTGGAGGCGGAAATGGGCGTCCTCGCTGGGCTTGCGGTCCTCTTCGTGTTCCTGGCCCGCGGGGGACTGCGGTTCTTCGAGAACTTGGCCCGCCGTGAAGGCCGCCTGACCTTAAGGGGCCAATGATGCGCCGCCTGCGCGAGGCTTGGCAGGGGATCAAGGTCGGGACATGGCTGGGCTGGCAGATCGAGTCCAACTGGACCGAACCCTTCCTCTTCGCCATTTACGCGGTGATCAAGCCCGTGGCCGGCGTCCTCATCCTGGTCGTCATGTACCTCGTGGTGGCCAAAGACGGTCTGGCCAATCCCCTTTTCCCGCATGTCTTTTTGGGCACCACGTTTTATCTGTACGTGGTGAACGTGCTATCCGGGGTCAGCTGGACCGTGGTCGACGACCGCGAACACTACGGGATGCTCAAGTACGTATACCTCGCGCCCATGCACTTTTACGGATATCTCTTGGGTCGGGGCATGGCCAAAACCCTCTTGGCCACCCTTTCTGTCCTTGTCACCCTCCTCTTCGGTGTGGTCGGCCTTGGTGTGCGGCTTTCGCTGGACGATCCCAAGCTGCTTGTGGGGGCTTTGCTGTTGGGCCTGGCCAGTCTGGCCTTTTACGGAATCCTTTTGGCGGGCGTCTCCCTCCTCATCGCTCGGCACGGCTGGGTGGTGGGGGACGTGGTGGCCGGGGGCCTGTATCTCCTGTGCGGCACGGCTTTCCCGTTGAGCCTTCTGCCCTGGCCGTTGCGCGCTTTGGGCTTGGGGCTTCCCCCCACGCACTGGTTGGAGGCCCTGCGCCGGGCTCTCCTCGGCAGTGGCCTGCACTCCGAGCTCTCCCGGTTGACCAGCGCCCAGCTCCTTTTGATCCTGGTGGCGACCACCGCCCTAGGGGGCGCCCTTTCGGTGGGGATCGTTGGGGTAGCCGAGCGGATCGCCGTGCGCCGGGGCCTTTTGGACATGCAAACCATGTACTGAGCGCATTTGCCCGGTGACTCCTCTTTATGGCATCCTACATGTGAAGGAGGCAGGCTTGATGGAAAAGCTCGAGGGCATGACGATCGAGACGTTCCTTACGGCCTTGGGGTCCACGGAGCCCGTTCCGGGTGGGGGCACGGCGGCGGCGCTGGGTGGGGCCTTGGCCGCGGCGCTGGTGCGCAAGGTGGCGGCGTTGGCGCACAAGCGCGGCCGCCTTGGCCAGGAAGCCGTGGAGCGCGCCGACGCCTTCCTGCAAAAGTTCTTGGAGCTGGGACAAGCGGATGCCGAGGCCTACGCCACGGTGGTGGCAGCCCAGAAAACCGGAGGGGAGGCGCTCACCAAGGCCCTCACAAGGGCTGCCGGTGTGCCGTTGGAGGTGGCCCAAAAGTCCCTGGCCCTCATGGACCTCGCGGAGCGGCTCCTTGCGGTCTGCCCCAAGAGCGCGCGCAGCGACCTGGCCTGTGCGGCCAGGCTGGCCTGGGCTGCCTGCCTTTCCGCTCTCTACACCGTGGATGCCAATGCCCAAGGCATCCAGGACGAAAAGTTCCGCACGGAGTTGGGGGAGGCCAGGGCCGAGCTCGCGGATTTGGCGGAGGAAAAGGCGGCGTTCGTGCTCGCACCCCTGGAAGAGGAGCTCTCCTTGTGGCTGGGAGAGAGGGATTCGAACCCCCACTAGCGGGTCCAGAGCCCGCCGGCCTACCATTAGCCGATCTCCCAGACCCACGAAAGTTTAGCGGGAAGGGAGGGCCTGTACAATAGCACCGTGGGATACCGGTGGGCGTGTGCGGCGGGCACGTTTTACCCGGCTGATCCGGCGCGCCTGAACGCGGAGATCGCCCGCTGCTTGGGCGCACCCAAGGAGGACCTGGGGCCATCGGGGTCGCCGTTGGTTCGTCCCGTGGGGCTGGTCCTGCCGCACGCGGGCTATCGCTATTCCGGCGCGGTGGCCGGTGTGGGTTACCGTGCCCTTTGGAGGCTGGGCCGGCCGGAGGTGGCGGTGGTCCTGGGCACCAACCACACCGGGCTTGGGGGGGCCATCTCCCTGGCGGAGCCCGGGCTCTGGGAGACGCCCCTGGGCCCCATGCCGATCCACCGCGAGCTCACCCAAGCCCTGGCCGAGGCCTTGGATGCGGAGCTCACCGACGTGCCCTTCGAGCATGAACATTCGGTGGAGGTCCAGCTTCCGTTTCTGCGATACCTGTATGGGGAGCTTCCGTTTGTGGCAGCGGTGGTGCAGCCTCTGGGCCAGCGGGAGGCCGAGGCCGCCGGCGCGGCCCTGGCCTCGCTGCTCGCCCAAAAGCCAGCGGTCCTCATCTGCTCCACAGACTTCACCCACTACGAGCCCCATGAAGAGGCGAAGGAGAAGGACCTTTTGGCCCTCCGCTACGTGCTGGACCTGGATCTCCCGGGTTTTCTGGGGGTGGTGCGGGCCCGCCGCATCTCCATCTGTGGCGTAGGGGCCCTGGCCCTGTTCATCGCTGCCGCCAAGGCCTTGGGGCTCCTGGCGGGGGAGCTCCTGCTCTACCGGACCTCCGGCGAGGTCGCCGGGCTCATGGACCAGGTGGTGGGCTACGCCGCGGCCCTCTTCCGCGAGGTGAACGAAGTTGCGTAGCATGACGGGCTTTGGCGCGGGCCAGGCCCAGGGGCCCGGGTTCCAGGTGGAGGTCCATCTGCGCTCCCTGAATGGCCGGTACTTGGAGACCCGCGTGCGCGGCCTTTCGGACTTTCCCAGGCTCGCGCATCTCGTGGAGGAAAGGCTGCGCCAAAGCTTTTCCCGGGGAACTTTGGAAGCCACGGTGCGGCTGGCCCTCAGCCCCGGCACTTCCCCCAAGGTCCTGGATGTGGAGCTGGCCCGAACCGTGTACGCCGAGCTCTGCCGGCTAGTCACTGAGCTGGGCTTAGAGGAAAAGCCCAGCCTCCAGCATCTGTTGAGCCTCAGCGTGTTTGGGGAACGGGTCCTGCGGGAGGAGGAGATCTGGCCCGCCTTGGAGGAGGCGTTGCATCAGGCCATCGCCGCCGTCCAAGCCTGCCGCGAAGAGGAGGGAAGGAAGCTGAAGGAAGCCCTGATACACGAGGCCCACAACCTGCAGACGTGGGTGGCCCGGGCCGAGGACCTGGCGCAAGAAGAGATGGCCTCGCTGCGGGAACGGTTGGCGGAGCGGGTACGGGGGCTGTCCGGGGTGGACGAGGCCCGGCTGGCCGCGGAGGTCGCCTTTTGGGCCGAACGAAGCGACGTGCGGGAGGAATTGGACCGGCTGCGGGCCCACGTAACAAGGATCCTCCAGCTGCTGGAAAGCCGTGACCCGGTGGGCAAGGAGCTGGAGTTCCTGGCTCAGGAGATCGGGCGGGAGGCCACGACGCTGGGGGCCAAGGCCCGGGGGCCGGCCCTGGCGGAGGTGGCCCTGGCCTTGAAGCTGGGGGCGGAGCGGGTCCGCGAACAGGCCCGCAACGTGGAATGAGGGAGCTTCTTCCCGCCGGGGTGGGCGTGCAGGGCCAGCGCGGCATCGCCTTCGTCATCGCCGGGCCCTCCGGCGCGGGCAAGTCCTCGGTGATCGCAGGCTTGCTGGCGCGGGATCCGCGCCTGGTGTTCTGTCCCTCCGTGACCACCCGACCGCCCCGGCCCCAGGAGGTCCATGGCCGCGACTACTACTTCCTCAGCGAGGCCCAGTTCGACGAACTCCTCGCCCAAGGCGCCCTGTTGGAGTGGGCGGAGTACCAGGGGCACCGCTACGGCACCCTCAAAGGCGAGGTGCTCCAACACCTCGCGCAGGGCCGGGATGTGCTCCTCAACAAGGAGGTGCGGGGCGCCACCGCCATCAAACGCGCGGGCCTTGGGTACCCCGTGGTCCTCGTGTTCGTGATTCCGCCCACCTGGGAGGAGCTGGTGCGCCGGGTGCGGGGCCGCGGGACCGAGGACGAAGCGGCGCTTGCGGAGCGGCTACGCATCGCGCAAACGGAGCTCGCTCGTATCCCCGAGTTTGACTACTTGGTGGTGAACGATGAGCTTTCCGCGGCCGTGGCCCGGGTGGAGGCCATCATCCAGGCGGAACGCCTGCGCATCGCACGATGCGGATCGGCATAGATCTCGTGGAGATCCCCCGTTTTCAGGCCTTCCTGAGCCGGCGGGGCGAGCAGGCCCTCCAGCGCCTGTTCTCCCCACGGGAGCTGGCCTACGCCCAAAAAGCCCAAGGGGAGCTATTCGTGCAGAGGCTGGCCGTGCGTTTCGCCGCGAAAGAGGCGTTCTGCAAGGCCTTGGGCCGGGGCGTCCCCCTGCGGGAGATCGAGGTCTTGCCCGGAGAACATGGACCCCGCCTGATCTGGCGGGGCCAGGAATTCCCGGTATCCCTCACCCACACCGCGACCGTGGCCGCGGCGGTGGTCCTCATCCCATCCCCAGCTCCCGAAGCCGCTCGCGAAGGGTGATGGTCTCCCGCACCGGCTGGGTGGCCAGGAACTTCTCCGTCTCTGCCTGTGCCAGGTCCTCCTGGATCTTTTTGATGGAAAGACGCACCTGCCGCTTGGCCTCGTTGATGCCGATAATCTTGGCCGTGACCTCTTGGCCTAGCCGCAGGACCTCGGAGGGATGGCCGATGCGCTCGTGGGAGATCTCCGACACGTGGATCAGGCCCTCCACCGCGGGGGTGATGCGCACAAAGGCGCCGAAATCCTTGATCTGGGTGACCGGGCCGGACACCACCGAGCCCACGGAGTACTGCTCCAGGAATTCCTCCCAAGGATCCTGCTGGAGGGCCTTGAGGGAGAGGCTGATGCGCCGGTTTTGCGCATCCACCTTGAGCACCATGGCCCGCACCTTCTGCCCGGGTTGCACCACGTCCTTGGGGTGGGACACGCGTTCCCAGGAGAGCTCCGAGACGTGGATCAGCCCCTCGATCCCGGGCTCGAGCTCCACAAACGCGCCGAAGTCCGTGACGTTGGTGACCACCCCCTCCACCAGGGCGCCCTTGGGGTAGCGGTGCTCCACATCCTCCCAGGGGTCAGGCAAGGCCTTGCGCAGGGAGAGGCTGATGCGATGCTCGGCCTCGTTCACGGCCAGCACCACCACCTCCACCTCTTGACCGGGTTGCACCACCTCTTTGGGATGCTTCACCGGCGTCCAGGAAAGCTCGGAGAGGTGGACCAGCCCCTCCACGTCCTCCTCCAGCTCCACGAAAGCCCCGAAGTCCGTGACGGAGACGACCTTCCCCTTGACCTTCGCCCCCACGGGGTACCGTTGGGCGAGGCCCTCCCAGGGATTGGGCCTGAGCCGTTTGATCGACAGCGAAATGCGTTCCTCCTTGCGGTCGGCCTCGAGGACCATCACCTTGATCCTCTGGCCGGGCCGGAATTTCCCCGGCGGCGGAGCGGGGATGTCCTTCCAGCAGATCTCCGTGCGGTGCACCAGGCCGTCGTGGCCGCCCACGTCCACGAAGATCCCGAAGTCCACCACGCTCTTCACCACGCCCTCCACCACCTTCCCCGGCGTGAGGGAGGCAAAGAGCGCATCCTTGGCGCGCTCCTCCTTGTCGTGCAGCCACTCCTTGCGGGAGACGACGATGTTCCGGGTGCGCCGGGAGAACTCGATGATCTTGACCTCAAGGGAGCGACCGCGCAGGCGCTCGATCTTGGGGGAAAGCCCCTTCCCCAAATGGGAGGCGGGCATGAAGGCCTTGATGCCCCCAAGATCCACGTGGTAGCCAGCACCGGGGACCTCAGCCACCACCGTGCCCTTCACCGGCGAGCCCGAGCGATAGGCCTGCTCCAGCTCCGCGAACTTCTTGGCGAAGAAGGCCTGGCGCTCGGAAATGTAGACCGTGCCGTTCTCCTCATCGATGTAGGTGATGAGGACCTCCAGGAGGTCGCCGGGGGCGACCTTGTCCCGGCCTGGGGCAAGCTCCTCCTTGGGGAGCACGGCCTCGGACTTGTACCCAATGTCCACGAGGACCTCGTTCTCCGCCACGTGGACAACCCGACCCTGCACCGTATCCCCTCGGCTGAACAGGCGTATGTCGTTTTCGCCGAGGGCTTCCTCCATACGAATCCACTCCGCCATCCTTAGATCACCTCGTGCCTGTCCCCTTGCGGGCCCGAAAACACCTCGACCCTTGTTTGGACGTTGGGCAATCTTATCAGAGGGCAAGCACGCGGTCCATGAGGCGCTGGGCCAAAAGTTGGTAGCGTTCACGCCGGGGGAGGTCCGGCGGCAAATCCTTGGCCAGATCGGCCACGGTGAAGGGTTCGCCGATGCGCACCTCCACGCGCGGGAAGCGCCAGCGCGGCCGAGGCGGATAGGAGCCGCGGGCCACCAGACGCACCGGGATGAACGGAAGCCCCAGCCACTCGGCCAGGCGCACGGCCCCCGGTTTGGGCTTGGCTCCCGGCCGGGTGGTGCCCTCAGGGAAGATCCCTAGCCAGCGGGCGCGCTGGGCCGCGGCCATGGTCTTGCGAAAGTCCCGGAGGCCGAACTCCTCGCGACGGATGACCACCGCAAACCCCCACACGAACGGGGCAAACACAGGATTGCGCAACAGCCCATGTCTGGCGAGGAAGACGATGCGCCGATGCGGCCCAAAGGCCACACAGAGGATGGGGATGTCCCAGTACGAGCGGTGCGGGGCCACCACGATCCCCCGGGGCGGGATCCTCCCCCGCACGGAGAGGCGGAACAGGGCCCAGATCAAGGGGGTGGCCAACGCCACGAAGAACGCATAAAGCACGTCACGCACTCGCTCGACGAGAAAGATGCGCACGTCGCTCCTCCACCAGCCTCAACACCAAGCACAGCACTTCCTCCGGGGATTTGCCCGTGGTGTCTAAGAACACTGCGTCGGGGGCGGGGCGCAAGGGCGCGAGCTCCCGGGTGGAGTCCCGCTCGTCCCGCTGCCGAATGGCCTCCAAGACCTGCGCGAAGTCTCCGCCCTGCTCCCTCTGGCGGCGGCGGGCGCGCTCCTCCAGCGTGGCCCAAAGGAAGATCTTGAGCTCGGCGTCGGGCAGGACCACGGTGCCGATGTCCCGCCCCTCCATGACCACGTCCCGGTCCTGAGCGAGGCGGCGCTGGAGCTCCACCAGGCGGGCCCGCACCCTTCCGTCCACGGCCAATCGCGAGGAAAGCTCGTCCAACTCGGGGCTGGCCAGGGCGGCCGTCACGTCCTCCCCGTTGAGGAACACATGACCGTCCTCCGCCACGGTGATCTCCACTTCCTGGATGGAGAGGCCGCGCAAGTGGGCCAGGGCCGCGGCGCGGTACATCGCGCCGGTGGGGACAAAAAGGAAACCCAGGGCCTGGGCCAGCCTCCTTCCCAACGTGGTTTTGCCGGACGCCGCCGGCCCATCAATGGCGATCTTCATCCCAGGATCTTGTACCCCCTTTCCACGGGCCGTGCAATCCACAGATGGGCGTCGAGCTTGTTCTGTAGGTCGTGCAGGGCCTCGCGGGCCGCCTCCTCGCTGGAGAAGGCCGCAAAGAGGGCGGAGCCGGAGCCGCTCATCCCCACGCCCAGGCTGGGGAGCGTCTCAAGCACGGCTCGGAGGCGGAGCAAGGCCGGCTGGAGGGCGACGGCGGCCGGCCAAAGATCGTTAGGAAAAGGCGGGAGGTGCGGCACAGGCCCGGCCGGGCTGGGCGGAATCCCCAGAGCATCGTACACCCGGTACACCTCGGCCGTGGGGCAAGCAAAGGGAGGGACGGCCACGAGGAACACGAAAGACACGGGAAGGTCCAGGGAGGTGAGCCGCTCACCGATGCCCTCTACCCAGGCCGGGCTCCTCCCCAGGAAAAAGGGGACGTCTGCGCCCAGTCTCGCCCCAAGCTGCATGAGCTCGGCTTGGGATTTTCCAAGCCCAAAGAGCAGGTTGAGACCGGCCAGCACCGCCGCGGCGTCGGAGCTTCCCCCGCCCAGGCCTGCACCCACAGGGATCCGTTTCCTGAGGACGATGCGCACGCCCGGCCCGTCCTCGCCCAATAGGGCTTGCGCCGCGCGAAAGGCGAGGTTTCCCTCGGGCGGCCCAAGCTCGCGGGGGGCCTCAAGCTCGATCCCGCGGGGAATGGCCGCAAGCTCGATCTCGTCCGCCAGATCAATGGCACAAAAAAGGCTTTGCAGCAGGTGGTAGCCATCCTCCCGTCGGCCCACCACCCGCAGAACGAGGTTCAGCTTGGCGTAGGACAGCAGATGAAGGCGCTTCATGGCTCAGGGAGAGGGGCAAGCCAGGCCGGCCACGAGCCGGCCGTCCTTGACCACGGCCCACGCCAGGTTCTGCCCCATCCAGTAAGGGATCTCCGCGAACGTCCCTGCGTCCCAGACCACGAGGTCGGCCCGTTTCCCCACCTCGACCGACCCGAGTTCGTGGGCCAGGCCCAGGGCCGC
>CALKFO010000127.1 GCA_938084765.1 Candidatus Bipolaricaulota bacterium | reverse complement strand
ACCACCTCCGGAGCCAGTGTAACATCACACTGTTACAAAGTCAAGGGGCTGCCCTGGGCGACTCAAAATGGCGCTAAAGCCAGAAACGGAGCGAAAAAGAAGCGGGGCCCAAGGCCCCGCTCCCTTCCCCAATGAGCGTTGAACTCAGCGGCCCACGACCGATACGCCCTGGACCAAAAGCGGGGGCGTGTACAGGCTGCCCCCAACCCACTCCGGCTCACCACCCACCCGGATCAGCCCGTCCTTGAGCACCTCATAGGCGTTCCCAAAGATCATGGTGTTCTTCACCCGTCCCACCACCCGGCCATCGCGCACCACGAACCCCACGGACACATTGTTGGAGAACGCTCCGGATTGGACGTTCCCCTGACCAAGGCCGATCACGTCGCTCACGATGAGCCCTTCCCTCATCTCTCGAAGGAGCTCCGCGAGCGTGCCCGCGCCGGGCTGGACCACAAGGTGCCTGGGCGAAGGTGCAGGCGGGGCACGGAAGCCGCCATCGCCAAAGGGCCCGCCCTTGAGGCCGTTCCCCGTGGGCTCGACCCCGCTTAGCGCTGCGGCCCGCAGGTCGTAGAAGAAGTTCCGCACCACCCCCTCCTCCACCAAGGGCAGCCGTCCCACGGGAAGCCCTTCGTCGTCGAAGGAGCGGGAGCGCGGCCCAAACGGAATGAGCCCGTCGTCCATTAGGGAAAACTTCTCGGAGAAGACCTGTTCGCCAAGCCTGCCCTTGAGGGGGCTTGTCCCCAAGAACACGGAAAGGCCGGAAAACCCGTGGGTGAGGGGCAATAGGAGGACCGGCACCGCGCTGGGAAGGAAAAGAACGGGGGGCTTTCCGGCGGGCGGCGCCACCACCTCCGCCCCCCACCGAAGCTTCTGCAGGACCCTCTCCACAAGGGTTTGCCGTTCCAGGTCCGCCAAGCGCCGGACCGCTTGGCTCTCGTAGATGAGCCAAATATCTCCCTCGCGCACGCGCTCCACGCCCACGGTGAAAGAAAGACCCGTGCGTTTCTCGCGGCGCTCCCCTCCTGCGGTGTTCCGAATCACCACCTCGGTGACGGCTCGAGCAATAAAGACGTTCACCACGAGCTCGGGAAATTCTTCCTGGATCGCGCGCACGGCTTCCTCGCCCCACTCCAGGAGGGTCTCAGGGGGGATCTTGGGCACCGCGGGGTCAAATGCGTCCACCTTGGACTCGTCGCGCAGGGGCGGGAAGCGGAAGGGCGCGGGATCGCCGTGCTGGGCGGCCGCGAGCGCGGCCTCCGCCAGGGCTTTTGGGGAGCCGCCCGCCGTGGAGGCGAACCCCAGCCTGCCGCCGGCGATCACCCGCAGCGCCCGGCCCAAGACAGCCTCGGAGCCCACCTTTTCCACCTCCCCGCCGTGGAAGGTCACGCCCAGGGCCTCGGTGTACGCTTCATAGAGCTCCGCTGCCTCCGCCTTGTTCTGAACCAGCTCTAAAAGGTCCATCATCGCCCTCCTACGATCACGTCCCGGATGCGCACGTGAGGCGCACCGGTGGTGACGGGCAGGGGCCACTGCCCGCCCTTCCCGCAGCCGCCGGCGCTCCCCTTGAGCTGAAAGTCCCTCCCGATCATCTCGATGTTCCGCAGGGTCTGGAAGACGTTGCCGGTGAGCACCACGTCCCGCACCATCTCCCCGACCCTCCCCTTCACGATCTCGTAGGCGTACGCCGCCGAGAAGGTGAACTGTTCGAACTCCGTTTGGCCGCCGAAGGCGCCGCAGGCGTACACCCCATAGTCGATCCCGTCGAGCATCTCCTCAAAGGAGTAAGGTCCCGGCTCGATGAAGGTGTTGCGCATGCGCACGATGGGCTCGTGCTCCCAGGACACGGCCCGGGCGTTCCCCGTGGGCTTTGTGGCGAGCTTGCGCGCGGTGGCCCGGGAGTGCATGAGGCCGGTGAGTACCCCCTCTTGGATGAGGTACACCCGCTGCCGGGGGACACCCTCGTCGTCATAGGGGGAGTTGCCGCGGGCGCCCGGGATGAACCCGTCGTCCACCACGTTCAGGGTCTCCACGCCGAAGCGCTTTCCCAATTCCATGACCTTGCGCATGGGCTCGTTGCGCAAAAGAAAATCGGCCTCGCAGATGTGGCCAAAGGCCTCGTGGATGAAGACGCCGGCGAGATCTTGGTCCAGAATCACCGTATAGCGGCCACCCTTCACGGGTTTGGCGGAGAGGAGGTCCACCGCGCGCTTTGCTGCCATGAGCGCTTTCTCCTCATGCCCCATGGCCTTCTCGAAACCGGCGGCAAAGCCCAGGGACTCAAATCCCTGCTGAACGTCGCCGTCCTTGCGGGCCACCGCCCCCAGCATCAAGGTGACGTCTGGCACTTCCTGTTCGATGTAGGTCCCCTCGGAATTGGCGTAGATCACCCGGCGAAGGGCGTCGGCATAGCGTACGGAGCTGGAGACAATGGCCGGATGATAGCCCAGGATGATCTTGTTGTAGGCCTCCGCGAGTTTGCGCTTCTCCTCCAGGGGAACGCCGCGAATATCTCGTTCCATTCGGCCATGGTAGCGATCCTCCACGGGGTCCACTTCGGCCAGGGCCACTTTGTCCCGCACGTGGTGGGAGGCCGTGCGCGCAAGATGCGCAGCCTCCCGGATCTTCTTGGGGAGATCCTCGGGGTCCGTGAACACGGCGATTCCCCAGGCACCGTTCACCAAGGCCCGCACGATGCCCCCGCGCTCCTCCGTGGCCTCGAGGGCGATCAGCTGGTCCCGCTGGAAGACCACGCGCGATCGGAAGACCTCCTCCCACCGCACTTCGGTGTAGTCCGCATCGCTTTCGCGCAATACCTCCCGTATCCTTTCCTCCATCGACCCTCCTTTTCCGCCCATTGTATCCCGTTTTGCCAAGCCAACCCTTTGGCGGTATAAAAACTTGTGCTCAAGGAGGGGGTATGAGGCGGCTTGGAAGAATGTTGGCGGGCATGTTATTCGTGGGCTTCTGTGCAGCTGCGGTGGAATTGCTGTTTGAGCCGCAGCCTTGCTTGCTGGGCACTTTCCAAATCCTGGTCCGTGGCGAGCTGGAGCAAACGGGCGAAGTTGTGCTCCTCAACCTGACCACGAAGGAGCAGCTCGTGTTGGAGCTGTATCGGGACGGGAACGTGTTGAAAAGTCGTCTCCTGCAAGTCCTGCGTCCCTGCGATCCGCTCACGGTGGAAGGGGCTGTGCCTGTGCGGGTTTCCGGCGTGGGGGACCACCTGGTGGCGGCCACAGCCCTGGGCTGCGGGCTGAGCGCGGTGACCAAGGTGGGGCCACGCCCCGGCGCGGCCGAGCTCGTCCTGGAGCGAAAAGAAGGTGAGGAGTGGAGGCCTGCGGACGGTTTGGGCGCTGGGGATTACCGGCTGCGCGTCCTGTATCCGCCGGCTGATCTCACGTGCGACCCTGACCGGCTGCCCGGGGGCTTGGTTGTTCGCGCTGCCGAAAACGAACTGGCTCTTGAGCTCAGCGAGGTGGCGGGGTCCAGCGGTTCCTTTGTCTGGCATTTCTCCGGATCGTTCGAGGTGGACAAAAGTTCCCAACAACTCCTGTTCGTGTTTCGGTGGGATGACCAGCAGCTTAAGATCCCGGCGGTGTGCACCTCCGTGGTCTTCCGCGCCGTGGACCAAGAGCTTGCGGTGGGAATCCAGCCCCTGCAGGTGGAGATCGAGCCAGGCGACGCTTTGCTCCTTCCTGTGGGTTGCCGAGCCAGCTTGAAGTTGACCCAGCCCAAGGAGCCCGATGAGGTCCTGTGGTGGGCGGTGGGGCGCTGGTATGCCGGGACTTCCCTGGACCTGGTCGTGGGTGAGCCGGGCGCGGGGATCCTGGCCTATCCTGCAGCCCTTGTCCTGCGGGTGTTCGCGCGCAAGGGCGAAATCTGGGGCGTCAGAAATGTGGCGGTGAGCGTGATCCCCCGGCCTGAGCTGGCCTTCATCGATCCCGATACCGGTGAAAGGATTCTTGCCGCTTGGCCCAAAGAGAAAAGCGTCAAGATCCAGCTCAGCCAGGCTTGGGGCCTCCCCCCGGAGATCGCCTTGGTGGTCGGCAAACTGGGCCCACATCCCAAAGAACGGAGCCTCGTCCTTCGCCAGGTGAAGGAAGGGGTGTACGAGAGTGACCTCCTTCATCCGGGGGACTGGCAAGTCCAGGCTGGCGAATATCTGTGGGCGCAACTTTGCTATCCCGGGCCCATCGAGTGCGTGATCTCCGTGCTTCTCCTCTTACGATGAAGGCCTGGATTGGGGTGGCGGTGGTCGTTTCCATGGGATGGGCCCTGGAGGTGGCCCACCCTGTGCTCTTGGATGGCGAACCCCTCGTCGTTTGGACCCAAACCGAAGATCCCCCGACCCTGTCCTTTTGCGGTCGTCCCTGGCCGGCCGCATGGCGAAAAACCCAGGAGGGGGAGCGCATCCGGTGGGAGACCTCCCTTCGTGGGGCTCCGCTGGGCGTGTGGATCGTCCAAAGCGGCCCTGATTCCGCAGCGTTTTTGCGCGTCGACGCCAACAAAAGCGTGCTGGAGCTCGTAGGCGGCCCTCCTCGCGCCGTGGTGTGGCTGGACGGCAGGGCCTACCCCCTCGGAGAAACGGGCGCCTCGTTTTTCCTCCTGGAGCCCGGGAGGCACACCCTCGCGGTGGAGCACCTCTGTGATCGCTGGGAGAACGATGTGCATTTGCTGGCAGGCCAGCGAACGCGCGTGGAACTGGGCCATTTGGGGGACCTCCGGACTTCCAGTGACCAAGTCCTTCCCGGCCACCGGATCACGCTTTCCCTCGAGCTGCGCAGCGCTCTGAGTCTGCCGTTTGTGGAGCTTCAGCTTGGGCTGCCGCCGGGTTGGCAAGCGATGATCCCTGAAGACGGGCTGTCCCCGGTGCCCAGGGATCGTTGGATCCAGCAGGATTTTCTTGTGGAAGTGCCTCCTGGGGTTGAGGAGGGAAGGTACACGATCGAGGTGCGCTGGCACGGGTGGGTGCGCCGCGTGACGGTTGCGGTGGTGAAGAGCCTTTCCCCTTTGGTCGTGGTGGGCCACTGGGACGTCGGAAGGGGGGAGCTCGATCTGCGCCAGCCTTTTGCCTTGACCTACGAGCGGGCGCTTTGGGCGGCGAGCCTCTTGGGAAAGCCCATTCCTTACTCAATGGCCATCATGACCCCTGAGCTTTTGCAGGCCATCTTGGAGCATTGGGCTAGCGGCGAAGGAGGGTGAGGATCAGGGAGAGGATGACGGAGACGATGAGCATGGAGGTGAGGGGAAAATAAAACACAAAGCCATCGCGGTAAATGCGGATGTCTCCTGGCAGGCGTCCCAAAAAAGGGAGCTTGCCCATGAGGGCCAATCCCAGCAGGACCAAGACAATGCCCAGCACCAACAGCGCGCGACCCAACCCAGACAATTCTGGTGCGAACATTGCCAGTATAATGATAGCGAAAGGAGGGGGTATGAACGAGGTGCTGCGCGCCATCAAGGAACGCCGCTCCGTACGTCTTTTTCGACCCGATCCCATTGAGCCGGAGAAGTTGGAGGCGATCCTGGAGGCGGCCCGCTGGGCGCCCTCCGGCCGCAACAGCCAACCCTGGCGGTTGGTGGTGGTGGAGTCCAAGGAGAAGCGGGAGGAACTGGGCCGGGTGGTGACCCAGATGGACATGGTCCGCACGGCGCCGGTGACCATCGCCATCTTGCGCGATAAAAACGCGGGTTATGACGAGGTCAAAGACGTTCAGGCCATCGGCGCGTGCGCCCAAAACGTGCTCCTTGCCGCCCACTCCCTGGGCCTAGGGGCTTGCTGGTTGGGCCGGGTCCGCGATCCCCAAGTGGAAAAAATCATCGGGGCCAAGGAGAACGAGGAACTGATGATGCTCATCGTCCTCGGCTATCCTCGGGAGCGGCCGGCCCCCAAGGAACGAAAGCCCCTCGAGGAGATCGTGCGTCGTATTTAAGTGGGCATGAGAGGCCGGCGTTTCTTGGGTGAGGAGCGCCGGCCTCGCTTTTTTGCTTGTCTTATCCAAGCTTGATCTAGGTTCGGCCCGGGCATTGGGCCGCCACACGCGCCGGGAGCCCCGCTCCCCCAAATGAGCGCTCGAACTCTCGAGCAAACTCTTGCGCCAAACGCTCAGCACGTTCCCAATAGGCTTGTTCATCCGGCCAAGTCTTTTCTGGCCGCAGGATCTCCCGGGGCACGTCCGGGCACTCCTCGGGCACCCATACGTGGAACAGGGGGTGCTGGTGGAACTTCACCCGCTCCAGCTCGCCCCTTAGCGCTGCATGAACCATGCGCCGTGTGAGACGGATATCGATCCTTTTCCCCACCCCGTAGGGACCGCCTGTCCAGCCCGTGTTCACCAGGTACACCCGGGTCGCGTATTGGCGCAAGTATTCCTCGAGGAGGTGGGTGTAATCCCGCGGCAGACGGGGCATGAATGGGGCTCCAAAGAACCGTGAAAACGTGGAGCGGGGCTCGACCACGCCGATTTCCGTCCCCGCCAGGCGCGAGGTGTAGCCCATGAGGAACCAAAACATGGCTTGCTCTGGTTCGAGCCGTGCGATGGGCGGCAGCACCCCGTGGGCATCGGCGGCCAAGAAAAACATGACCTGGGGAGGACCGGCCAACCCGCGGGGATCGGCGTTGCGCAAAAACGACAAGGGATAGGAGGCGCGGGAGTTCTCGGTGAGGCGACGGTCGTGAAAGTCAAACGTTCCATCCGGATAGATCATGGCATTCTCCACGATAGCCCCGTGGTCCAAAGGATCAGACTCGTGCATCACCGCCCAGTAGATATCCGGTTCCTTTTCGGGATCAATGTCGATCATCTTGGCGTAACAACCCCATTCGAAGTTGAAAATCCCCTCCTCGCACCATCCGTGCTCATCGTCGCCGATGAGTACCCGCTGGGGATCGGTGGAGAGGGACGTTTTCCCTGTTCCTGAGAGGCCAAGAAAGAGGGCACAGTCGCCCTTGGGACCCACGTTGGCCGCCCCGTGAATGGGGAGGACCCCGACCTCGGGGAGCAAAAAGTTCATGACCGTGAACAAGAGTTTTTTCACCGAGCCCAGGTAAGCTGAACCATAGACGATGCCCACCCGCTGCCCGAGGTCCATGACCACGGCGATATCCGACGTGCGGCCCTTTTCGGGATCCACCCGTAGACGCCCTTCGTACCTTTGGGGATCCAGCTTATCGTAGGGCAGGGCGAGGAGAAGGAAGGGTTTTTCCCCGAAAACCGAGCGGGAAAGATCGGGAGGGATGGGGCGGAACATGTTGTCGGCAAAAAGGGCGGTGATGGCTCGATCAGTGATAATTTGAACTTTAAGAGCGTAGCGGCTGTTGGCGCCCAGAGCCCGCTCCACCAGGTAAAGCCGGGGTTTTTTGGCCAGCGCGGCCAGCGCGTCTTCCACGATCATGTCGAAGGTGTCCGGAGCCATAGGAATGCAGTAGGGTGAGCGCCAGTCGATCTTTTCGTGGATCTCGGGACGGTCAACGATGTAGGTGTCCTGAGGGCGGCGGCCCGTGGATTCCGGGGGGGTCCAGGTGGCGAGCGCCCCAGACCGGCTCACCCACGCCTCCTTGCGTCGGATGACCTCGGCGATCAATTCCCGCCGGGACAGGTTCACCTGTACATTCGGATGCCCTTTCACAACTTCCCAACTCAGCTCAGCCATGTCTCACCCTCTTTCCAGCACCACGCGTCGCACAGGGAACGCAAATTTGATCCCTTCCTCCGCAAAACGCTTGTGGATCGCCAAGTTAATGGCTTGCTGGGCGTCCATGTAGTCACGATAGCGAGGGCTGAGAACAAAATACACCACCTCGAAGATCAACCCGAACTCCCCGTACTCCTTGAAGTGGGCGCGATCAAAGCGCACGTTTTGGGTAGCTTCGATGATCTCCCGCACAAGATCGGGGATGGCGGCGAGCTTCTCATGCGGCGTGTGGTAATCCACGGCGAAGCGGAACACGACGCGGCGCTCTTGCATTTTGGTGTAGTCGTGGATCCAACCCCGCAGGAGCTCGGAATTGGAGACCACCACCTCTTCCCCGCTCAGGCTGCGAATGCGCGTGGTCTTGATGCCGATGCGCTCCACTGTGCCTTCCATATCGCCCACCACAATGAAGTCCCCCACAAGGAAAGGTTTGTCC
>CALKFO010000126.1 GCA_938084765.1 Candidatus Bipolaricaulota bacterium | reverse complement strand
GGGATTTTCAGGGCCGCACCCGCAACTTCGGAAAGGTGAGCGCTTGAAGGACCTACGCCTGCGGCTCCTTACGGCTTCGCTGGCCATCCCCACGGTCCTCCTCATCTTTTGGCTGGCTGACCGGTTCAGCCAGGATTGGCTTGTGGCCCTCCTTCTGTCGGTCGTGGGTGTGGCCGCAGGCTGGGAGTACGTGGCCTTGGTGGCCCGCCTGGGCGTCACCCTCCCTAAGGAGGCCTTTCTCTTCGCCATCCCCGCCTTCCTTTTCCTTCTCCTCCCCAGGGAGGGCGAGTTCGCCTTCATCCTGGCCTTTGCCTTCGCCTATCTCCTTGTGATCTACAGCTTCTCCCGCCGGGGCACCCAGGAGGGGTTCTTGGCCTCCGTGGCCGGGATTTTCGGGCTCCTGTACATCCCCGCCATGCTCGGGTTCATCCTCGTCTTCCACCGCAAGGGCGGGTTCTGGCATGTGCTGCACTTCCTCCTCATCGTGTGGGCCTATGATACGGGCGCCTACTTTGTGGGGAGCCTTCTGGGCCGACACCGTTTGCTCCCCCGAATATCCCTGGCCAAGACCTGGGAGGGCGTGGCCGGGGGCCTTCTCCTCTCCGGGGTGGCGGGCTTTCTTTTGCCCGTGTTCCTTGCGGATTTCGGCCGCTATTGGCCGGCGGCCCTCGTCATGGGGTTTGGGGTCGGAGTGTTCACCCAACTGGGCGATCTATTTGAGTCCCTGGTGAAGCGGGCCGCCGGGGTGAAGGATACAGGCCGACTCTTTCCCGGCCACGGCGGCGTCCTCGATCGCATCGATGGGATCCTCGCCGCTGCGCCGATCTATTACTTCTTGGCCCACTACATCCTAGGCCTGCTCTAGCTTGCGCAGGACAGACTCCACTTTGGCCTTGATGCGCCCGGGCGGGGCCTCCCGATCGTCGATCTTGATGAGGGTCGAGACCCGCCGACAGCGGGCCCGCACGGCCATGTGGCAGGCCTTGATCACGGCCATCACCTGGTCCCAGTCGCCCTCGATGATGGTGCCCATGGCGGTGAGCTCGTGAGGGAGGCCGCTTTGCCGGACAATCCTCAGGCACTCCGCCACGTACTCGGACACGGATTCACCCGCGCCAATGGGCGTGATGGAGAACTCCGCGAGGATCATGCTGCCCCCCTGACTTGGACATTGCGGAATTTGGCCGGCGCTGCGCCGTGCCCCACCTGCATCACCTGGCCCGGCTCGCCCTTGCCGCAGTTGGGAAGGCCCCACAGCCGCCACTCCTCCGGCCCGCAGATGGCCACACACGACCCCCAAAACTGCGGCGTGATCCCGGTGTACAGGGCATTCTTCAGCAGCCGTACCTTTTTGCCGTTCTTGATCTCCCAGGCGATCTCCGTGCCGAACTGGAAGTTCACCCGCCGGTCGTCGATGGACCAGGATTTGTTGGTCTCCAAATAGATCCCGTGTTCGGTGTCTGCGATGAGGTCGGCCAGGCGCCCCTTCCCGGGAAGGAGGTTGATGTTGGTCATGCGGATGAGGGGGATGCGTGCCCAGCTGGAGGCCCGGGCGGCGCCGCTGCTCCGCGCCCAACCCAGCTTTCCTGCGGTCTCCCGGGAGGTGAGGTAGCCCACGAAGATCCCCTCCCGCACCAGGTCCACCCGCTGGGCCTCCACGCCCTCGTCATCGTAGCCGAAGGTGCCCAGGCCCCCCGGAGCGGTGGCATCCGCCACAATGTTCACGATCTCCGCCCCATACTGAAAATTCCCGAGTTTCTCCAGGGTGAGGAAGCTTCCGCCCGCGTAGGAGAGCTCCGTTCCCAGAACGCGGTCCAGCTCGGAAGGATGCCCCAAGGACTCGTGGACCTGCAGCGCCATCTGGGAGCCGTCGATGATGACGTCGAACACCCCGGTTGGGCAGACCGGGGCAGAGAGGAGGGCCACCGCCTCCTCCGCAATGCGCTCGGCGTTCTCCACGAGGCCCAGGGACTCGATGAATTCATAGCCGGCGTTGGCGAAATCGCCGCCAAAGGAGTTGGGGAAGCTGCGCTTTTGGATCTCCCCGGGCTTGGCCGCATAGGCCTCGATCCCCGCCCCACAGCTCGTGATCACCTGGTGGATTTCCGTCCCCTCGGTGTTTCCGAACCATTTCTCCGTGCGCCAGGCGGAAAGGCTGCCCTTGGCCATGACGATGCCCTGCACTTGGAGGATCCTTTGCGCGGCAGAAAAAAGGAGGGCGAGCTTGTCCGCAATGGGCACGGAAAGGGGGTCCTTGTTCACCGGTGTCACGTAGGTACCTCGATGGACCGGCTCCGGCGCCAGCCGCACCGGCTCCCGCAGGAGGGTGGCGGAGGCCTTGGCGATGGTCACGGCCTGCATGGCGGCGCGGCGAATGCCCGCCTCCGTGAGGTCGCTTGTGGCCGCAAACCCCCAGGCCCCTTTGGCGAGCACGCGAATCCCAATCCCCGCGGATTCCCGTCGAGAAAGAACCTCCACCTCCAAATTTTTGGTGCGGATGGATTCGTCCACTCGGTGCTCCACCCGCACCTCCCCGAACTCCGCGCCCAAATCCCTCACCATACCCAGGGCCAAGCTCACCAGCTTTTCCATTCTCGCTCCTTCCCCCACGGAAAGTGATGGTCGGGGCGACTGGATTTGAACCAGCGACCCCCTGCTCCCAAAGCAGGTGCGCTTCCAGGCTGCGCCACGCCCCGACCCATTTGGAGTATAGCTTTGCCCAAATGGCGCGCAACGAGGAAAATTTCGGCGTGGATCCGCTTTCCTTGGCGGAAAAGCTCCTGCGGGCCGGCCCGATCTGCGACGAGTGTCTGGGTCGGCGGTTCGCCCTTCTGCCGGGGCGACTCGCCCCAGCGGAGCGGGGGCACCTTCTGCGGGCCGCCCTGGGCCAGGGGACCCGTGCGCCCCAGGAGTGCTGGGTCTGTGGCGGCGCGTTCTCCCGCGTCCCCATCTGGGCCCAGAAAGCCTGGGATCTTTCCCGCCCCTATGAGTTCGAGACCTTTCTCTTCGGGGTACACCTCTCCCCGCGCCTGGAGGCCACCGAGGAGGTTTTGGCCGAGAAGTTCCCCTCGCCGTGGGCTGAGCCTGTGCGGCGTCATTTGAACCGCGCTTTAACCCAGGCTTTTTCCGAGCTTTTGCGCCGCGAGGGCCGCCCCGCCGCCGTCCACTACACCCGCCCCGACGTGCAATTCCTCGTGGACGTGGAAACGACGAGGTCCAGCTTCAGGTGAACCCTGTCGTGTATTACGGCCGCTACCGGAAGCTTGTGCG
>CALKFO010000125.1 GCA_938084765.1 Candidatus Bipolaricaulota bacterium | reverse complement strand
CCCCTGACCCTGGAGGGCATCGTGGCCATGCTGGCCACCGCCTATTTGGGGGCCATCCACAGCGTGGTCTACGCCGGGCTTGGGGTGAGCGCCTTAAGGGAGCGCATCCTGGACGCCGGCGCCAAACTCCTCATCGCCGGGGATGTGAGCTTCCGCCGAGGCAAGGGGGTGGACCTCCGCTCCATCGTGGAGGAGGCCATCAAGGACCTGCCGCTGAAGGTGGTCTGGTTCCAGAGGGCTTTCAAGGCCGAGCTACCGGAGGGGCACCACGACTTCCAGGAACTCCTTTGGGGAAACCCCCCCGAGGCCCAGGCGGAGATGGTGGACGCCGAGCACCCCCTTTTCATCCTCTACACGTCAGGCTCCACTGGGAAACCCAAAGGGGTGGTGCACGTGCACGGGGGGTACATGGTGGGCACCACCTACCACCTGCGCACCTTCTTTGACGTCAAGGACCAGGATATCTTCTGGGCCACCAGCGATATCGGCTGGATCGTGGGGCATTCCTACATCGTCTACGCCCCCCTTTTGGAAGGCATCACCAGCGTCCTCCGGGAAGGCGCCCCCGACTATCCCGACCCCGGGGCCTTCTGGCAGGTGGTGGAGCGCTATCGGGTGAACGTGATGTTCACCGCCCCCACCGCGGTAAGGCTCTTCATGAAGTTCGGCCCCGAATGGCCAGGAAAGTACGACCTCTCCTCCTTGCGCCTCATCGCCGTGGCCGGGGAGCCCCTAAACCCCGAGGCCCTGCGCTGGGCTTACCGGCATCTGGCGGACGAGGGAAGGCGGGGCTTCGTGGCCGACAACTGGTGGCAGACGGAGCTGGGTGGGCCCACCTTGGGCACCCCCCTGGTCCTCCCCGCCAAGCCGGGCTTCGCCGGGGTGGCCTTGCCGGGGGTGGAGGCGGAGGTGGTGGACGAGGAGGGGAAACCCGTTCCCCCGGGGCAAGGGGGGCTTCTGGTGTTGAAGCGCCCCTTCCCCCACATGATGCGCACCGTCTGGGGCCACCACGACCGCTACCTCCAGTACTGGCGCGAGGTGCCGGGGAACGTGTACGTGGCCGGGGACGTGGCCAGCAAGGATGAGGAGGGGTACTTCAGCGTCCTGGGCCGGGCGGACGACGTCCTGAACGTGGCCGGGCACCGCATCGGCACCGCGGATGTGGAAAGCGCCCTGGTCTCCCACCCGGCGGTGGCCGAGGCGGCGGTGATCGGAGTTCCCGATCCCCTCAAGGGAGAGGCCATCAAGGCCTTCGTGGTACTCCGCCTAGGCCAAACGCCCTCGGAGGAACTCAAGGAGAGCCTCATCGCCCACGTGCGCCGGGAGCTGGGCCCCATCGCCACCCCTTCGCAGGTGGTCTTCCTGGACAAGCTTCCCAAAACCCGCTCCGGCAAGATCCTGCGCCGCTTGCTTAAGGCAAAGGAGCTAGGCAAGGACCCGGGGGATCTGTCCACGCTGGAGGAGTAGCCCTACTTTGCCGGGGGCTGGGGCATATCCCAGCCCCCTTTCCCTACGGAAAAGCCGCGCTTTTGCGCATACCCGCAAACTTTAGTTTTCTTGACACCTCCCTCATCCTTCCCTAAGATTGCCCGTAACCGCGAGGGAGGCAAAAAAGGGGCGCAGAGAGCGCTTCCCTAGCGGGGGAGGGAGTTATGAGCAACCTGGAAGGGTACTGGAAGGCCAACACATCCTTGATACGAAACCTGCTTATCATCTGGGCGCTGGTTTCGTACGTTTTCGGCATCCTCCTGGTGGAACCCTTAAACAGCATCCGCCTAGGGGGGCTTCCCCTGGGGTTCTGGTTCGCCCAGCAGGGAAGCATCTACGTCTTCGTCGTCCTAATCTTCTACTACGCCTGGAAGATGGACCAACTGGACCGCCAGTACGGGGTGCACGAGTAGGGGGAAACCATGAGCGTGGAAGTCTGGACCTATCTCCTTGTGGGCCTTACCTTTGCCCTATACATATCGGTTACGCCAGCCGGGTTAGGGAAACTGCGGGGTTCTATGTGGCGGGCCGGGGCGTGCCCGCCATCGCCAACGGAGCCGCCACCGCCGCCGACTGGATGTCCGCCGCCAGCTTCATCTCCATGGCGGGCCTAATCTCCTTCATGGGGTATGACGGGGCCGTTTACCTCATGGGCTGGACCGGGGGGTATGTACTCTTGGCCCTGCTCCTGGCCCCCTACCTGCGCAAGTACGGGAAGTACACGGTACCCGACTTCATTGGCGACCGCTACTACTCCCACACCGCCCGGGCCGTGGCCGCCATCGCCACCATCTTTATCTCCCTTACCTACGTGGCCGGGCAGATGCGGGGCGTGGGCATCGTCTTCAGCCGCTTTCTCCAGGTGGACATCGCCACCGGGGTCATCATCGGGGTGGCCGTGGTAGCCTTCTTCGCTGTCCTCGGGGGCATGAAGGGAATCACCTGGACCCAGGTGGCCCAGTACACGGTGCTGATCATCGCTTACTTGATCCCGGCCATCGCCATCGCCAATATCCTCACTGGCAACCCCGTTCCCCAGCTGGCCTTTACCTTTAGCGACCTGGTGGCCCGTCTAAACCAGATTCAAGTGGACCTGGGCTTTACCGAGTACACCAAGCCCTTCCAGGGCAAACCCATGATTGACATCTTGGCCATCACCCTGGCCTTGATGGTGGGCACCGCAGGCTTGCCTCACGTGATCATCCGCTTCTACACCGTGCCCGATGTGCGTTCCGCCCGCTACTCCGCCGGCTGGGCCTTGCTTTTTATCGCCCTTCTCTACACCACGGCCCCGGCAGTGGCGGCCTTTGCCCGTTACAACCTCATCTCCACCCTGCATGGCAAGAGCCTGGAGGAAGTGCGCCAGATTGACTGGGTGGCCAAGTGGGAAAAGACCAAGCTCCTGGCCTTTGTAGACAAGGACGGAGACGGCAAGGTCACCGTGGCCCCAGGCCGGGCCTTCGCCCTAAAGGGCGGCAAGCCGGACTTCAATACCCCTGACGAAAAGAGCAAGAACGAGGTACACATTGACAACGACATCATCGTCCTTTCCACCCCGGAGGTGGCCAAGCTTTCCCCCTTTGTGATCGCCCTGGTGGCCGCCGGAGGTCTGGCCGCTGCCCTTTCCACGGCTGCCGGCTTGCTCCTGGCCATGTCCAGCGCCATCTCCCACGACATCTATTACCGCATCTTCCGCCCCACTGCCACCGAGGCCCAGCGCCTTTTGGCGGGTCGGATCGTGATCCTCTTGGCGGTGATCCTGGCCGGTTACTTCGGCGTGAACCCCCCGGGCTTCGTAGCCCAGGTGGTGGCCTTCGCCTTCGGGCTAGCGGCGGCCAGCCTCTTCCCTGCCATTCTCCTGGGCATCTTTGATAAGCGCATGAACCGGGAGGGGGCCATTGCCGGCATCCTGGTGGGCCTCATCTTCACCGCAACCATGATCGGCATGATGCGGGCACCGCAAATCTTCGGCGCCCCGGCCCCGGTGATCCCTAACCTTTGGGGTATCAGCGCCGAGGGCATCGGGGTTGTCGGCATGATCCTCAACTTCGTGGTGGCCTACGTGGTTTCCCGAATCACGCCCCCGCCCCCCGAACACATCCAGCACCTGGTGGAGGATATCCGTATCCCCAAAAGAGCAGGCCAGGCAGCTGAGCACTAAGCAAAAGGGGGGCGAAAGCCCCCCTACAATGTTCCTATGCACCTCCTTTATCTGAGGTTTTACCTGGGAAGCTTGGTGGTCCTCTTTGGCCTTTACTTGAGCGGCCATTACCTCTTGGGCCTGCCCTTTCCCACCCCCAAGATGCTCTTCCAGATCGCTCTAGGGGTTGGTATGGGAACGATGCTGGGCATTGTTTACCACCGCCTTTGGCCCTTGCCTCCACCAGGGATTGGCCGCGTTGTACGGCTTTTCATCCTCCTACCTCCAGCCTTTATGCTGGGGATAGGCCTTCTGATCCTGCTCCAGGCCCAGGTGGCCCTGCACTACCTCATTCCCTTGGTGGCCTGGTTAACCCCCGCCTATGGATCCCCGGAAGATCCCTCCCTTAAACGCCCTTCCTGAAGCCGACCTCGAGGCCCTTCTCCACCAAGCCCTCGAGGAGGCGCACTCCCCGGGCACCCTGCTCATGGAACAGGGAGGGGCACCCGCGCAAAACCTCTACCTCCTCCTGGAAGGCCAGGTGGCCCTCCTGGACGGGGAACGGGAGGTGGGAACCCTGGAGGCGGGGGAGTTCTTCGGCTTCCCTTCCCTCCTTTCCGGCGAACCCCCGGCCCTGGGGGTGGTGGCCAAGACCCCGGTCCGGGTTCTGGCCTTTCCCAAGGAGGCTTTCCAAAGGCTTCTGACGTACCCGGAAGCGGCCCGCTTTTTTGGCCAAGGCCTGGCGGAACGGGTAAGGCTGCGGCTGGCGCCAGAACCCTCCCTCTTTGCCCCCGTGGGCAACCTGGTACGCCGCCCCCCCGCCTTCATCCCCCCTTCGGCCACGGTGGAAGAGGCCGCGAGGAGGATGCGCCAAGAGGGCATCTCCAGCCTCCTGGTGGAAGGGGAGCCTTGGGGCATCCTCACGGACCGCGACCTAAGGAACCGGGTCCTGGCGGAGGGCCTTTCCCCCTCCACCCCCGTGGCCCAGGTGATGACCACGCCCCTCTTCACCCTCCCGGCGGAAACCCCCATCTATGAGGCCCTGGCGGCCATGGTGGA
>CALKFO010000124.1 GCA_938084765.1 Candidatus Bipolaricaulota bacterium | reverse complement strand
TTGGACGCCATACCCCAAAGGTGGCGGGAGAAGCTCCGTTGGCGCGACGACCCCCGCGTGGCCGAACGTTGCGTGGAGCTCGCCACCCGCCTCTTCGAACTTGCAGAAACGAACTGAACGACCTGTACAGAAGGCGCTCTTCGTGCCCGATCTCCCCGCGGCCGTGAACATCGAGGAGCACCCGAGTCCTCTTTTCCCGCCCGTCAAGAGGTTCCCCTACGCTTTCTCTACGATTTGCGCGCTTGGGCCACAAATTTCTCCGCTGCTCGGTGTTCGTGACCAGCGGAGGTCACCTGAACGAAAGAAAACGCGTTCACTCAGGGGGCCGAGAGGCTTGCGTTCGCTAGTCGGGAAGAAAAACCCACGCCGAGCGGGGAAGGACCAAGCCTTTCCGGCGCCCATCCGGGTTCGTTCAGGGCACGAAATACAGGGGCTGGGAGAAGAGTTCGACCCATTCCCCCCAGTAGGTCGGAAGGGTGTCCCACTCGTTGGGTGGGGTGTCGTCGGTGCAGTGGACGAAGCCGATGCCCGGAGACCGCCGGAGGACCTCCTTGGCCTCCTCCAAGGAGGGAACGCCCCAAACGAGAATGGCAAAGCGTTCCCGTGGGTAATGCCCCACATAGTCGGGAAGGACGTGGCCCAGGAATTGGGCATAACTGTCCTCAAAAATGACGATCACGTCGCCCACGCCCTCGGCCAAATATTCCTCAGCGATGGTTATCCCGGGGTTCAGGACCACCCATAGAAAACCCTGGGCCTTAGCATACTCATAAAGCTCGCGATAGTAGGGGAGCCACGCGGCTGAGGAATTCACCCCATCGTAGAAAATGCCTTTCACCCCGCGGGGAAGGAAGTGTTGGGCATAAATGTCGACCTCGGCCTTGACCTCCGCGATGCTTCGGGCGCCGTAGTTCGTCCACACGTAGCCCAGCATCGTGACTCCAGCCTGGGCCAGATCGGACAGTCCACGCTCGTAATCCGCATTGGGTGGCCCGCCGGGGCCGCTTGCGGGGTTGATGATCGCCCAGATCTCCGCCTTTTGCGCGGCCTGCACGACCCGCGGCCACTGGTACAACGCTGGATCCCACCACATGGGGTAGATGTACAGCGGAAGCAATATCCGCCGCCCAACCCCTAGGCCCGCGTCCCCAAGGGAAGGGGGACGAACAAAAAAGCAACCGCTCAGGACCAAAACGCCAAAGACCAGAACAAACGTCCACCATCGACGGGCCATGGCAAACGTCATCATAATCCTTCGGGAGTCGAGGCGTCAAGAGGGCCGTGATCGAGTCCCTCCCCATGAGCACCTGCACGCTGGGGCCAGGGGCGGAAACCAGCCCTGACAAGAGAGGATCCCGGGCCTCAGCGCGACGGCGCGACGTTGGGCGATTGATCGATGAACACGAACTTCGCCCAGTCGTAGCCGTTGTCCTGGAGGATCGCCTTGATCTCCTCCCAAGCTGCGGGGGACAGGATGGGGGTCCGGCTCAACACCCAGCCATATTTGCGTTGGGGTTCGCCCACCACCGCATACGAATAATCCTTTCCCAAGGCCAGGATCCAGTAGTTCCCCGCGAAAAACCAGTGCCCAAAAAGCTGGAGGAAACTCACCTTAAGCCTTCCGGGCTCCTGGGGATTGAGGATCCAGGCCCGGCCGCGAGCCACCCGCTTCCTCCCCGCAGCATCGTAGCACTCATTCACCACCTCAATGGTGCCGTCCGCAAGCAGGGTATAGGTCGCCGTTGTCCCCGCCTGGCAGCCTCGCTCAAACCAATTGGGAATGTGGGCCACGGCGTACCACTTTCCCATGTAGCGGGAGAGCTCAAGTTCGGCAACGACCTTGGGCTCGGGGGCCGCCGGCCGAAACCCCACCAGCACAAGCACCCCTCCCACAAGCAGCAGCCACCAAAGCGAGGAAGAAAACATCATCTCCTCCTTCAGCGCACAGGCCTCCCCGCCCAAGTTTAGGCGAGGGTTTAAAAACGGGGCAAATCGAGCCCATCCCCTGGTTTACTCAGCCGTAGGGAGCAGAAACGCGCGCATGATCCGGAAACTCAGGGGATTCTCGGGGATGGTGGGGGTGCGCAGAACAAGGGGAAGGCCCTGGACCCTCCCCCGCACCTCCCAGTGATCGCCCAAGTACTCCGCCTCCCGAAGTTCGGCCTGGAACGGGCCATGGCCCGTCTCCACCCATTCCGGCCGGAAAAAGAGCAGGGCCTCCCCGCCCTGAGGAGGGGCCAAAACCTCCGCTTCCACCGTCAGGCCCGCCACCTCCACCCAGGCCTTGGGGGGCTGGAGGCGCACCACCCGGGCCAGCCAAAGGTTGGCCCGACCCAAAAACTGCGCCACAAACGGCGTCCTTGGCCGCTCGTACAGGTCCTGCGGTCGGTCCACCTGCTCGAGCTTGCCCGCGCGCATCACCCCCACCCGGTCGGCCAGGGCCAAGGCCTCCGTCTGATCGTGCGTGACGTACACCGCGGTGGTGTTGCGCTCCTTGAGGATGCGGCGCAGCTCATGGCGCAGCTCCCCGCGCAGGGCCGCGTCCAGGGCGGAAAGAGGCTCGTCCAAAAGCAGAACTTTGGGCTCCACCGCCAGCGCCCGCGCCAGCGCCACCCGTTGCTTTTGTCCCTCCGAAAGCTCATGGGGCCTGCGCCGCTCGTAGCCGGAAAGCCCAACCAGGGCCAAAAGCTCCGCCACCTTCCGTTGTCGCTGCGCGCGGGGGAGGCGTGGCCAACCATGACGCAGCCCGTAGGCCACGTTGGCCGCCACCGAGAGGTGCGGGAAAAGCGCGTAGCGCTGGAACACCAGGCCCACACCGCGCCGCTCAGGCGGAAGCCCAAGAAGCGAGCGGCCGTCCACCCGCACGTCCCCGGCTTGGGGATGCTCCAAGCCCGCAATGCACCGCAGAACCGTGGTCTTCCCACACCCAGACGGGCCAAGCAGGACGAGGATTTCCCCGGCCTCCACGGAAAAGGAAACTCCATCCACGGCCACCACAGGGCCAAAACGCTTCACCAGGTTCTCCACCTCAAGCCTGGCCATGGCGCAGGCTCCGTTCGCCCAGCCATTCCCAAACGACCACCGCGGCCACGGTGATGAGGATGAGAAGGGAGGCCATGGCGGAGGCGGCACCGAACCGTCGCGCCGAAAGGAAGCGGTAGATGGCCAGGGGCAGGGTCACAAGCTCTCCCCGGGAGAGCATGGCCGCGGCGGTCATCTCGCCCAGGGAGAGGGCGAGGCTGAAGGCCCCGGCCACAAGCAGGGCCTGGGCCAAAAGCGGCGCCTCCACGGTGAGGAAGGCACGCAGGCGGCTTGCTCCCAACACCCGGGCGGCCTCCACCCAACCCGGCGCCAACCCCTCCCAAATCGGCCGCACGATCCGCACCACAAAGGGATAGAACAAGAGGGCATGAGCGAGAATGAGCGCGTGCTTCTCGGAGAGATAGACAAAAGGCGGACGGTGAAAGGCCAGAAGCAGAGCCAGCCCCAGGACCACGGAGGACACGGCCAGGGGCGCCATGAGCAGGGCCTCCAGCGCCCTAGAGCGCAGGACCCGCAAGGCGCCGCTTACCCCTAGCCCCAAGGCCAACGCCAACAGGGTGGAGAAGCCGGCCACCTCCAAGCTCACCCGAATGCTCCCCAAGGGCGAGGTGCCGATGAACGGGTTGTGCTCCGGGGAAAAGATGAAGCGATACCAGCCCAGGCCCGCGGGGCGGCCGGCCAAAGGTCGGGTGAAGGAATCGGCGACCACGGAACCGATGGGGCCGAAAAAGAGGACAGCGCTTCCCAAAAGCCAAAGGAGCCAAAGCCCATGGGCCGCACGGGAGGGAAAAGGCAAGGTGGGGAGGGGGCGCAGCCTTTCCTGGGGGGCGGACCACCGCCCGCCGCCCCGCACGTAAAGGTAGGCCAAACCCAGGGTCACCAGGAGCTGGACCAGGCCCAGGGCCGCAGCCCGCGGCAGGTCCACGTACACCCGCGCGTACAAATAAACCCCCACCTCCACTGTGGCGTAGCGGGCCCCGCCCAGCGACAGGGGGATGGCGAAAGAGAGGAAGCACAGGACAAAGACCAGGGCCGCGGCGGAGAAGATCGCGGGCAATAGGAGCGGTAGGGTCACGGTGAGAAAGGCCCGGAACCTCCGGACCCCCAAAACGGCGCAAGCCTCTTCCAACGCGGGATCAAGCGAGCTCCATGCAGCATGGACGAAGCGGGCAAACACAGGTGCATTGTAAAAGGCGTGGGCAAGCACGATGGCCCAAAGAGAATAAAGCAGCTTCAACGGCGGCTCCTGAAGTCTCAAAATTTTTTGGAGGGCATGGTTGAGGTAGCCCGTGTGGCCGAAGAACAGGAAAAAGCCGAGGGCCACGGTGATGGGCGGGAGCACGAACGGCGCCAAGGTGAAGGCCTGCACAAGACGCTTCCCGGGAAAACGATACCGGGTGAGGAACCAGCCCAAGGGGAAGCCCAGGGCCAAGCTCACGAGAGTGGAAAGGAGGGCTTGCAAAGCGGTGAAGGAGAAGAGGTGGCGCACATAGGGGTCAGCGAGGACCGCGCGCACCCGGGCCAGGGTCCACTGGTCCTCCAGCCGCAAGCCCAAAAGAAGCACGTTGGCCAAGGGAAGGAAGAAGGCCGTGGCCAAAACGAAAAGGGGCAAGCCGGCCCAAAGCAGGCTTGCCCCCCTTCTCCGGATCAACCGCCAATCAACAGCTTTTGCCACTGGTTCAGCCACTCCTCGAGCTTTTCGCCCACCAGCATGGGGTCCAAGGAGACCGGCTTTTCCGGGATCAGCGCGTACTCATAGCCCGGGGGAAGCTTGGCTCGGGCGTTCACCGGGAACATCCACTGGGTGGTGGGCATGAGCTCCTGGATCTCCAGGGAGAGGACGAGGTTCAGGAAGGCGTGGGCCAGCTCGAGCTCCTTCGTGTTCCTCACGATGCCCATCCCCTCCACCTGGCGGAAGGCCTCGCCCCCGAGCGTGATGGCCCGATACCGCAGGGAACCGTGTTCGATGTAGGAATAGGCTGTGTCTGTGGAGTAGGAGAGAACGATGGGGGCCTCCCCCGCCAGGAACATGTCGTAGGCCTCAGACCAACCCTTGGTGATGGCCAGCAGGTTGGGCAGGAGTTTCCGCCAGTAATCGGGCCACCCTTCCCCGAAGTGGGCGATCGTCCAAAGCAGGAAGGAGAGGCCTGGAGAAGAGGTGCGCGGGTCAGTGACGATGATCTTGCCGCGCAGCTCCGGCCGCAAGAGGTCCTCCAGGCCTTGGGGCACGAGCTCCTCGGGCAAAAGCTCGGAGTCGTACACGAAGGTCACGTAGCCGTGGTCATAAGGGAGGACGTGCCCGGTGGGGTCGAAGATGAGCTCGGCCGGCACATCCGCAAGGTTGGGGATCCGCTGGGGATCGTAGGGCTGGAAGACGTTGTGGGCCAAAGCGCGAGGGAGTTCCACGTCCGCCAGGCCCAGGAACACGTCCGCGGTGGGCAGGCCCAACTGGAGCTCGGCAATGAGGCGGGAGAGCATCTCTGAGGAGTCGCCCACCGCCACCCACCGGAGGGTCACGCCGGGGAACAGGGCCTCGAACCTCTCTTTGATGGCCAAGGCCGGCCCCCAGGACACGAACGAGTCGTAGGTGTAGACCACGAGCTCCCTAGCCCCCGCCACGACCGCGAGGGCCACCAACACCAGCACCCAAAGCGTCCTCATCCCTCCTCACCTCCTTGGGGAGTATGGATGAGGAGGAGCTTTCCCTCGCGCAGGCTGACGCCAAACGGCGTGGCCACCACCTCGTTGGACACGCCCCGCGTGGAGGCCCGCAGGAGGACGCCGTCGGTGAGGGCATAGCGCAGGCCCCAGGTGGTGACGCCCCGCACCTCCGCGGTCAGGGGAAGAAGGGACACAAGATCTCCAGGTTCACCTGCGAGCTCCACCTGGTCCACCACGAGGTACACGCGGGCCCGGTCGTGGAAGAGCACGACCGGGAGGTCATACTTCTCCAGGAGGTTGGCGTTGGCCAGGGTATGGTCCAAACGCGCGCCGAAGGCGCCCACCACCACGATCTTTTCAGCGCCCAATGCCACAGCGTGATCCAAAGCGAGCTCCAAGTCCGTGGCGTCCTTTTCCCGGGGTACGCGCAGGACGGGAAGGGAATCGGGCAGAGGAGTGGGCAAGGAGTCCAGGTCACCGAGGAGGAGGTCCACGGGGAGGCCGGCGCGCTGGGCCAAAAGGAGACCACCATCGGCGGCGAGGATGAAATCCGCTCCTTGTGCGGCCTCCGCGGCCTCCTTGGGCGAGGCCACGCCGCCTGCCAGGATCAACACCGTGCGCGGCACGAGAAAACCCCTCCTTGGCGGCAACCAAGGGAGGGGGCTGAAGCCAGCGCGGTAACCTTCCCTCCGCCGGTATTACCCGGATCAGGTTCAAGGGGTCGAGGCTTCCGCCTCCTCTCAGCCCCTCTCGGAGCTCCCCCGGTTACCTCAGCACCCATTATACCCGGTCCGGTTGCACCCGGGCAGCCGCTCGGGTAGCTTTTCCTTGACATGGACGATTTGGAGCTGGTGTTCAAGGTCACTAAGGAGGAGCTCCTGGCCTTGGCGGGAGGCGGGCGAAGGTTGGACCTTCCCCTCTCGTTTTGGCGCGCCCTGGGCCAGAGCCTGCGGCAGGCGGGGTACGCCGAGTTCGCCACCCTCATCGACCAAGCCGTGAGCGCGGCCCAAGCTCGGGAACGCCTGCTCGCCGAAAAGCTCCAATGCATGGACCCCGCGTACGATCCAGAGGTGCAGAAGCGCTGCCAACTCATCCTGGAGCCGGATCTCCGAGCTGGGGAGCGCCCGTAATTTCCAAAGCGAGCTTTGGCCCGTCTCACCTCGCCCTCCGCTATCCGGGCCCTTTTGGCTGCCCAGGGGATCACGCTGCGAAAATCCCTAGGACAGCATTTCCTTGCGGATGCCCACGTGCTTGAGCGCATCGTGGAGGCCATCGCGCCCCAGCCGGAGGAGGTGGCTGTGGAGGTGGGCGC
>CALKFO010000123.1 GCA_938084765.1 Candidatus Bipolaricaulota bacterium | reverse complement strand
AAGGTGAAGCGGCCAGTGATGGTGGTGGAGTTCTGCACGGCCCGCCAGCCCTGGGCCGCGGCCTCCTTGATGGAGGCCGAGATATACGGCGCAGAATAAACCACGCCGTCCAAGATGATGGCCAGCCGATCGTTGACCTGGAGCCTGCGCAGGGCCTCCACAAATCGCTCCGCTCCCGCGCGGTTGAAGGTGAGGAGGATGTACAGCCCAGGGTTGCGGGGATCCGTGGAGACGCGCACCTCCGCGTTATCGAGCACATCGCCGGTGAGGAGAGGATCGCCCTCCACGAGGTAATACTGGCCCGGATCCTTGCCGGGCAGGATCTCCTGGGGCAGCACCCGGCGGGCCGCTAAGTCATCGGGATTGGTGGCGGCATCCAGGACCTTGCGGAACTCCAGGATGGCGGTGCGGCCCAGGAGCTCCCGGGCGCGCTCAGGGTCGGTGGCCCCGGGGATCTTCACCTCGATGCGGTCCGCCCCCACGGGCCGAATCTCCACGTTGGCCAGCCCATATTGGTCCACGCGCTCGGCAAAAATGGTGATGAGGCGGTCCACGATGTCCCGGCGCTCCACTTCCTTTTTCTCTTCCAACCCTTGCGCCTGGAGGACCAGGCGCACGCCTCCTTGCAGATCCAACCCCAACTTGATCACCCGATCGAAGGGCCAAAACGGGTACAGAAGGCCAATAGCGGCAAACAGCACCGCCAACGTCGCGCCAAAATAGATCCAGTCCCTGCGCTTCATGGTGCCCTCACTTCTTCACCTTCTCCACGATGCTGGTCTTGGAGATCCGGAGCTTCCCCTCCTCCACCACGAGGACGACCTCGTTTTCGTCGATGTCCTCAATGGTGCCGATGATGCCGCCCGCGGTCATCACGCGATCGCCGCGCTTCAGGGAGGCAAGGAGGGTCATGTGTTCCCGCTGCCGTCTCCGCTGGGGTCGGATGAGGAGGAAATAAAACACCCCGAAGAAGACGACGAGGATCACCACCAGCGAAATGAGCTGTTGTGTTGCTTCCTGGCCCGTTCCGGTCTGCGCGTAGGCTAACATGAGTCACCCCTTGCTCTAAGGATCGTACGCATCTCGCGTGCGGTCAAGCCCAGTCCCAGGAGGCCCAGGCCCACGGTCCAGGCCCAAAATGCCGAGCCCACCAGTTTTGTGGCTCCCACTTGGTGAATGGCCGCCATGGAAACTGGCCAGAGTATAGCCCAAAGGGGGCGGCCCCAGGGCCGCGCGAGCATAAGCCCGAAGATGAGCACCGATGCCGAAAGCCAAAGGTACAGGGCGGGAACGCACCCGGTGCGTCCGGCGGCGAAGAACAACAAGGCGTGCCCGGGAAGAAGGCGCAACGCCCGGGGATCCAACGCGCGTCGGACCAGGCCCAACAGCCAAAGGCCCAAGAGAAGTGCGCTGCCAGCCACGCTCCAGGCCAGGGGCCAACCCGAGAACCACGCCGCCAGCAGGATGAGCGCGAAGCTCCCCACAAGGTGAGCGGTCATTGGAGGTAGCGCAGGAACAGGGCCCCTAACCCCAGGAACAGGAAAAAGCCGGTGAGGTCGGCAAGGGTGGTGGCCACCGGACCGGAGACCATGGCTGGGTCCACCCTCAGGCGTTTGAACAGGAAGGGAAGCACGCCGCCCATGACCGTGGCCACCAAGGTGTTCCCGGCGAGGGCCACTGCCGCCACAAGGCCCAGAAACGGGTTGCCCCGCAGAAGGAAGGCGATGAGGCCCAACTGGGCCCCCAACGCCAGGCCGTTTAGGCAGCCCACGAGGAGCTCCTTTCTCACCACCCGGGGGAGATCCCGCCAACCCACTTCCCCGGTGGCCATGCCCCGGATGGCCACGGACAGGGCTTGGGCCGCGACGTTTCCGCTCATGTCCGCGATGAGGGGCATGAACGCCGCCAACACCGCGGCCTGGGCGATGGTGTGCTCAAACAGGCTCACCGCGTACACCACAAGCAAATCCAAAAGGATGTAGCCCATCATCCATGGCAGCCGGAACTTCACGGAGGTCAGGGGTGGGGAGAGCGCGGCCTCCTCACCGGAGGGGATACCGCTCATGCGCAGGAGGTCCTCGGTGGCCTCCTCCCGCATCACGTCCATCACGTCGTCCACGGTGACGATGCCCAAAAGATGCCCGTCTTTGTCGACCACGGGGAGGGCAAGGTAGTTGTACTTGTCGAAGAGCTGGGCCACCTCCTCCACGTCCATCTCCGCGGGCAGGGTCACGACCTCCCGGTTCATGATGGCGCCGATGGGCGTCTCCGGCCGGGCCAACACGAGGTCCCGCAGGGAGAGCACGCCGAGGAGCTTCTTCTCCTCGTCCACCACGTAGGCGTAGTACACGGTCTCCAGCTCCTCGGCGCGGCGACGGATCTCCTCGATGGCCTGTTGGGCCGTGAGGTGGGCGGGCAGGGCCAGGACCTCCGGCGACATGAGTCCGCCGGCGGTGTCCGGGGGATAGGCCAACAGGGCCCGAAACATCTGGGCCTTGCGGGTCTCCAGGCGGGAAAGCAGATCCCGCACGGTCTCCTCCGGGAGCTCCAACAGGAGGTCCACGGCGTCGTCGGGGTCCATGTGGGAGAGGATGTGGATGGCCTCCTCGCGGTTCAGCTCGGCCAGGAGGCGGGCAGCCTCCTCGGGGTCCATTTCGCCCAAGGGTGCGGCGGCCGCGCGCCGCAGATACAGCCGCCGCAGGAGCTCCACGGCCTCCTCCTCCTTCAGGGTGACCAGGACCTCCGCGATGTCCGCAGGGTGCCGCCGCAGGAGCTCCTGGAGCTGAATTTTTTCCTGGACCTGTGCGGCCATGGCCGCCAAGTTTATCCCCACGCGTTCTCAGTCTCCAAAAAGGCGCAGAAGCCCAAGGCTTCCCAGGAGCACGAGCAGGCCGGCCAAGCCCACCCCGGCCACCAACGGGCCCGCGGCCCTTGGTCCCGGGATCCCCAGCAGGGCGGCCACCAGGGCTCCCGTCCACAGGCCCGTGCCCGGCAGGGGCACCGCCACCACGAAGAAGAGCAACCACGGGCCATACCTGGTCCACCTCTCCGCATGCCGCCGGCGCCAGGAGAAATAGGTCCGCACCGCCTGCCCCAACCCGCCGGGCAGCTTCTCCAGCCAGGGCACAACTTTGGGCAGCCCCCAAAGCAGGAACGGAAGGGGAACAAGGTTCCCCAGGAGAGCCAGGGCAAAACCGATTCCTGGGGGGAAGCCCAGGGCGAGGGCCAGGGGGAGACCGCCCCGCAGCTCGCTCACCGGCGCAGCGGAGACGGCCACCACCGTGAGAACCTCCCTCCACTCCATCCCTCCCATTCTACTTGGTGGCCACCCCTCTCCTTGGCTACCATTTTGCGATGCGCCTCTACAGCACCCTGAGCAAGAAACTCGAGGAGCTTTCCCCTTCGGATGGTACGGTCCGCATGTACGTGTGCGGTCCCACGGTGTACGACCTCATCCACATCGGGAACGCCCGGCCGTTCATCGTGTTCGACGCGCTTCGTCGGGTATTGGAAGCCCAGGGCCTGCGCGTGATCCACGTGCAAAACGTGACCGATGTGGACGACAAGATCATCCGGCGGGCCCAGGAGGAGGGCCGCGACCCCGCGGAGCTCGCCCTGCACTACACCCAAGAGTACTTCGCGGACCTGGAGCGGCTGGGTGTGCGGCCGCCCACCTACTCCCCACCGGCCACGGCCTTCATCCCCAAGATGGTGGAGTTCATCCAGGGACTTCTGAAGAAGGGCCACGCGTACGTGGTGGATGGGGACGTGTATTTTTCCGTGCGCACCTACCCGGGCTACGGCGAGCTTTCGGGGCGCACGGTGGAGGAGCAGCTGGCGGGTGCGCGGGTGGAGGTGGACGAACGCAAGCGCGATCCCTTGGATTTCGCCCTTTGGAAGGGCGCCAAGCCGGGGGAGCCCCACTGGCCCTCACCCTGGGGTCCTGGCCGGCCCGGCTGGCACACCGAATGTGTGGTCATGTCCCTCTACCTTTTGGGCGAGACCCTGGACATCCACGCGGGCGGAAACGACCTTGTTTTTCCGCACCACGAGAACGAACGGGCCCAGGCCGAATCCCTCACGGGAAAGACCTTCGTCAAGATCTGGCTGCACAATGGCATGCTCACCGTGCGCGGGGAGAAGATGGCCAAATCCCTGGGGAACTTCTACTACGCCCGGGATGTGGTGAGGCTTTTCGGCACGGAGGCTGTGCGGTACTTTTATCTTTCGCGGCATTGGCGGAAGCCCCTGGACTTTTCGTTTGAGGCCTTGGAGGAGGCAAAGGCCGCCGTGGGCCGGGTGTACAACTTCTTGGCCGAGGCCGGTCGCGTCCCGGGCGAGGCCCAGCCCCAGGACCCCGGCTTCGCCGCCTACCTGGCGGACGCAGAACAGAGGTTCTGGGCGGAGCTTGAGGACGATTTCAACACCCCAGGCGCCTTGGCCGTGCTCCAGGACGTGATCGGCGAGGCCTATAAGCGCGGTGACCCGGGCGCGCTGCGGATGGCGGGGGATAAGGTGCGGTGCTTGGCCCGGCCCCTGGGCCTGTTCCAGGGCGAAGGGAGCGCAGCCGAGCTGGGCAAGCTCTCCGAGGAACTCTTGGATCTGATCGTGGACCTGCGTGCCCAGCTGCGCCAGGAGAGGAATTTCGCCCTCGCCGACAAGATCCGGGAGAAGCTCGCTTCCCTGGGAGTGGAGCTGCGGGATGGGCCGGAGGGCACCCGCTGGATCCTGCGCTCCTAGCGGCCCAGTTTCTCCCGGATCTCGGGGAAGGTGAGCTTCACGGCGATGGGCCGGCCATGGGGGCAGCGGGCTGGCTCCCGGGTGCTCTTCCAGGCAGCGATCAGGGCCTCTTGCTCTTGGGGGGAGAGCTCCTCTCCTGCGCGCACGGCCGCGGCACAGGCCACCTCCCGCCACAGCTCCACGAGCTCCCGGTTTCCCTCCTGCCACCGAGTGGCCACCGCCTGCAAAGGCTCCGCAAACCCCAGCTTGGCCTGCCGCTCGGCCAAGGCCAGGGGCCAGCCCCGCACGAGAAACGCCTTTTCCCCGAAGGGCTCGAGCTCCACCCCCAAGGCCCGCAAGCTGGGGATCGCCGCGCGCAGGGCCTCCGCCTGATCGAAGGGAAGCTCCACCTGCACGGGGATGAGGAAGCGCTGCACCGGGATTTCCCCGCCATCTTGGAACTTTTCAAACAGCACCCGCTCATGGGCCACGTGCTGGTCCACGATCTCCAGGCCTTCGGGCGTCTCCACCACGATGAACGTTCGCCCGATCTGGCCCAGGATGCGCCAGGGCTTTTCCGATTGGGGCGTTGGCTCTTCCAAAGCGATGAGCTCCTGTGGGGCAGGTTGGGGCGAGAAAGTGGGCGGGGTGGGTTTGGAAACCGGCACGGCCGTGCCGCTCCAGCTGGGCGTGAACGCCCCCAAGGCCCGCAGGGCCGCCCGCCGCAGGAGGTCCATCACGGCCTCCTCGTTTTGGAAACGCACCTCCTCCTTCTTGGGGTGGACATTCACGTCCACGATCTCCGGGTC
>CALKFO010000122.1 GCA_938084765.1 Candidatus Bipolaricaulota bacterium | reverse complement strand
GGAGGCGAAGGGCTCATCGAGGAGGAGGGCTTCCGCGCCCTTGGCCAGGGCGCGGGCAAGGAGGGCCTTGCGCTGCTGCCCGCCGGAAAGATGCCCCACGGGCCAATCCGCCTTCTGAGCCAGTCCCAACCGGGCCAGCGCCTCCAGGGCCCGCCTGCGCTCGCCCCGGGGCAGGCGCTGCCAGGGCCGAAAGAGGCCAAAGCGGCCCATGGCCACAAGCTCCACCGTCCGACACGGGGTGTCCGGCGGGAAAACGAGGGCCTGGGGCATGTAGGCCAAACGGCGTCGAACCTCTGCCCGGTGGTCCCGCACCTCCCATCCGAAGGCCTTGGCCTCGCCCCGGTAGGGGACGAAGCCCAAAAACACCTCGAGGATCGTGGTTTTCCCTGCGCCGTTGGGGCCCAGGAGGAGGCCGAGTTCGCCAGGGAGGAGGCGGAGGGAGGCGCCGCGCAGGGCTGCCCCCCGTCCACCCGGATAGGCCGCCCACACCTCCCTGAGCTCTAGGAGAGCGTCCACGCGAAGAGCTCCTCCGCGGGCGTGCTCAGGACGGCTTCGGCGAGGTGGTCGGCCGTGCCCGCCGCGCGCAGACGGGAAAGCCACTCCGGCCGCACCTCGATCCGCAACCTTTTGCCGTTCGCGGTGAAGGTGGCGGCCGCATGCCCCTGCCCGCGCACCACGAGGTTCCCTTTCCCGGTGGTACAGCCCGTGGAGACCTGGATCCCATCCACAAGGCAGGAGAGGGGCGGCTGCGACCCCGTCTCCACCTCGGCGGTGATCCCCTGGTAGCCCGGGCTTCCCAGAAGCTTCAGGGCCAGGAGTCCCATGCGGATCCCCAGGGCCAGGAATGGCCCAGGATGCCCATGGAACCTCACGCCCAAAGCAAAAAGCTCCCGCGCGTCCGTGTCGGGCGCGATGGCCAGGAACCTCACGGCACCCTCACCCCGTGCAGGGCCTCCACGGCGGCAAACACGAGCTGGGCGTTCACCCTGAGCATGGAGAGCATGTCCACCGTCCCGGGGATGGGGCCAGGGAAGTTGGTGAGGACGACATGGGAAGCACCGAGGATTTGGGCCAGCCTTCCGCCAAAGGAGACGCCGGACTGGAGGTTATCGATGACCAGCTTGGCTCCGGCGGCGCGCCCCTTCTCGGCGAGCTCCACCAGATCCTTGAGGGAAAGGCGCTCCTCAGGGGGGTAGGTGGCCACGATGTTGAGTCCTAGCCAGCGCACAAAGCCCTCTTGCCAGGCCATGACGATGGCGGGGACCTCGGGGAGCCGAAGCTCCTGGGCGCGGGCGCGGACCTCCTGGTCGAGGGCCTCGAGGGCGGAGAGGAACCCCGTGAGTCGGGCAGAGAAGACTTCGGCGCGCTCGGGGAAGCGCTCGCTGAGGGCCTGGGCCACAGCCTTGGCCTTGTCGGCCAGGGCTTGGGGGAAGTTCCAGGGCCCGCGCAGGTGCACGACTTTGGCCTCCGGGTTCACGTTGGCCAGGAAGCGGTCCAGCCAGGCCTCGATGCCGTGGTAGAACACGACCTCGGCCTTGGCGAGGAAGAGGAAGTCCACGGGGCGCAGGTCGTAGTGGGCGGGGCAAAAGCCGGCGGGGATGATGGTGATGACGAGGACGTCTTCCCCGCCGATGGCGCGGGCCAGGGAGCCGAAGATTTCGGAGGTGGCGATCACGACGGGCTGGGCGGCCACGGCGAAGGAAAGGCTCAGAACCGCAAAAATTAGAGTTCGGATGGCACGCATGCTCCCTCCTTGTAACACGATTTTATAATTCGTGCCACATTGTAGCGGGCGGGCTAAGCCCGACCAAGGCCTAAGCCCAGCCTGCTCCCGAGCGTCCTAGCCCTCCTCCTTGGGTCGCAGCCGGTAATGCACAAGAAAGCCCGCGGAGATGGGCTCAAACTCCAAAATCTCCCCCTCAATGTACCCCAAAAGGTCCTCCATGTAATCGTAGACCCCACAGGTCTTGCAAAAGCTTCCGGTGATCTTCACCTTGGCCACGTCTCCGTCGAGCTCCACCAGCTCGGCCACGGCCTCAGGAGCCCGAAACGCGTTGTAGCGCGCCAACGCCTCCTCCAGGGCCTCGCGCACCCGCTCCTCCATACCCGTTCACCTCCTCTTGGGAGTCTACCCGCTTTCTCCTTGTGCAGGGCGATGCGCACGGCTACGATGGTTTCGGAGGTGGTGTATGCCCGAGCGCGAAATGCAGGTGGGCGCGGATCTGGAAACCCGAAAGGGCGTGTATTCCAATTTGGCCATCATCAGCCATCAGCCAGACGAGTTCTTCATCGACTTCCTCCTGGTGGACCCTCAGGCCCAGACGCCGGAGCGGGGCCAGGCCATCCTGGTCTCCCGAGTTATCCTCTCTCCTCGCCACATGAAGCGGCTCTACGAGGCCATCGGCGACAACATCGAAAAATACGAGCGCAACTTCGGAAAAATCGTGATCCCCCCGAAGCTCGTCTGAGGGGGATCAACAGGCGCTGGGGCGGTTCCCGCATGAGCGGGCGATGATCCCGCCGCCCAGGACCTCCTCGCCCCGGTAGAACACGGCGGCTTGGCCGGGGGTCACGGCCCGCACGGCTCGCTGGAACCGCACCCAGGCCTCGCCTCCCCGCAGCTCCACCTCCGCGGGGACGGGCGCGGCGCGGTAGCGCACCTGCACCT
>CALKFO010000121.1 GCA_938084765.1 Candidatus Bipolaricaulota bacterium | reverse complement strand
CCTTCTCCTCCGGGCCTGGCCCGCCCTTTCCATCCTGCTCACCGCCTTTGCCATCGCTTACCTAACCCATCCCGTGGTGCGCTTCTTTGAGGGCAAAAGGCTTCCCCGCTTCCTGGGGGTGGCCTTGGTCTACCTGGGCCTGGGCCTCTTCCTTGGCCTCGCCTCCTTCCTCGCCGCCCAGACGGTGGTGGAGCTTTCCCGCCTGGCCCAGGAGCTTCCCCAGCTTCTTAAGCCCCTTATTTCTTGGCTTTTGGACCTGCCCGACCGGATCCAGGCCATACCCCTTCCCGAAGGCCTGGAGCCCGTCCTCGCCGAGGCGGGCCAAGGCCTCCAAGGCCTTGTTCAGGGATTCTTGGACTCCCTGGTCCGCTGGCTACAGGGGCTTCTTTCCCAAGGGGGAAACCTGCTGGGCTTCTTCATCTCCTTGCTGGGCGGTATCTTTCAGTTCGTCACCGCTCTGGTCCTTTCCATCTACTTCCTCTATGACCTTCCCCGCCTGGCCCAGGCGGCCTTAAGGGTCTTCCCCGAGCCCTACCAGCCCCTGGTGGCCGAGCTGGCCCACAAGCTGGACCGGAGCGTGGGGGGGTATGTGCGGGGGCAACTTCTGGTGGCCCTTCTGGTGGGGCTCATGGTGGGGGTGGGGCTGGGGCTGGTGGGGGTGCCCTTGGCCCCCAGCCTGGGCTTTCTGGCGGGGGTCTTCAACCTCATCCCCTTCGTGGGGGTGATCGTCTCCGGGGTTCCCGCCCTGCTCCTGGCGGCCACGGGGGGGTGGGGCCAGGTGCTCCTTGCCCTTTTGGTCCTCTGGCTGGCCAACCAGGTGGAGGGAAACCTTCTTGGGCCCCTCATCGTGGGCCGGGCCACCCGGCTCCATCCCGTGACCGCCATCGCCGCCATCCTGGTGGGTGCCACCCTTTTTGGCCTTTGGGGGGCCCTTTTGGGGGTGCCCACCGCCGCTTTCCTGAAGGTGCTTTTGGAGGAGTACTACGGGAAAAGCCGGTTTTACCGGGAGGGCTAGGCGCCTTGGGCTAGGGGGAGGCTTTGGGGGCCCCCACCGGGGCCCGAGCGGGGTGGCCTCACCCGTGCCCCCCCGCCGCCAGGGCCTCGCGGAACCAGGGGGGCACCTCCCGGCCAAAACGCCTTTCGGCAAACTCCCGGGCAAAGGCCCCGTAGTCCCCTTGGCGGATGGCCTCCCGGGCCCTTTGGGTGAGGCGGTGGAGGAAGCGGAGGTTATGCAGGGAAAGGAGGATGCCCGCGAGCATCTCCCCTGAGCGCACCAGGTGGGCGATGTAGGCCCGGCTGAAGTTCTGGCAGGCGTAGCAGTCGCACCCCTCTTCCAAGGGCCTGGGGTCCTCCAGGTAGCGCGCGTTTTTCAGGTTGATCCGCCCTTCGGGAAGGAGAGCGCTGCCAAAGCGCCCGGTCCGGGTAGGGTAGACGCTGTCAAAGAGGTCCACCCCTAGGCCCATGGCCGCCACCAGGTCCTCCGGGTGGCCCACCCCCATGAGGTAGCGGGGTTTTCCCTGGGGAAGGATCTCCGTGGAGAGGGCCACCATGGAGAGCATCTCCTCCTTGCTCTCCCCCACGGCCAAGCCCCCGATGGCGTAGCCGGGAAGGTCAAACCGCACCGTCTCCCGGGTGGAAAGGGCCCTAAGCCCGGGGTCCGTGCCCCCTTGGGCGATGCCGAAAAGGGCCTGGTCGGGCCGGGTTTTGGCCTTTAGGCTCCGCTCCAGCCAGCGCAGGGTGCGCTCCAAGGAGGCCTTCAGGTATTCCGGGGGCGAGGGGTAGGGGGGGCACTCGTCAAAGGCCATGATGAGGTCGGCTCCCAGGGCCTCCTGCACCTCGAGGCTCCTTTCCGGGGTGAGCCGGATGAGGCGGCCATCCAGGTGGCTTTGGAAGACCACCCCCTCCTCATCTATGCGCCGCAGGTGGCCCAGGCTCATCACCTGGAAGCCCCCGGAGTCCGTGAGCCAGGGGCCCGGCCAGCCGGCGAAACGGTGAAGCCCCCCTAGGGCCCGGATCCGCTCGGGGCCGGGTCGGAGGAGGAGGTGGTAGGTGTTGGCCAGGAGCACCTGGCTGCCGATGGCCTTTAGGTCCTTGGGCAAAAGCCCCTTCACCGAGCCCTGGGTGCCCACGGGCATGAAAAGGGGGGTTTCCACCACCCCGTGGGGGGTGGGGAGAAGCCCCACCCGGGCCCGGCCGCTTTGGGCTTGGACCGTAAAGCGAAAGGGCTCCATCAGGCCTTGGAAAAGCGCCTTTCCACGTAGTCTTCCAAGATCTCTAGGAAGTCCTGGGCCAGGTTTTCCCCCTTAAGGATGGTGAGAAGCTGGCCGTCGGCATAAACCGGGGCCTTGGGCTCCTCCCCGCTTCCCGGCAGGGAGATGCCGATGTGGGCGTGGCGGCTTTCCCCAGGGCCGTTCACCACGCACCCCATCACCGCCACCCTCAGTTCCTCCACCCCCGGGTACCTTTCCCGCCACTCGGGCAGCTTGGCCCTGAGGTAGGCCCCCACGGTCCCGGCCAACTCCTGGAAGAAGGTGCTCTGGGTGCGGCCACACCCCGGGCAGCTGGTGACCTCGGGGGCAAAGCTACGCAGGCCCAGGGCCTGGAGGATCTCCTGGGCCACCTCCACCTCCTTGGTGCGGGGTTCCCCGGGGGCGGGGGTGAGGGAGATGCGGATGGTATCCCCGATGCCCTCCAGGAGCAGGGGGGCTAGGGCGGCGGTGCTGGCCACTATGCCCTTCACCCCCATGCCCGCCTCGGTGAGGCCCAGGTGCAGGGGAGCCGGGGTGCGGCGGGCCAGCTCCCGGTAGACCCAGACCAGGTCGGGGGCCTTGGACACCTTGGCCGAGAGGACGATCCTGTCCTCCCCTAGGCCCAGCTCCCGGGCGGCCTCATAGGCGCGCACGGCGCTTTCCACCAGGGCTTCCAGGAGGACCTCGTGGGCGCTTTTTGGCTCTAGGCGGCGGGCGTTGGCCTCCATGAGCTCGGTGAGGAGGGCGGGGTCCAGGCTTCCCCAGTTGGCCCCGATGCGTATGGGCTTGCCCAGGTCCAGGGCGATCCTCACCATCTCCTGGAAGTTTTCGTCCTTGTGCCGGCCGCGGCCTAAGGTGCCCGGGTTGATGCGGAACTTGTCCAGGGCCTCGGCCATCTTGGGGTATCTCCGGAGGAGTAGGTGGCCGTTAAAGTGGAAATCCCCCACCAGGGGTACCTCCACCCCCTCTTCCCCAAGCCGCCTTTTGATCTCGGGTACCGCCTGGGCGGCCTCCTCGTCGTTCACCGTAAGGCGCACCAGCTCGCTTCCCGCCCGGTATAGGGCCAGGACCTGCTCCGTGGTGGCCTCCACCTCCCGGGTGGGGGTGTTGGTCATGGACTGCACGGCCACGGGGTGGGCGCCCCCCAGGGGCAGGCGGCCCACCCAGACCGTGGGGGTAGGGCGTCGCATACCCTTATGCTACGGGAAGTCCCCGGGGGTAAAAGGGAGCTAGGGCGTTAAGCCCCCGTTCACCCCCCGTTAAGCCCCCTGGGCCTAGCCTAGCCCTCCGGGAGGTGGGAGGGTGGAACAACCTCTGAAGTGGGGTTAACCGGGTTCTGACAGGGGCTTAAGGTAAGGCAAGGCCGGCTTGACATGAGAGGAGGTTATGCGTAAGATTAGCCTCGGATGCCAGGCAGTGGGTTTTCCAAGGAGAGGGACCCCGCCTGGCGCCGGACCCAGAGGGGAAACAGCGGAAACCCTCGGGAAAGAGCTAAAGGCCACAGGAGGTGTGAGGATATGAAGGGAAATAGGATCAAGGCTTTTGGTGTGTCCCTCTTGGGGGCGCTGGCCCTTTTTCTGGCCAGCTGCGGTCAGCAGCCGCCGCCTTCTCCCCAGCAGGGTAGCCTGGAGGTTACCGTCCTGGACGCCTCCAACAACAACCCCATTCCCGGGGCGGTGGTGGGCGTAAGCGGTCCCCAAACCACTTCGGGCGTGACGGATAACCAGGGCAAGGTGACGTTCCCCAATCTGCCGGCGGGTAACTAGACTGTAGCTGCCAGCAGCAGCGGCTACCAACCCGCCACCAGCCCAGCTACGGTCCAGGCGGGCCAGACCGCCAGGGTGACGCTCAGGCTTAACCCGTCCGGCGGCGGTGGCGGAACGGGCGACAACACCTCCAGGGTAGCCCGTATCCAGATCGTATCCGTGCGGGATGCCTCCGGGGCGCTACCCTCCACGCGGGAGCGGAACACTAACAAGGAGGTGAACCTCTACGCCGCCCAGACGGAGGAGGCGGTGCGGGTCACGGTCCGCGCCCTGGACAGCCAGGGTAACCCGGTGCCGGGTGCGGTGGTGGAGGCGGGCCTGGACCTTGGGGGCCTGAACGGGGTGAACGTGTTCTCGGGGTGTGGCCTAACCCCGCAGAGCTCCCGGCCCGTGGGGGTCACCGGGGCCAACGGGGAGGCGTGCTTCACCCTCGTGGCCACGTCCGTCTTCGCTGACCTCGTGAGGGAGGCGCTCTACAACCTCGTGAGGGATGCGCTCTACAACGTGGAAAACCCCGTCAAGTTGGTGGTCTCGGCCAACGGCCAGCTGGCGGAGGCCAAGTTCTTCTTCTACAACGTCAGCCACCTCATCTACAGCACAGGCACCGATGTGCGCCGTACGCAAAACCGTTCCGGGGAAAACCTGGGCAACATCGTCAACAACTACAGCTTTGACCGCCCAAGGCTGAACGACCACACCTTCAACAGCCTCCTGAGGCGCAAGCAGCCGGATGACCTCTCTCCCTTCCCGCCACAGCGTGAGGGCATTGGGTACATGGTCTACACCATCAACGACACCACCAAGGTCGGCTGGGTGCCCACTAACCAGGCCCTCGGGGTTAACAGCTGCGAGGTGATCTCCCCCGATGGCAAGACCTGTGTGGACCAGGACGGTTCCGGCGTCACCCTCCGGCCTAAGTCCCCTCAGGAGGGGATCACCCCTGAGGATCTGCCCTTCGGGGTCAACGTGACCGCCACTTGGGTGGCCGTGGCCGAGTATGGCGGGATTATTTACGAGTTCCCCTTGAAGAGCTACCGGTTCACCAAGGAGTGGGGGGGTACGGGCGTCCGGATCACCAAGTCCGGTCCTCGGGTGATCGGCTGGTCTGGGCTCAACTACAGCCCCACCGACGTTACCCTGCCCAGGCAAGGGGCCAACGTGCCTGCGGGGGCGATCTACGAGTACACCATCACCGTCACCAACACCGGCAACGTTCCCGCCCAGAATGCGGTGATCACGGACAAGTTGCCCGCGGAGCTGGGGTTTGCCTCGGCCAGCGATAACGCCACTTACGACCCCATCCTCCACCAGGTGACCTGGCGGTGGACCCAAACCCCGGCCTTGGAGAGCATTCCTCGGGGCGGCAGCGTTTCCGTGAAGGTCCGCCTGTATGCCCGCCACAAGCCCGGGTATGCTTGGAACGATAACGGTGGGGAGGATGATCGTCCAGACGGCACCTCCGATGATCTTCTGGAGGATGGTACCTATGACCCCAACGACGACACGGGCGGTTTTGGGATTCGGCCGCCCATCAACCCGCCCAACACCCTCTACAGGGACCCCTACCGGGTGGTCAACATCGTGGAGGTGGTCAGCGAGGCGCCTGAAGGGCCTGGGAACTTCGCCCGGCAGGAGGCCAGCTTGGACATCTTTGTGGTCCGTCCCTTCTTGACCCTGGGCAAGCGGGCGGTGAATCCCGTCTACGCCGTCGGTGACACGGCCCGTTTCGTGGTCACCGCACAAAACGTGGACCGGGCTGCCTCCGACCCCGATTATGCCACCCTCAAGGCCCAGTTCCCCGCCGACTACCAGGCCGCCCTCACCGCCTACAACGTCCGGGTGCGGGACCTCTT
>CALKFO010000120.1 GCA_938084765.1 Candidatus Bipolaricaulota bacterium | reverse complement strand
TTCGGCCTCCGCCGCGATCTGCCAATCCTCTAACACCGTGGGGTCATAGGCCATGTGCCCTCCTTCCCTGTGGGAACGGACCGCGCCCGTGGGTGCGCAGGGGTGGCCCTCCGCGGGGACCGCGGCGCGGGCCAGGGTCAGGTGGGAAAGACTGGGCAAGCACCTCAAGCCAGGGGCTTCGCCGCCAGGACCACGCTCTCCTCCGTCCGGTAGTCCAATTTGAACCCGTGCTTCTCAAAGATGCGGATCATCCGGATGTTATCGGGCGTGGTCTCCGCGGTGACCTTGCGAATACCCCAGCTCCGCGCGATCTCCAGACAATAGTCCGTGAGGATCCCCCCCAGCCCTTTGTTCTGCCAGGGATCGGCCACGAACACGGCGTACTCCGCACGGGTGCGGTCAGGATCGGAAATGAGCCTCCCCACCCCGATCATGCGCTTTCTTCCGTCTTCCTCCACGATCCCCACGATGGCCATCTCCCGGTCGTAATCGATGAAACAATAGGGGATGGCCATCTGATGTGTGGTCTCCTTGAAGATGTAGCGGAAGCGGAAGCGAATGGACTCCCGGGAGGAGATGGCCAGCATCTCGTGCCAGAGGGGTTCGTCCTCCGGGCGGATGGGCCGCAACAGCACTTTCGTCCCATCCTTCAAGGTCACCCAGCGCTCATATCCCTCGGGATAGGGACGGATCACGAGGTGGCTGTAGGGGCGGGGTGGCTGCTGGCCCATCGTTTCGTCCACGATCACCCGGGCGTCGATGGCCACCACCTCCTTGGGCGTAACCAAAAGCGGGTTTACATCGATCTCTTGGACCTCGGGAAAGTCCGCCACCAGGTAGGAGAAGCGCATGATGACCTCCACCAGCTTCTCCACGTTCAGGCGGGGGCGGCCTCGGAAGCCCTGCAGCAAGGGCCAGATGCGCAGGGACTCCACAAGATGCGTGGCCAAGCGCTCGTTCAAGGGCGGGAGGCCCAGCGCCCGGTCCTGGAGCACCTCTGCCGTCACACCCCCTGCACCCACCATGATCACGGCCCCAAACGTCGGATCTTTCTTGGCGCCCAGGATCAACTCCACGCCTTCCTGGACCGGAGCCATGCGCTGGACGGTGACCCCCTCGATGCGCGCCTCCGGCCGGTGCTTCCGCACGTGCTCCAGGATCTGACGGAAGCCCTGGCGCACACCCTCCTCCGTGCGCAGCCCCACCAGAACCCCACCCACATCCGTCTTGTGCAGGATGTCCGGGGAATGGATCTTGAGCACCACGGGGAACCCCAGGCTTTGAGCCAACGCCACCGCTTCGTCCTCGGTGCGGGCGAGCTCCGGCATGGTCACAGGGATTCCGTAGGCGGCCAACAGCTCTTTGGCCTCGCGTTCACCCAAGGCCCTGGCCTGGCGCAGGCGGGGTAGGAAAACCTCGCGAATCTGCGCGCGATCTAAGGCAAGCTCCACAGGGATCTCGCGCGGGGTTTGATAAAGAAGGTCCAGGTTGCGCCCGTAGTCCACAAGGTGCATGAACGCTTGCACAGCCTGATCCGGCGTGAGGTAGGTGGGAATGCCGGCTTGGTTCAAAACCCTAATTCCTTCTTGCACCGAAGCCCCGCCCATCCACGCGGCCAATATAGGTTTGTGCCCCTTGCGCGCCACCTCTGCGATAGCTTGGGCCGTCCCGGTGGGGTCGGTCATGGCTTGAGGGGTGAGGATCACCAACACCGCATCCACGTTGGGGTCCCGAAGCACGATGTCCACCGCCTTCGCATAGCGCTCGGGCGAGGCGTCCCCCAAAACATCCACGGGGTTTCCGTGCGACCAGAATGGGGGAAGAATTTGGTTGAGCTTCTCCAGGGTCTCCGGGGCGAGGGTGGCCAGTTGGCCGCGGCGGGCGATGAGGGCGTCCGTGGCCATAACCCCCGGGCCGCCGGCGTTGGTCACGATGGCGAGCTTGGGCCCCAGGGGCGGCCGCACCCGGGCCACCAATTCCGCGGTGTCGAAGATGTCGCCGATCTCATAGACCCGGACCAGACCGGCGCGGCGGAAGGCCGCGTCGTACACCGCATCCTCACCGGCCAATGCGCCGGTGTGGGAGCTTGCGGCCCGGGCAGACTCCGCAAACCGCCCAGCTTTGTACACCACGATGGGTTTGGTGCGCGCGAACGCCCGCGCCGCCGACATGAATTGCCGAGCCTCCGTGATGGACTCCACGTACAGGATGATGGAGCGCGTGCGCTCGTCCTGCCCAAAGTAGTCGATGAGATCCCCAAAGGTCACATCCACCATGTTCCCAATGGAGACGAAATAGGAAAAGCCAATGCCCTCCTCGATGGCCCAGTCCAAAACGGAGGTGCACAGGGCTCCAGACTGAGAGATGAAGGCCACGTGGCCATCGGGCGGCATGGCCGCAGCAAAGCTGGCGTTCAAGCGCAGAGAAGGAACAATGATCCCAAGACAATTGGGGCCGATGATGCGCATCCCTGGAAATCTCTGGGCCTCCTCCTTGACGCGCGCCTCCAGCTTCCTCCCCTCCTCCCCCGTTTCCTTGAACCCCGCAGAGACGATGATGAGACCGAAGATCCCAACCTCGCCGCACTGCCGCACGAGATCCGGAACGGTGGGCGCCGGCGTGCAAAGGATGGCCAAATCCGGCGTGCGCGGCAGACTTCGCACATCCGGATAAGCGTGGATCCCCTGCACCGCCTCGTGGCGGGGGTTGACGGGGTACACCACGCCCGGGAAACCCGAGCTCACAAGATTTTTGAGCACCGTGTACCCCACGCTCCCCGGGTTGTTGCTGGCGCCGATGACCGCAATCCGCTGGGGTTTGAAAATCTTGTCCAGATTGAGGATGCTCACGGTGACCTCCTGGTAAGTCTACGGGAAAACCATGGCGTGGGAAAGGGAGAAGGTCGAGCAAGGGAAGAGGGAAGCGGCGGAGGCGGCGGTGGAGTTGGTGCGGCCGGGGATGGTGGTGGGACTGGGCCATGGCTCCACCGCCCGCTATGCCCTCCTCAAGATCGCCCAGCTCTGGCACGCAGGGAAACTGCCGGACATCAAAGCCATCCCCTGTTCCCGCGCGGTGGAGCAGGAGGCCCGGGCGCTGGGCTTGCCCCTGGCCACCCTGGAGGAATTCCCCGTGGTGGACCTCACCATCGATGGGGCCGATGAGATCGACCCAAAGCTCAACGTGATCAAGGGCGGGGGAGGGGCCCTCCTGCGGGAGAAGATCGTGGCCCAGGCCACCCGGCGCGAGGTGATCGTGGCCGACTGGACCAAGCTCTCCCCGGCCTTGGGCACGCGCTCGCCCGTCCCGGTGGAGGTGCTGCCCTTCGGCTGGAAAAGTCAGACCAACTTCTTGGAGGGCCTGGGAGCCAAGGTCGTTTTGCGCACCGAGGCCAAGGGTACCCCGTACATCACCGACCAAGGGAACTACATCCTCGACTGCTGGTTTGGTCCAATCCCTGATCCATGGGCTCTGGCCCGAAAGCTTGAAGCCCGCGCGGGGATCATCGAACACGGCCTTTTCCTGGGCCTGGTCCACGAGGCCTTCGTGGCCGGCCCAGAGGGCCTGCGCCATCTCACCCCCTAGCTTTCCTTTGCCTGGTTTGCTACGCTTTTCCGATGGAAAAGCTTCTCGCGAAGGTAGCGGAATTGACGCAAGAGTTGACGGAGCTGGAAAAAGCTCTGGGCGATCCGTCCGCTCCGTTGCGCCCGGATTTCCCTGAGCTCTCCCGGCGCTACAACCGCCTGCGCCTGGTCGTGGAAAAAGGGGAGGAGCTGCGCAAGGTCCTGCAAAACATCGAGGAGGAGGAGCAGCTTTTGCGCGAGGCTCGGGATGCCGAGCTGGAAAGGGCTTTACGCGAGGAGCTTGAACGGGATCGGGAGCGCGCGGAAAAGCTCAGCCAGGAGCTCACGCGCCTTCTGGTGCCCCCCCATCCCGATGACCACAAGAACGCCATCGTGGAGATCCGCGCCGGCGCGGGAGGGGAGGAGGCAGCCCTGTTCGCGGCCGACCTCTTCCGCATGTACGCCAAATACGCGGAGAAAAAAGGGTTCAAGGTGCGTGTGCTGGACTCTCACCCCACGGACCTCGGGGGATTCAAACAGATCGTGTTCGCCGTGGAGGGTCCGGGAGCTTATGGGTTGTTCCGCTACGAATCGGGCGTGCACCGCGTGCAGCGGGTGCCGGTGACCGAGGCCTCTGGCCGCATCCACACCTCCACCGCCACCGTGGCCGTGCTCCCCGAAGCGGAAGAGGTAGAAGTGGAGATCCGTCCCGAGGACCTCAAGATCGAGACCTTCCGCTCTTCCGGCCCGGGGGGCCAGCACATGCAGAAGAACGAAACCGCCGTGCGCATCACCCACCTCCCCACCGGGATCACCGTAACCTGCCAGGAGGAGCGCTCCCAGCACCGCAACAAAGAGCTGGCTCTGCGGGTGCTGCGCGCCAAGCTCCGGGAAATCGAGGAGCAGAAAAAGGAGGCGGAGCTGCGGGAAAAGCGGCGGCGGCAGATCGGAACAGGCGAGCGTTCCGAGAAAATCCGAACCTACAACTTCCCCCAAAACCGCGTCACCGACCACCGCATCGACCTCACCCTCTATCGGCTGGAGGACGTCCTGGAGGGCAACCTGGATTGGATCGTGGAGCCGCTTCTTGCGGAGGAGGCCAGCCGGCTCCTGGCCGGGGAGCTTCAGGGCAGGTAACGCTTCATGGCCTCGCGGGCCCGTCGCTCCGCTTCCTCCTCCAGGAGCTTGCGGCGCTTGTCGGCCTTGCTGAGGCCTTTAGCCAGGGCCAGCTCCACCTTGGCAAAGCCGCGCTCGTTGAAGTACAGGGAGAGGGGCACCAGGGTGTAGCCAGCCCGCCCCACCTTCCCGATGAGCCGGGCGATCTCCCGCTTGTTCAACAGGAGCTTTTTGGGCCGGTCAGGGTCGTGCCCAAAGGGCCCAGCTTGCTCGTACGGCGCGATGTGCATGCCGTAAAGCCAAACCTCACCGCCCTCCACCTTGGCATAGGCCTCGTCGAGGGAGACCCGACCGGCCCGGATGGACTTCACCTCCGACCCTTGGAGCACGAGCCCCGCCTCATAGGTCTCCTCGATGGAGTAGTCCCGGCGGGCGCGCCGGTTCCGCGCCACGATCCTGCGCTCGCTCATCACTCCACGGTCACCGTTTTAGCCAAGTTCCGGGGCTGGTCCACGTCGGTCCCTTTGAGCCGGGCCACATGGTAAGCGAAAAGCTGTAGTGCGGGGGTGAAGGTGAAGGGCAAAAGCATGCGGGAGCTTGGGGGAAGGAGAAGAAGGTGGTCGGCGAGCTCTTGCACCTCGGGGTCTTGGGCGTCGGCCAGGACCAGGAGGATGCCGCGGCGGGCCCGCACCTCCTGCATGTTGGCGATCACCTTGTGCGGCAGCTCCTGGGCGGAGTACAGGACCACCACCGGCATCGCCTCGTGGATCAGGGCGATGGGGCCGTGCTTCATCTCCCCGGCGGCATACCCTTCCGCATGGATGTAGGAGATCTCCTTGAGCTTCAGGGCCCCTTCCAGGGCCAGGGGATAGAGGACTCCGCGGCCGAGGTAGAGGAAGTTCGGGTAGGTGTAGAACTTTTGGGCCCAACCCTCGATCTTGGGCTCCAACTTCAGAACTTCCTCCACCAGGCGGGGAGCGCGGCTGAGCTCCTCCTTGGCGGCGCGGAGTTCCGCTTCCCCAAGGAGGCCGCGGGCCCGGGCCAGCCAGAGGCCCAAAAGGGCCAAGGCCGCGATCTGGGCAGTGAAGGTCTTGGTGGCGGCCACCCCGATCTCCAGGCCAGCCCGGGTGTACAGCACCGCGTGGGCCTCCCGGGCGATGGCCGAACCCACCACGTTCACCACCCCGATCACCTGCGCGCCGGACTCCTTGGCCTGCCGCACGGCCACCAGGGTGTCGATCGTCTCGCCGGACTGGGAGATGGCCACGACGAGGGTCCTCCTCCCCAGGGCGGGGGTTTTGTACCGAAATTCAGAGGCGATCTCCGCGGTGACCGGGAGGCGCAAAAGCGGCTCCCAGAGGTATTCGGCGACCATGGCCGCATGGTAGGAGGTGCCGCAGGCCACAAGGTAGACGTGCTCGATCTCCGAGAGGTCCAGGCCGGACAGGCCCTCCTCCCAGGGGGTGGAGAGCTCACTGCGCAGGGTGTCGGCGATGGCGCGCGGCTGCTCGTGGATCTCCTTTTCCATGAAGTGGCGGAAGCCCGCCTTCTCCGCGGAGAGGGGGTCCCAGGGAACCTCCCGAAACACGGGCTGCTTGGGGCGGCCTTGCCGATCCCAAACGCGCAGTTCTCCGGGCCGGAGCTGGGCCACCTCCCCGTCCTCCAGGAAACAAAAGCGGCGGGCATAGGGGAGGAGGGCGGGCACATCGGAGGCGAGGAAGGCCTCCTGGGGAAGGACGGCGGCCACAAGAGGGCTTCCCTGCCGCGCCGCCACCAGCACGGTAGGATGATCGGCATGAATCACGGCGATGGCGTAGGCCCCCACCGCCCGGGCCACCGCCTGGCGCACCGCCTCCACCAAATCCCCCTGGTAGTGCTCCTCCACCAGGTGCACCAGGACCTCGGTGTCGGTCTGGGAGCGAAACCTGTGTCCACGGAGAGCCAACTCCTCCCGCAATTCCCGGTGATTCTCGATGATCCCGTTATGGACGAGGGCGATCCTTTCGGTGCAATCGCAATGGGGATGGGCATTGTCCTCGGTGGGCAGGCCATGGGTGGCCCAGCGGGTGTGGCCGATCCCCAAGTTTCCGGTGATCCCCGCCTCGCGCACCGCTTCCACGAGGTTCGCGATTTTTCCCACACGGCGGATCAAGCGGAGGCCGCCGGGGGTGAGGATGGCCACCCCCGCAGAGTCGTAGCCGCGGTACTCCAACCGGGTCAGCCCCGAAAGCAGGACCTCCTCAGCCTTCTGGGGGCCGACGTAGCCCACGATCCCACACATGGCGCGGCATTATAGCCCGAGGGTGATCTGGGCCATGTTCACCCATGTCCGGAGCGCGTATAATGCCAGGCAAAGGAGGGGGCATGCGCGAAGCGGAAGTGCGGGCGTTGCTTGTAGATCCCGCCACCCGTAGCCCCGTGCTTCTTTTGAAGGACCGCAACTCCACGAAGGCAATGCCCATCTGGATCGCGGAGCCCGAGGCCATGTCCATCGCCCTGGAGCTGCAGGGCCAGCGGTTCCCTCGGCCCCTTCCGCACGACCTCATGAAGGATTTGCTCCTTGTGCTGGGCGCGTCCCTGGAGCAGGTGGTCATCACCCAGATCAAAGACGGCGTCTTCTACGCGAAGCTGGTGGTGCGCGATGCGCACGGGGACATCAAAGAGCTGGACTCTCGCCCTTCGGACGCCATCGCCTTGGCCCTGCGCATGCGGGCGCCCATCTTCATCGCGGAAGAAGTTTTCGAGCAGGCGGCCATCGAGTCGCCGTTCGCTGAAGAGGAACAGTTCGAAAAATTCGTGGAGTACGAATTCTCTCTGGCGGAGATCAGGCGCCGGGTGCGAGGAGAACTGGAATCCGAATCCAACGAGTCGGAAAAGGATCAAGAATAAGGAGCTCCCGCAGCTCCAGGCCCTCGTTGACCCCAAGCCAGGATATCTGCAGCTCCGTGAATGTGCCCGCGGGCTCGCGCAGGATGATCCGTTGGGGGAGGGAGAACTCGCCCCCCGTATGCACCTCCACCTCCTGATAAGGCCCAAGGGAATCGCGCCAGATGAAACTGTTCCCGTCAAGCCAGCGGACCTCTCCTTTCCCTGGGCTGAAGGCAAAAAGGAGGGAGCGGATTTCCGCTTCCGTGAAGCGGGCCTCCAGGCCCAAGGCCAACCGCGGCCGCAAATGCACAAGAAGCCAGCCCCCCTCCACGGGGCGTAGGGTGTACACCTCGCCGGCCAGCTCCGGCGGTTCCTCCACCTCCAACCGCACGGCGGCCCCGGCCAGGTAAACCAAGCGCAGACGCAAAAGCGGTTCGCCGGGCCGCAGAACGGTCAGGGCGGCCTGGCCGTCCCGCACCCCCTCCCAGACGCGCACCAGCTCCGCCAGACGCTGCCAGGCCCAAAGAGGGGACTCCGGATTCAGATAAGGCCAGAGCACCGCCGCCAACGCGGCCACGAGCCCAGCTCCCAGGACCACCAACAGAACGCCCCAGTTCACGAACGCGATGATAACCGGCTTCTGCGCGGTTGCCGAGCGGATGAAAACTGCGTAGAATACAGGTTTGGTGATCCCCATGAAATTGCGCACCTTAAGGGAGATTGATCCACGGGGGAAGAAGGTATTGTTCCGCGCGGATTTGAACGTTCCGCTTTCCGACGGCAAAGTCGCGGATGATGCCCGCATTCGCGCCGTTTTGCCCACGTTGCGGTGGCTCGTGGAGCGGGGGGCACGGGTGGCGGTGTGTTCGCATTTGGGCCGGCCGGAGGGGAAAGTGGTGGAGAGCTTGCGCCTGAAACCCGTGGCGGAGCGGCTGGCGAAGCTGTTGGGCCAGCCCGTCCCGGCCCTACCTGAGTGCATCGGCCCTGAGGTGCGCAAAGCCGTGGAGGCCCTGAAGCCCGGCGAACTCCTCATGTTGGAGAACGTGCGGTTCCATCCCGGGGAGGAGGCCAACGACCCAAAGTTCGCCAAAGCCTTGGCTGAACCCTTCGACATCTTCGTGAACGATGCCTTCGCCACCGCCCATCGGGCCCATGCCTCCACGGTGGGGGTCACCCGCTACCTTCCCGCCTATGCCGGCTTCCTCATGGAGCGGGAGGTGGAGGTCCTTTCCGGGCTTCTCACCCATCCCCGGCGTCCTTTCTACGTCCTGGTGGGCGGGAAGAAGGCGAGCGACAAGCTCGGCGTGCTCACCAAACTCTTGCCCCGTGTGGACGGGTTCCTCATCGGCGGCGGGGCCGCCTTCACCTTCCTCGCCGCCCAAGGCCTGAAGGTCGGGAAGTCCGTGGTGGAGGAGAAGCTCATCCCCACCGTCAAGGAGCTCATGGAGGAGATCAAGCGCCAGGGCAAGGAGCTCCACCTTCCCGTGGACGTGGTGGTGGCTCCCGAGCCCAAGGAAGGGGTGGAGATCAAGGTCATCTCCATTCAGGCCATTCCGGAGGGGTGGATGGGGCTGGACATTGGGCCGGCCACCATCGGCCGGTTTGCGGAGGTGATCCAGCGGGCGGGCACGGTGGTTTGGGCTGGGCCCATGGGCGTGTTCGAGGTCCCGCCCTTTGGCAAGGGCACGGAGGCCATCGCCCGGGCCCTCATCAGCTCCCCGGCCTTCACGGTGGTGGGCGGCGGCGAGACCGGAGAGGCCGTGGAGAAGCTGGGGCTGACCGAGAAGTTCGGGTACGTGTCCACGGGCGGCGGGGCCACCCTGAGCTTCCTCCAAGGCGAGCCCATGCCGGCCCTGGAGCCCCTCCTGGCCGGTTGAGCCCCGGGTCCTGGTCCAGGGTATAATACGTCTGGACGCGGGCATAGCTCAGTTGGTAGAGCGTCGGCGTCCCAAGCCGAAGGCCGCGGGTTCGATTCCCGTTGCCCGCTCCAGGTGGAGGTGCTCCTTTGGCCCCTTTTTCTCCCTCCCTCTCCGACCTGGAAGAGCGTGTGCGTAGCTGCCAACGGTGCGCTTTAGCCCAAAACCGTACGCATCTGGTGTTCGGGGAGGGCAAAGCTCCTACGGACTTGATGCTGATCGGGGAAGCACCGGGAGAGGTGGAAGACCAAACGGGCCGGCCGTTCGTGGGCCCCGCAGGGCAGCTCCTCACCCAGATCCTCCAAAGCGTGGGCCTCTCCCGAGAGGAGGTGTACATCACGAACGTGGTGAAATGCCGGCCGCCGGGGAACCGCGTGCCCACCCGGGAGGAAATGGGCGCCTGCTGGGAGTGGCTGTCCGCGCAGATTGCCCTTGTGCGCCCCAAGATCATCGTGACCCTGGGCAACACCCCCACCCACTGGCTGTTGGGCCGCCCGGAGGGGATCAACGAGCTGCGCGGCCGCTTCTACCCCTGGAAAGGCGGGATGGAGGTCTTCCCCATGTTCCACCCCAGCTATCTCCTCCGAAACCCCAGCAAGGCCAAAGGGAGCCCCAAATACCTGACATGGCTGGACATCCAGGCGGTGAAGGAGAGGCTCTCCAGCCTCCGCTCCCCGACCCCGCCCAACTGACGACTTCCGCAAAGCGGGAGCTGGTGAGGCGGGGCCTGGCCCAGGCGGAGGAGCTCCGCCGTGCCAAGCGCCATAAAGAGGCCATCGACCTGCTGCTCGACCTCCTCCGGTATGGCGAGGACAAGCCCACGATTTACTTCCGCCTGGGCAACGTGTACTTCGATGCGGGGGATTGGGCGCGCGCGGAATACGCCTACCAGCGGGCCATCCAGGAGGACCCCTATCACGCCTCGGCCTACCACAATCTGGGCGTGGTCTACCGCAAGCAGGGCAGGATCGCGGAGTCCGTGAAGATGCTGAAGAAAGCTCGGCGCCTGGAGATGCGCTATCCCAAGAGCGTGGAGCTGACCCCTGACCAAAGGAAAACCCTGTGGCGTCTGGCCTGGCCCATGATGGTCGTGCCCTTCCTCCTTGTGGCCCTCCTGTTTTTCCTGGCCTGGTTGATCGGGAAGCTCACCTAGCGACGTACTGGTCGTAGAGGGCTTGAGCGCGGCGAGGATCGCCCACGCCCTTCACAAGGGCCCGGCCGTCGGGAAAAACGGTGACCGAAACCCCCTCGATCTCGGCCACCAAAAGTCCATGGCGAAGCTCCACGCGGCCCAAAGGGGACAGGCGCCTGGCCAAATCCCCTAAATCTAGAGCGATCTTGGATCTCGGCAGGATCTGCACAGTGTCCCCACACAGGATGGCGGAACGCGACCCTTCCTGCAGGAAGCTGAACACGCGGTCCACGCAGGTGGGGCAGGCGGGGTTTCGTTTCACCTCCACCGTATGCGTCCGCAGGTTCCAAAGGTCCAGATGGAGCAGGATGCCCAAGGGCGCGTCGGGTCCCCGCAGGAGCAGGCGGAGGGCGGCGGCGGCCTGGAGGGCGGCCAAGGCCTTGGGCACCGGACCAAGAATCCCGGCCTCGGCGCAGGTGGGGACCGACCCCGGCGCAGGCGGGTTGGGAAAAAGGCAACGCAGGCAGGGTCCGCGCCCCGGCCAAATGGGCATGAGCATCCCATAGGTGGCCAAAACCGCGGTGTATACCCAGGGCTTTTCGTGCTTCACGCAGGCATCGTTCACCACGTACCGCGTCTCCAGGTTATCCAAGCCGTCCACGACGAGGTCCACGTGCGGCACCAGTTCCTCGGCCACCGCCCCGTCCAGGTGGACCACATGGGCCTCGACCTGGGCCGCGGGGTCGAGGGCCAAGAGCTTTTCCCGGGCGACCTCCGCCTTGGGCCGACCAAGGTCCTTGGGCGTGAACAACGCGACCCGGTGAAGGTTGTGGACCTCCACCACATCCCGATCCACAAGGACCAGATGCCGGACGCCCGCGCGGAGGAGGGCCTCCGCGGTGTGCGTGCCCAACGCGCCGCAGCCCACCACGAGCACCCTCGTCTCCGCGAGCCGCTGCTGTCCCTCCTCCCCCACCTGGGGAAGAATGATCTGGCGAGCGAACCATTCCCGCATCAACCGGAGATTTTGAGGCCAGAGGAAGGCCAAGCCAAGCCGCGCCGGTTAGACTTCGGGCAAGGAGGGGCGATGCAGATCTATTTGGACACAGCCAAGGTGGAGGAGATTCGGGAGTTCGCGTGGCTCATCGACGGGGTGACCACGAACCCTACCTTAGTGGCTCAGGCCGGCCGGCCTTGGCGGGAGACCCTGGAGGAGATCTGCGCCCTGGTGAAGGGCCCGGTCTCGGCGGAGGTGGTGGCCCAAGACACAGAGGGCATGGTGCGCGAGGCCCAGGAGCTCGCGCAGATCGCCGACAACATCGTGATCAAGATCCCGCTCACCGTGGAAGGGCTCAAGGCCGTCCAAAGGCTCAAAGCCTTGGGGATCAAGACCAACGTGACCCTGGTGTTCTCCGCGCCCCAGGCCCTCTTGGCCGCCAAATGCGGGGCGGATTACGTCTCCCCGTTCGTCGGGCGCATCGACGACCACGGCGGGGACGGGATGAGCGTGGTGGCCGAGATCCTCCAGATCTTCCGCCACTATGGGTTCCCCACCCAGGTGATCGTAGCCAGCGTGCGCCATCCCGGGCATGTGGTGGCCGCGGCCACCCTGGGCGCGCCCATCGCCACCGTCCCCTATTCCGTGCTCACCCGACTCTTCCAGCACCCCCTCACCGAACAGGGGATCGCCCGGTTCCTTGCGGATTGGCAAAAGGTCCCGCGTTAGACCCAGCCGTGTAAGGGGAGGTTGGCGTCAGGGGAGAGGGCGAGAGGGTCGGAGCGGCCAAGCACGGTGTAGCGGTGGTGGGCGCAGGCCGCCACGGTGGCGGCGTTGTCGGTGCATAGCTCCGGAGGGGGGAAGAACACGGTCATCCCCCGCTCGGCGGCGCGAGCGGGGAAGACCTGGCGCAGGCGGCGGTTGGCGGCCACCCCGCCGGCCACAACGATCCTCTGGAACTGAAAGCGCCGGGCCGCCCGCAGGGCCTTCTCCACCAGGACCTCCACCACCGCCTCCAGGAAGGAGGCACAAAGGTCGGGCAGCGGCGCGCCGGGATGCTCCCGCAGCCAATACACCGCTGCGGTTTTCAGGCCAGCGAAGCTCATGTCCAGGCCGCTTTCCAGCATGGGCCGCGGGAAAGGAATGCGACGAGGATCCCCCTTCTGGGCCAGGGCATCGATGTGCGGCCCGGCGGGATACGGAAGGCCCAGAAGGCGGCCGAATTTGTCCAGGGCCTCGCCGGCCGCATCGTCCCTGGTCCCGCCCACCACCTCGTACTCGCCCCAGCGGCGCACGCCCACCAGCAGCGTATGCCCCCCGGACACGATCAGCCCCAAAAAGGGCGGCTCCACCGGCGGGTCGGCCAGGCGCAGGGCGAAGAGGTGGGCGGCCAGGTGGTGGACGCCCACGAGGGGCACGCCGCGGGCCAGGGCAACTCCCGCCGCATAGGACACGCCCACCAACAGCGGGCCGATCAACCCCGGCCCGTAGGTCACGCCCACAAGATCGAGGTCCGCCCAGGATACCTTGGCCACGGCCAAGGCCTCCTGGGCCAAAACCGGGAGCTTGCGCAGGTGATCGCGGCTGGCCGCCTCAGGGACCACCCCACCGTAGCGCGCATGAAGATCCGCTTGGGAATAAACGAGATTGGCCAGGATCCTTTGGCCGTCCTCCAGGATGGCCACCGCCGTCTCGTCACAGGAGGTCTCGATCCCTAGGACCAGCATCCCTGTTCCTGGACGTACTGGGGCTTGAGCACCCCGATGAACGGGAGGTTTCGGTAGAGCTCAGCGTAATCGAGCCCATAGCCCACGACGAACACGTTCTCGGGGACGACGAACCCCACGTAATCCACGGGGACCTCCACTTCCCGGCGGTAGGGTTTGTCCAGAAGGGTGCAGACCCGGAGGGAGGCGGGGTCACGGGCCTGGAGGCTGCGCAGGATGTGGCGGAGGGTGTGGCCAGTGTCCACGATGTCCTCCACGACGAGAACATCGCGGCGGCCAATGGCGCAGTCGAGGTCCTTGAGGACCCGCACCTCTCCCGGGCTGGTGCCGTTGCGGTAGCTGGAGACGGCCATGAAGTCGTAATGGATGGGAATATCCATGGCCCGGATGAGGTCGGCCATGAAGGGCAGGGCTCCCTTGAGGAGGCCCACCACGAGGAGCGGCCGGCCGAAGGGGTCCTTCTTGCCGCCATGGCGATAGTCCCGGGAAATCTGGGCGCCCAGCTCCCACACCCGCCTTTGGATCTCCTCCGCAGAAAAAAGCACCCGCTCTATATGCTCGCGCATCGGCTTGCCCCTCGCCGAGGAACGGGAAAGAGAGGATAACCCAGGGCGCCCCTTGGTGCTAGGCCGGCGACGGGAGGGCCTGGGCCAAGGCCAGAAGCAGCTGACCGGCCACCTTGCGGCGGTAGTCCGCGGAAGCCCGCAGGTCGGAGATGGGCTGGGTGGCCGCGGAGAGCAGGGGGACCAGGTCCTCCCAGGCCTCCGGTGCCACGGGCCGGCCCACCAGGGCCTCCTCCACCGCCCGGGGCCGCAGCACCGTGGGCGCCACCGAGCCCAGGGCCAGCCGAGCCCGCTCCACCCGACCATCGCGCACCCACACCAGGGCGCCCAACGAGGCCACGGCGATCACCAGGGCCCGCCTCCGCCCGACCTTGCGGAAAAAACTGTGGGGCTGGCCCGGGGGATAGGGAAGGAACACGGAGCGCACGAGCTCCCCAGGGGCCAAGGCCGTCTGGCGCGGACCGCGGATGAACTCCCCAACGGGAAGGTCCCGCTCGCCCCCCGGGCCCACGAGGCGCACCCGGGCCTCCAAAAGGTAAAGCGCCACAAGGCTATCGCCCGCGGGCGAGGCCGTCACCAGGTTCCCGCCCAGGGTCCCCATGGCCCGAATGGCGGGGGAGCCGATGGTGCGCAGAACCTGCCTCAGGATGGGAAGCCGCTCCGTGGCCGGATGGGCAAGGAGCTCGGCATGGGTGAGGGCCGCGCCCACCTCCAGCCCCTCCCCTGTGTCCCGCAGGATCCGCAGCTCCGGAAGCTCGCCCACGTACACCAAAAGCTTCGGCCTTTCCTGACCCTTGCGGATGGCCACAAGCACGTCCGTCCCGCCGGCAAGAGGCTTCCCCCCTTCCGCCAGGTACTGCAGGGCCTCAGAAAGGTCCTTGGGCTTCACGGCCGGAATGGGACGCATCAGCCGTCACCCCCTAGATCCCCAATCTCATCCACATCCTGGATCACGCCCGGGTGGTCCCAAGGGATGAGCTCGCAGTCGCGGAGGAGACCCCGCGCACCCACATCGCCCCGCAGCGCCAGAAGCTGCGGACGCAAAGAGGCGGGGAGGTACACGGGAAACCCCCGTTGCCCCTGGAAACCCGGAGCGACGGGGTGATCTCCTGCGCGGTCCAGGACGGCCTGGGCGGCCTTCTCGGGCACGAAGGGCATGTCCGCCAAAAACACCAGCATCCCGATGGGGAGGGCTTGGGCCGCCCGCCGCAACGACGCCCCCATCCCCTCCGGCCAATCCGGGTTGTACAGGATGCGCCAGGTCACCCCTCCCCGGCGGGCCCAAAGTTCGGGGCTTTGGTCCGCCTGCCCCGCGGGCACCCCGGAAAAGAGGGCAGCCACGACTTCCGAAGCCTGGGCGCCCACCACGAGCACCCGTTCCGCCAGAGGCAGGCGCTCCACCAGGTCCAGAACCCAAGCCAGCATGGGTTTCCCCTGCACGGGCAGGAGGGGCTTGGGGATGGGGAGGCCCAGGCGTCGACCCGGTCCGGCCGCCAGCACCACCCCCGCCACCTCAGGCCTCCTGGACATGCCTCAACTTTTCCGCCGCCCGCAGCACCGCTTCCTCAATCTGCTTGTACCCCGTACACCGACAGAGATTCCCGGAAAGCCACTCCCGCACTTCCGCCGGCGTGGGATGGGGATTGCGCAAAAGAAGGGCATAGGCGGCCATGAGGAAGCCCGGGGTGCAGAACCCGCACTGGACCCCCGCCGTTTCCACGAACGCCTCCTGCAGGGGGTGGAGGCCCCCACGTTGGGCCAGCCCCTCCACGGTGAGCACCTCCTTCCCCTCCACGTGGATGGCCAAGGTGAGGCAAGAGAGGCGGGGCTGGCCGTCCACGACCACCGTGCAGGCGCCGCACTCGCCTTCGCCACAGCCCTCCTTCGTCCCGATGAGGCCCAAATCCTCCCGGAGGAGATCCAAAAGTCGCCGGCCGGGAGGAACGTCCAGCTCCACATCCCGCCCGTTCAACCGAAATCTCAGGCGCACTTTTCCACCGCCTTCCGTACGGCCTCCAGATCCGGTCGGATGAGGGGCGGCTCGGGCAGCCCCTGCGTCACGCCCTGCGGATCCTTGAGGCCGGAACCGGTGATGATGAGAACCACGCGGTCCTCGCGGCCAAGGATGCCCTCTTTCACCAGCCGGAGCAAAGCGGCATACGGGGCGGCGCCCGCGGGCTCGGCGAACACCCCGGCTTGGCTCGCCAGGTCCCGGGCAGCGGAGAGAAGCTCCTCGTCGCTCACGGTCACGTATCCCCCCGCGGTCTCCGCCACGTACTTTACGGCTTTCACCACGTCCGCGGGTTTTCCCACGCGGATGGAGTCGGCGAGCGTGTCCGCGGGCTCCTCGGCGGGGAGGATGGGCTCCCCCCGCTGGTAGCGGCCGAAGGCGTGGGCCACGGCGGCGGCCCCGGCCGCCTGAACGCCGAACACCCTCGGCACCCGGGAGGCCAAGCCCGCCGCCCGCAGCTCCAAAAAGCCCTTGCACACCCCAGCAATGACCGCACCATCGCCCACGGCCACCACCACCGCCTCCGGAACCTCGCCCAATCCCTCCCAGATCTCGAAGGATACCGTCTTATTCCCCTCCACCACCATGGGGTTGAGGCCATCGGAGCGGTTGTACCAGCCGAACTCCTGGGAGGCGGCCAAGGCCAGGGAGAAGGCCTGGTCGTAGGTGCCGTCCACGCGGAACACGTGGGCGCCGAAGGCCATGAGCTGGGCGATCTTCGGGGCCGGCGCGGCCTTGGGCACGAAGATGTAGCAGGGGATCCCTCCGGCCGCGCAAAACCCCGCCAGGGAGCTGGCGGCGTTCCCGGTGGAGGCACAAGAAAGCGCTTTTCTCCCGAGCTTTCTGGCCACGGCCACGGCCAGGGCCGTGCCCCGGTCCTTGCAGGAAGCTGTGGGCTGGAGGGTGTCGTCCTTGATCCACACCCCACCGAGTCCGAGCTTGCGGGCGGCCTTGGGCCAGGGGTAAAGGGGCGTGCCGCCGGCGCGCAACGGCACCGCATGCTCCTCCCCCACAGGAAGAAGCGCCTCATAGCGCCAAAGGGAGAACGCCTCCGCCCGCGGGAAGCCCAGGCCCACCTGGACGTAGGGATAAAGGACCTCCAGGTTCCCCGCGGGGAAGCCGCAGTCCGGGCAGAAGTAGTCCACCGACCAGGGCGGGAACTCCCGGCCACAGGTGGGGCAACGCAAGCTCTTCGGCTCAGGCACGGCTCACCTCCCACAGGTGGGCCAGGCTTTCCTGCAGGGCCCGGAACAGGAGGGCCATTTCCCAGGCCGGCCGCAGGGACCGCGTGCCCCCAAACTCTCGCCGCAGCTCCAGCTCCCGCACCGCAAGATCCGGGGAGAGCCGGACGCGCACAAACGGATCCTCGAACACCAAGGTTGCGCCCTCACGCCACAGCCGCGCCTCCTCACCCCGCTCCCGCCGATGGAGGACGCCGTTGAGGAGGATGAAGGCATTTCCTTCCTCTTTGCGCCAGGTTTCCAGCCGGAAGTAGAGCCGGGGCTTGTCTTGGTAGGGCTTGCCCTCGTGCACGCAGAACGTGGCGCAGTTGCCGCAGTCGTTGCAGAGATCATCGAGATGGAGGATCTGGCGCTCCTGGGTGACGCGGAACTCCTCCTCGGACACCACGGTGAGCTGGCCATCCCTCACGGCCAGATGGGGAACGCGCCAGGTGCCCGTGGGCACGCGGTAGACCACGTTGGCCCGGTTAGGGCAGACCTCGACGCATTTGTCACAGATGAGCCGGCACTGGAGGCAGCGCTCCGCCTCCTTTTGGGCCAGATCCGAACTGAAGGGGAGCTCCACGGGCCGGAAATCCCGGCGCTCCTCCACGGGCCGCAGGGCAGGGCCGAAGGGGAAGACCTTTTGGGCCTTGCG
>CALKFO010000119.1 GCA_938084765.1 Candidatus Bipolaricaulota bacterium | reverse complement strand
CCGATCCTCGTACATTCGTCCTGGGCCGGACCACTGGAGGAAGTTGGGCTGCATGGAGGCCACCAGGCCCAATTCCTTTAGGCGATCCAGCTGGTGGGGCGTGGGAAGCTCGAGGTGCTCCACGCGGTGGCGGTCATGCAGGCCCACGCCGCTCAAGCGCGCGGCGGCGAGCACCTCTTCAATGGCCCGGTCGCCGATGGCATGCACCGCCAGCTGGAGTTCCGCCTCCATAACCTTGCGCCAAAGGCGGGCCAGCTCTCCCCGACCCAAGAGGACCCGGCCTTTCCCCATTTCCCCGCGGTAGGGCTCGAACAGGGCGGCGGTTTTGGCGCCGATGGAGCCGTCCACAAACATCTTCACTCCCGCGATGCGCAAATAGGGGGAGCCGAACCCGCGCCGGATGCCGAGGGCCGTCAGATGAGGGAGAAGATCAGCTTTCATGTAGGCGAAGACGCGGGTTTTAAGGAGACCGCGCCGCTCGGCGATGGCGTAGGCCCGCCAGGCCCGAGCCTCCGTGTCCATGTCCGCCACAGAGGCGATCCCTAAAGAGGCTGCGTAGCGGGAAGCCTCGGCCACCGCCTCCACCAAGGTCTCCTGACTTGGGCGCACGAAGGACAGGACCTCGGCGACCGCGTCCTCGAAGAGGAAGCCGCGCTCGCGATCCACAAGTTCCCCTTCTGGGCGGAGGCAGCGGGCCAACGCCAGGGTATTGGCCACCATCATGTGGCCGTCCACGCGCACCGCGCAACAAGGCTGTTTGGGTACGGCCCGGTCCAGGTCCGACCTTTCCAGATAGCGCTTTTCTGGCCAGCGGGACTCGTCCCAACCCCGGCCCACCACCCACTCGCCCGGCCGTTCCTGGGCCCGGGCCCGCAGGAGGTCCAGGGCCTCCCCCAGCGTCCGGGTGCTGGATAGGTCCACAAAAAACGTGCGATCCAAACCAACCTTGAGGAAGTGCACATGGGCATCGAAGAATCCGGGGAGGAGGGGGCGTCCTTCCAGGCGAAAGACCTGGGTTTTTGGGTCCCGCAGGGGCGAAAGCTCTTGGGCCCGGCCCACGGCCACGATGCGCCCGCAGCGCACCCCCACGGCATCCGCCTCCGGATGCCCGAAAATCGGCCCGCCCTGCACGATCAGATCCAACATGTCACGGCCATTATAAAGGACCTAGGCCTTGAACAACCTTTTCGTTAGGATAAGGCGGCATGGCCGAGGTTTTGGGCGTAGATCCCGCGGGAATCGAACGGGCCGCCGCCATCCTGCGGGCAGGCGGCCTTGTGGCCTTCCCCACGGAGACGGTGTACGGCTTGGGCGCTAATGCCCTTTGGGCCGAGGCGGTGGCCAAGGTGTTCGCGGCCAAAGGCCGGCCCAGCTTTGACCCCGTCATCGTGCACGTGGCGGACCCTGGCGAGGCCGCGAAGCTTTGGCGGGAGGTCCCCCCCTTGGCCCAGAAGCTCATGGAGCGCTTCTGGCCCGGGCCCCTCACGCTGGTTTTGCCCAAACAGGATGTGGTGCCGGACATCGTGACCGCCGGTCTTCCCACGGTGGCGGTGCGCATGCCCGCGCATCCCGTGGCCCTGGCCCTGATCCGGGAGGCGGGGGTGCCCATCGCCGCGCCCAGCGCTAACCGGTTCGGAAGGCTTTCGCCCACCCACCACGAGGCCGTGCTCGAGCAGCTTGGGGAGGCCATCGATGCCGTGCTCGCCGGTGGGGCCACGCCCGTGGGCATCGAGTCCACGGTCGTTTCCCTTGTGGAGAACCCGCCCCGGGTCCTGCGGCCCGGCGGAACACCCATTGAAGCTTTGCGGGAATACATCCCCGACTTGCGGGTGGAGCCGCCCCAGGGCCCCTCCGCCTCCCCAGGCACCCTTCCCCGGCACTATCGGCCGTCCACCCCGCTTTTTCTTTGGGAAAGGGGTGCGCCCGCAGGCGGCGAGGCCTTGGAGCGAAGCCGCTGCGGCTTCCTGGCCTTCCAGCAGGCCTGGGAAGGGTTTGCCCAGGTGGAGGTGCTCTCCGCACGCGGGGATTTGGTGGAAGCTGCGGCCCGGTTTTTCGCGCTCCTGCGCAAGCTCGATCGGGCTGGGCTTGCGGCCATCGTGGCCGAGCCCGTGCCCGAACGGGGGCTGGGCCTGGCCATCATGGACCGCCTGCGCCGAGCCTCCTCCGGCCGCGCCCGCCTGGACGAAACCCGCGTCTGGATCGTGCGCTAAAAGGGGGCATTTTGAAAGAGGTCAGGGTTGAAGAGGTTCGTAAGGAAACAATAGACGATCTGGCCTGGCTTTGTGTGCCCAAAGGTCGTGAGGAAGACCCCGTGTTTCGCAAAGGCGTGGCCATGAAGGCGGCTCGGGCTGCGGGGAAGCTGCGGAGGGGTGAGCCTTTTGCCAAGATTGCCTACCTTGGGGAAGAACCCGCCGGCCTTCTTCAATGCCAGATTCACCCCGAGCTTAACTTCGTGCAGATCCTTTGCGCTTTTGTTCCGGAGAGGCGGTATTGGCCTAAGGGTGTGGGCACGAGCCTTCTCAACGCCC
>CALKFO010000118.1 GCA_938084765.1 Candidatus Bipolaricaulota bacterium | reverse complement strand
CTGGGTGTAAGCGCAGAGCGCGTATAAGTTCTCTCCATCGGAGAGAAGGAGGTTCAAGGCGGAGTAATCGCGCAGACGCTCAAGAAGCTCGGCCAAGCATTCCTGGAGTTTCTCCGGGGTGCGGGGCTGCCAGCGCCGGGAAAGCCAAACGAGGATCCGCCAGGAATCCGTTCCTTCCGAGATCCCCAGCCGCTCCACGTCCCTCACCGTGCCGTTGTGGCAAAGGAAAAGGCCATCGTAGTAGAAAGGCTGGGCGTAAAGGCCTCCCCGAAACTTTTGATATTCAGGGGAGGATTTGCGGGCATGCGCAACCAACAGGAGAGCTGGGGAATCGACCGGGCCAGGAATCCCCGTTTGGGTCAGGGCTTCCGGGCCAAAGCGAAAAAGCTTCCAACGTCCCGAGGGCTCACGGAAGGCGTAGCCCAGGCCATCGCGGTGCGGAGCCTTTTGGCCAGCGAGGCTCAGCCCCAAAAGGCCGGGCGAGACGTCCATAAGCCAATGCCGAACGAGAAAAGACTCGCGGCTCCACACCCCAAGCATCCGACACACGCCTAGCGTCCCCTTTTCAACGCGGAGAGGAAGGCCTCCACAGGGAGGGTATTGAGCACATCCGTGGCTTCGGCCCAGCCGCGCCGCAGGGTCAGGACCCCGTACTCCAGGAAATCGAGGTGCTCGGGCGCATGGGCGTCTGTGCCCAAAAGGAAGCGCACCCCGTAGTCGAGGGCACGACGGATGAGATCCGCGGGAAGGTCCAAGCGCTGGGGGTTGGCGTTCACCTCCAAAGCGGTGCCGGCCTTGGCCGCCCGGCGGAAAACCTCGTCCCAATCCGCCTCATACGCCGACCGCTCGCCGATGAGCCTCCCCGTGGGATGCCCCAAAACGTCCACCCCTTCATCCTCCACCGCCCGCACCAGCCTTTCCGTCATCTCCTTTTTGGAAAGCCGGAAGTGGGTGTGGACGGAGGCAATCACCAGATCAAGCTCAGAAAGAAGATCCCGCGGCACGTCCACCGTGCCGTCCTTGGCGATGTTGGCCTCCACACCGCACAGGATCCGGAAGTCCCTCAGCCCCTCGTTGAGCTTGTGGATCTCGGCGATCTGGCGGCGCAGGTCATCAGGGGAGAGGCCAGGAATGGCCTGGGCAAAGCGCAGGTGGTCAGTGATGGCCAGGTAACGGAGTCCGCGGGCCCGCGCGGCCTCCACGGCCTCGCTCAAGGTCATCTTTCCATCCGACCAGTCCGTGTGCACATGGAGGTCGGCGAGGATCTCCCCAAGGGTCACGAGGCGGGGGAGGGCCCCGGCCTCCGCGGCCTGGATCTCGCCCTGGTCCTCACGGAGCTCCGGCGGGATCCAGGCCAGGCCCAAGGCCTGGTAAATTTCCTCCTCCGTGCGGCCAGCGATCATCCGGTCGTGCTCGTCGAAAAGCCCGTACTCGTTGAGCTTCCAGCCCCGAGCCACGGCCCGCTCCCTGAGGCGGATGTTGTGGGCCTTGGAGCCCGTGAAATACTGGAGGGCAGCGCCAAAGGATTCCGAGGGCACAATGCGCAAATCCGCTTGTAGCCCACCCTGGAGCCGCACGGAAGACTTCTTGGGCCCCTGGGCCAGGATCTCTTCTACCTCAGGAAGGCCACAGAAGGCCCGGGCCGCCTCCTCCGGTCGGTCGGAAATGGCCAGGAGGTCGAGGTCGCCCACCGTCTCCTTTCCCCGGCGGAGGGAGCCGGCCGGCTCCACCCGCTGGACCAGACCGCTCGCCATAAGCTTTCGACAAAGGTAACGGGCCAAAGGCAGGGCATGACCCAAAAGCTCGCGTTTTTCCGCGCCCCGGGCCTCCTGAAGCCCGCGCAGGATCTTCTCCTCGATCTTGGGGCCCAATCCCTTGACCTGCCGGATCCTCCCCTCCCTTGCCACCCGCTCCAGATCTTCCAATGTGCGCACGCCCAGGGCCTCGTACAGGAGTTTCACGGTTTTGGGGCCCACACCCTCCACCTGGGTGAGGGCGTAGAGGTCCACGGGCAGCTTGGCCTTGAGCTCCTCATGGAGGGCGAGTTTCCCGGTTTTCACGATTTCTTCGATCTTTTTGGCGATGGACTCGCCCACGCCCGCGAGCTCCTGGAGCCGCCCCTGCTCCACCAGGTCCTCGATGGGCACGGGACAGGACTCCACGGCCTGGGCGGCCCGCCGATACGCGCGGGGCTTAAACTCCACCCCCTCCAGCTCCAGGAGATCGGCCACCTCGTAGAGGATCTTGGCCACGAGGCGGTTCTTCATTTATGCAACGCAGCGAACCGCTCGAAGGAGCGATCGTAGGTGCGCTCCACCTCCGGCGGGAAGAAGCAGGCGGGAAGCTCACGGTGAGCCAGATGGTAGTGGAGACATTCGCAGCACCTGCCCTTGCGCGAGCACTGGGGCCACGTACAAGGACAACGCGCCAGATTCTTCTTGAGGCTCGGGCAGTCCGCCACAGCTGATCCCTCCTTTCCTGGGGAGAACCCGCCACCCGTTATAATGCCCGCGCTATGGAGCTGGGGCAACCGGTTTTGGACAGGATCCTTGCGGACACAGGGGGAACCCGTCCCCACTATGAGCGGTATTGCATCTCCTCTGTGCCAGCCACCATCGAGGAGGTGTTTGGACTGCGGCCGGCCCGGCCCGGACTGCGCGAGGAGCTGGGACTTCCTACGGCCGACTGTGTGGTGAGCGTGATCCTGGACGGCGTGGGTTACCGGCGCCTGGAACTTTTGCGTGCGGAGGGCGTGGTGGATCTGGAGCCATTTGTGGAGCAGGGCGTTTACCTGCCCCTTACTTCCGTCTTTCCCACCACGACCACCGCGGCCCTGAGCACCCTCTCCAGCGGGGAAAGCCCCGCGGTGCACGGGGTTCTGGGGTACCGCCTCTTCCGGCCGGAGCTGGGCGCGGTGGTGGACATGATCAAGCTGGCCCTGCCGGGCACTCGGGAAAACGCTTTGGAGAAGCTCGGCTTGGAGCCGGAAAAAATTCTCTCCGTCCCCACCCTCTACCAGCGCCTGAGCATGGGGGGCATCCCCACGATCCTGTTTTTGCCCAAGCACATCGCGGACTCCGGCCTATCCAAGGCCCTCTACCAGG
>CALKFO010000117.1 GCA_938084765.1 Candidatus Bipolaricaulota bacterium | reverse complement strand
GTCCTGACCTGGTGGTTGCTCTTTCGCACGGCCCTGGGGCTGCGGGTGCGGGCCGTGGGCGAAAACCCCATGAGCGCCGACGTCGTGGGCGTTCCGGTGGAGCGGTTGCGCCTTTTTGCCGTGGTGTACGGAGGGGCCCTGAGCGGGCTGGCCGGCGCTTACCTGAGCCTGGATTGGCTGCACACGGTGAGCGCTACCCTCCCCACGGGTCGGGGGTTCATCGCCCTGGCCAACGTGGTGTTCAGCAAACTCAATCCGCTTCTGGCCCTCCTGGGCGGCTTCCTCTTCGGTTACTTTGATGCCCTAGGGCACGAGCTTTCCGCCGTAGCGGGCCTCTCCGCCGGAGTGCCGTACCAGTTCATCCGCATGATTCCGTATGTGGCCACGCTCCTGGTGGTGGCGTTGGCCATCGGTCGGGCCCGCTTTCCCAAGGCCCTGGGCCAGCCCTATCGCCGCGAATGACTGTATTCCGGCCGCTGTTTTGGGAGGAGGACCACCTCGTCCTTTTGGACCAAACCCGGCTTCCCTGGGAGGAGCGTTGGCTTCGGTTGCGGACGTGGGAGGAGGTAGCGGAGGCCATCCGGAGCTTGCGGGTGCGGGGTGCACCGGCCATCGGCATCGCCGCCGCGTATGGGCTGGTCTTGGCTGTGCTGCGGCCCAAGCCCGGTCATACCCCCGCCCAGGAGTTCCAGGAGGCCCAGGAGGGCCTGGCGCGGACGCGGCCCACCGCGGTGAACCTCTTTTGGGCCTTGGCGCGCATGACCCGAGCTTTGCAGGCCTGTCAAGACGAGCAAGAGCTTTTCCCTACCCTTCTTGCGGAGGCCAAGGGGATTCACGAGGAGGACATCGCCGCGAATTTACGGATGGGGGAGCTGGGGGCGGCGCTTCTTCCCGCGGGCGCCCGGGTGCTCACCCTCTGCAACACCGGCGCGTTGGCCACGGGCGGCCACGGCACCGCCCTGGGCGTCATCCGCACCGCTTTCGCCCAAGAAAAGCTGGGGATGGTCTACGCCTGCGAGACCCGGCCTGTTTTACAAGGCGCCCGCCTCACCGCCTGGGAGCTTGGGCGGGAGGGCATCCCTTTTCGGCTCATCGCGGATTCCGCCGCAGGACTCCTCTTTCGTCGGGGAGAGGTGGACGCTGTCCTCGTGGGCGCTGACCGCATCGCCAAAAACGGCGATTTCGCCAACAAAGTGGGCACCTACGTCCTCGCCGTGCTGGCCCAAAGACATGGGGTGCCCTTCTATGTGGTGGCCCCCTCCTCCAGCTTTGATCTCGCCCTTCCCTCGGGTGAAGCCATCCCCATCGAGGAACGGGCGGAGGAGGAGGTCTTGGAGCCCTATGGGTGCCGGTTCGCCCCTCCGGGTGCCCGGGCCTGGAACCCCGCCTTCGATCTCACCCCCGCGGAGCTCGTCACCGCCTTCGTGACCGAAAAGGGAGTGATCCGGCCTCCCTATGTGCACACGATCCCTGCGACCCTTTCGGGTTAAGGTGGCCCAGGCCTACCGCTGGCTGGGCGCACATGGGTTGATCACGGGAAGCTCAGGCAACGTCTCCCTGCGCGTGGGCGACGCGATCCTCATCACGCCCACTGGGGTTCCCTGGGAAGAGGTGGGTCCCGGTGAGATCGTGACTTTGGACCTCGCGGGGCGGGTGCACGGCCGAGGTTTTCCGTCCTCGGAGTGGAGGCTCCATGTGGCCATCCATCGGGCCAGAACGGATGTGCGGGCCGTGGTGCACACTCATTCGCCTTACGCCACGGCGTTCGCCTGTTTGGGCCGCGCCCTTCCCGTGCTGCCGGATGAGGGGAAAATCCTGTTTGGCTCAGAGATCCCGGTGGCGGAGCACGCTCCGCCCGGCACCTGGGAGCTCGCCCACCACGCCGTGGTGGCCCTGGCCGACCGCCGTGCGGTGCTCCTTTCCCACCATGGCGCGGTGGCCGTGGGCCCCACCCTTCGCCACGCCCTCCTCCATGCGGAGAAACTCGAGGAAACGGCTCGGCTGTTCTTCCTCGCCTCTGGGGGCATGGTGCGTAGCACTTTTACGGTTTAAACTGCTGCACATGCTTGCCAGGAAAGGGGTCTCCATGGGAACAGCGGAGATCATGCAGCTTGCCTTGGACTTGGCCGGGCTTTCTGAGGTGCCCGCCGACAGCGCCATACACGTCCCAAGCGAACAGGTACAGCGCGTGCTGGTGGGGATTGATCTGGAGGGCCCGGAGCTCCTTTGGGCCAAACAGGAGGGGTTTGACCTGGTGATCACCCATCATCCGCCCGGAGGGCCGGCGGCATTGAACTTCTGGCAGGTTCTCCTGCGCCAGGCTGAACTCCTGCGGAGCTATGGCGTTCCCGAGGACGTGGCCCAGGCCGCCGCAGCTGAGCTCGTCCGGGAAAACCTTCTTCACAACCACGCCCGCAATTATCTCCGCCTCCCCTCCTTCGCCCGGGGCCTGGGTCTTGCGTACATGAACATCCACACGCCCCTGGACGAGATCGGGCGCCAGCGCCTGGTGCGCGCC
>CALKFO010000116.1 GCA_938084765.1 Candidatus Bipolaricaulota bacterium | reverse complement strand
CCTCGGCCCTCTCCGGGGTGGACTTGGCCTTGCCTTCAGCCTTTTCCAATCCAGGCGCCTTGGGGTTCCGAGAGGGATGGGAGCTCGTCTCCACCTATCTTTCGCCCTTTGGGGCTGGGCATCTGGGCCATCTCGCCCTTTCCGGGTCCGGTGTGGCCGCCGAGGCGTTTCTGTTTTATGCCGAAATCGGGCCTGGGCTTGCCTACCGGGCGGAAGGAGGTGCCCTCGCCCTCGGTCTGGTCGTGGGCAGTTTGGGCTTGGGCGGCCGGGTGCGCGCTCTGCACCTGTCCCAGCCTGGAACGGGCTTGGGCGCCGCCCTGGACCTGGGCTTCCTTTGGCAAGGGTTCCTCTGGCTGGGAGGGGTCGTGAAAAACGTGTGGTCCAAGCCGGCTTTCGCCGAGGAGCCCTGGCCCTGGGATCTTTCCGGGGCCGTCGTGCTCCCGGTGCGCCTGTTCGGCCTTCACCTTTATGTGGGCGCAGCTGCCTTGGATCTTCTCACGCTGCCGCGCTACGCCGGCGCGCTGGCCCTGGACGCGGGCGCCTTGGCCCTGGCAGCCAGCTTGGGGAGCACGGGGTTGGCCCTGGGGGGTAGCCTCGCCTGGTCCTCGTTTCGCTTGGAGTGGGCCTTCCTCAGCCATGCCTCTCTTCCTTTGAGCTTTCGCGTATCCTTAGCCGTGCGATGGCCATGATCCGCGTTCTTTTGGCTCTTGGAGTGATCGTCGCCGTGGGCCTGGCCCAAGAGGCCCCGCAAGAAGCGTTCACCATCAAGGTCACGGGCCAGAAGACCTGGGGCCTGCGGGTGGGCGTGGGTGACCCCACCCTCCTCGCTTTGGAGCGGCTGGAAGCTGGCGGCTTCACGCTGACCCAGTCCCTTTGGGCTCAGATCGAGGGCACGGTGATGGATTTCCTCACCATTCGGGCCAGCTTCAACGACCAGTTGGGGCCGGGATTCCAAGACTTCCTGGTCATCCTGGACCGCAAGCCCTGGTATGCCGAGCTGGGCCGTTTCGTGGTGGGCGGCGAAGGCGACGCGTTGGGGGTGTACAACAAACGCGTTCTGGGAGCGCGCGTGTCCTTGGGCCGGGATGGCGTGAAGCTGCAGGGGTTGGTGGCCCGCTTGGAGGGCATCTCCGAATCCCTCACCTTCCGCGGTGAGGTGGCCCAAGCGGAACGCACCTTTTCCTACGAGGACCCCGCCCAGCCCTGGCTTCCCGCGCCCTACCCCCTCTCCGTGGAAGGCCTTTGGTTCTTTAGGCTGCGGCTTCCGTTTGTGGAGGGTTTTTCTAAGCCCCGATTTCGCTTCCGCGTCGACCAAGAGTGGCAAAGGTTCCTGAGCGATTGGGGTCTGGGGTATCTTGCGGAGCTGGCGCAAAGACGGCCCGCCTGGGATCTGCCCTCCGGCGCCTATCTCGTGGTGCAGGACGGGGACTCCTTCTTCCTCCTCCTTCGCCAGGAGCCCCGGGTGATCCTGCGCAACCGAGTCTTGGATCTTTTGGACTTGTACAACGCCGCTCAGGGCCTCACGGGAAAGGCCAAGAAAACCTACCCGTTTGTGTGGGATAGCGACCTGGAGGCCGCGTTCCTTACGGAGCTTTCGCGCCTCACAAGCCTGGTCGTGGACGAGGAGGACTATCCCTTGCCCCAAGCCCAGCGCCGGCGGTTCCTCTACCTGGGTGAGCCCAACGTCCAGCAGGTCTCCCTTTTCGTGCGCCTTCCAGGCGAGCAGGACTTTCGCGACCTCACCGACCCTGCGCTTGCTCCCTACAGCTACAAGCTCTTCTCCGCGGAGGGGGTCTTGGGCTTGGACTTCCCTGGGGAGTTCTTCCGGCCCGGTGCAGCGATCCGGGTGGTCTTCGAGTACACCCGCACGGCCGGCGTGTACTCCCTGGGACTGTCCGTCCTTCCCGGCTCGGAGCGCGTGTACCTGAACGGCGAGCTTTTGGTCCGCAACACGGATTACACGGTCGATTACGAGGTGGGCCTGCTCACCCTGTTCCGCAGCGTGGGCGCTGGGGACGTGGTGCGCGTGGATTTCGAGCGTCAGCGGGGAGCCCTGGGCGTTCCCGTGGAGTACGAGCGCTACTTTTTGGGCGCGACGTTGGAGCTGGGCTCAGCCCGCCTCGGCGTCTACCAGGCCACCGACGTGGGCATGCCCACCCCCACCTCCCGCACCATGCCCAACACCCACTCCATCTTGGCCCTCTCCTGGCAGGGGGAGCTTGGGCCCTGGCAGTACTCCGCGCGTTTGGGTTTCTCCGAAAACGTGTTCCCGCCAGACCTTGGTGAGCGCATCCCTGGGCCCAACCGCATCAATGCCATCGCTCCCGTTCGCTTAGGACCGGAGGAGGCCGCGGTTTTCGCTCACCAAAACGGGATCACGGTGTACCAGTCCGGCCGGTTTGCCCACTACGGGAGCGCGCAGGGTCTGGCTGGACAAGCGGCCCTCGCCCTCCTCCCTGTGCCCGGCAAGCTCCTCATCGGCACGGACTCCGGCCTCACCGTGGTCGACCTTTCCGAACCCAACGCGCTGGACAGGGTTCGCAGCTGGGTTCGCCTTTATGCGAGCGACTGGAACAGAAACCGCTCGGAAAGGATCAGGGGGACGCGCATCCTCGCTATGGCTTGGGACGGAGAACGGGTGTACCTGGCCACGGAGGCCGAGCTTTTGGTGGGCGTTCTCGGGGAGATCACCGAGCCCGCGCAGTGGAGACGCCTTCCCCTTCCTCGGGGTGAACCGCGGGCGCTCCTTTGGGCGGAGGGGCTGTTCTTGGGAACCTCGGCGGGCCTGTTCCGCCTGGACTCCGAGGCTTGGCAGGAGATCCTGTCGGAGGAAGTTTTTGCGCTGCTGGCCCGGCCCTCGGAGCTTGTTGTGGCCACAGGACAAGGCGTGCGGGTTCTACGGGATGGCCAAGGCGCGGGCTGGCTGGCGTATGGTGAGCCCGTGCGGGCGTTGGCCCTGGAGGAGGGCGCGGTTTGGTACGCCACGTCCAGAGGGGTCTTTCGCGAAGGGGAGCAGGTGCTGTCCGGCGATTTCACCGCTCTGGGTGTGGCCGCCGGGTCCCTCTGGGCGGGGTCTGCCGCCGATGAGCACTTCCGCCTTGACCTGTGGCAGGTGGCCCCCCAAGTTCAGCGCTTCACCCAGGCGCAAACCAAAATCGATGGCCGGGACCTCACGCACTTCGCGGACCCCCCGCGGGAAGGTCGCGTCCGCCTGGGCCCCGCGGCCAGCCTCACCCTGTCCCGAAAGCTCCCAGGATGGGAATGGCAGGTTGCGTTGTATTCCCAGTTCCCCGGTTATGAGGAGATCGGCTACAGCAGCCGTACGGATGTGCATGGGCTAAGCCTTTCCGGCCGCTACGTCCAGGACGCCTGGACCCTGGGGGTGCGCGCCCGGGCCGATCTCACGGAGATCACCACCCAGCCCAAGCTTCGGCTCGCGGGTGGTTTGGAGGGCACTTGGAAGGGCCCCTGGAACGTGTCGTTCAGCTTCACCCCAACGCTCTCACCCTCGGGGAAAGCGTCCATGCTCAGCCTGGATTTCCGGGTCGGCGCGGACAGCGGCCCAAACCCGGCGTGGTCCGCCAGCGTCTCCGGAAAGCTCACGCTCCCGGAGGTCTACGTGGCCGGAAGCTTGGGCGGGCGGGTCACCTACACCGTGTGGCCGGGCATTGTGGTGGGCCTGGCCTGGGATCGCCCTTACCGCACCCGCGGCGCGCCCGGCACCGAAAGCCTCACCCTCTCCGCCCGTCTCTCCGGCGGCGCGGGCTTCGCATGGAGCCTGTCCTGGGAGGAGCGGTTCACTCACCCTGTGGGACAAGGGAGCTGGACGCAGAGCCGGACCCTTTCCGGAGAGCTGCGGCCTGTCCCCTGGGCGCTGGGCTGGGGCAAAGTGGCCTCCCGGCTCACCGCCGCGTTGGACCTGAATCCCGCGGAGATCCGCGGTCGGGGAACCCTCACGGCCAACGCGGAACTCGCCTCCAGCCTGGTCCAGGTCAGCCTGGGAATGGACCAAAGCTTCCGGCCCGCGATCGACCGCGCTGCCACGCGCCTCACGGTATCCGCCTCCTGGAGCTCCACGGCGTGGAAAGATGTGCGGCCTTCGCTCACCTACAAGCGCACCCTACAAATGCTGCGTCACCCACGCTATCCGCTCCAAGTGAGCGAGTCCCAAAGCCTGGATGTCCAGGTGGTCTGGGAGCTTGGCGGAGGGCATCGTCATGAGCTCAGCCTCTCCTGGAGCCCTGCCGAGGGGGTGAAGGCCCAGGGGCGGGGGGCTTGGCGCACGCCGTGGGGGCCCGTCCAGATGGAGTCAAGCTTGTCCTGGGCCTCCGGCACGTTCACCGGGAAGACGCGGGTGGAGGCTGGGCTCACCCTGGCTCCGCAGTGGGGGTTGAACCTGGAGGCCGCAATCCTTCTGGGCGGGAGTCCCTTGCGCTGGGCCGGCCTCCTCGGGGCCACCCTCATCGCCACCTTTTAGGCTTGGTCAGCCTGAGGAAGTTGAGCGAGGACCTGGGCCTGTTTACATTCGGGTGAGTGGGGGCGTAGCTCAGCTGGGAGAGCGCCGGCTTTGCAAGCCGGAAGTCGGCGGTTCGAGTCCGCTCGCCTCCACTTCTTTTCTTGCGGGGTGCGCGCATGCAGACCCAGGCAGGGGTGCAGGTGGTGGGCGCGGGTCTGGCCGGGGCGGAGGCGGCCTGGACCCTGGCCCGTTTGGGCCTTAAGGTGCGCCTTTTTGAGATGCGGCCTATTCGGATGACCCCGGCTCACCGCACCGACAAGTTCGCGGAGCTGGTGTGCTCCAACTCCCTGGGCGGGGAAGGGCCGGCCAACGCCAAAGGGCTCCTGCACGCGGAACTTCGCGCCGCCGGAAGCCTGGTCCTGGAGGCGGCGGATCGCTTTCGCGTCCCGGCCGGCGCGGCGCTGGCCGTGGATCGCGAGCTCTTCAGCGCCTACATCACCGAGAAGCTCTCCTCTCATCCCCACGTGGAGATCGTGCGGGAGGAGGTCACGGAGATCCCGGAGCCGGTGGCGATCCTGGCCACCGGCCCCCTCACCTCCGACGCCTTAGCGGAGGCTCTGCGCCGCCGACTGGGCGACAATTTTTTGTACTTCTACGATGCTGCAGCGCCGGTGGTCTTGGCAGAAACCATCAACATGGAGAAGTGTTTCCGGGGCGGGCGCTTCGAGCAAAGCCCGGACTACATCAACTGCCCCATGACGGAGGAGGAGTACCGCCGGTTCTACGAGGTCCTCACCCAGGCCCGGCAGCACACCCCCCACGACTGGGAAAACCTCCGCTTCTTCGAGGGCTGCATCCCCATTGAGGAGCTGGCCCGGCGGGGCTACCTCACCCCCGTGTTTGGGCCCCTGCGGCCGGTGGGCCTCATCGACCCGCGCACCGGCAAGGAGCCCTTCGCCGTGGTGCAGCTTCGCCAAGAGGATCGGGAAGGACGGCTGTGGAGCCTTGTGGGCTTCCAGACCGGGCTAAAATGGCCAGACCAGAAAAAGGTGGTGCAGAGCATCCCCGGGCTGGAGAACGCCGAGATCGTGCGCTACGGAGTCATGCACCGCAACACCTACCTCAACGCGCCCCGCCTCGTGCACGCTACCCTGGAACTTCGGGACGTCCCCGGAGTGTTCGTGGCCGGGGTGTTGGCGGGGGTGGAGGGGTACATCGAAAGCGCGGCCACGGGTTTTTTGGCGGGGCTCAACGCGGGGCGGAGGGTCTTGGGGCTGGAGCCTGTGGTCCCGCCGCCGGAGAGCATGCTCGGGGCGCTCGTGCGCTTCTTGGCCACCGCCCAGCCTGAGAACTTCCAGCCCATGAGCGCCAACTGGGGCCTGGTCCCCCCGCTGGAGGGGAAAATGGACAAGCGGGCCAAGCGCGAGGCCATGTTCCAACGGGGCCTTTCCGCCTTTTGCCGTTGGGTTTCGGCCGTCTGGCCCGGCGCGCCGTCAAAGGAGTAGCTCCGGGTTCTCCGCGAGGACGCGGAGGAGCGGGCGCAGGCCCTCCAGGGCGCGACGCCGGTGGGAGATCGCGTTCTTCTCCGCCGGAGAAAGTTCGGCCAGGGTGCGGGTCCCGCCCTTGGGGATGAACAGGGGATCGTAGCCGAAGCCCCCCGTGCCCCGCGGTGCCCGGGCGATCTCCCCCTCTAGGAGCCCTTCGTTCGTCCAAAAGCGTCCGTCGGGGAGGGCCAGGACGGCCACGGTGCGGAACCGCGCCCGCCGGTTCTCCACCCCCTGCAAAAGCTCCAAGAGCTTGCGATTGTTGGCCTCGTAGTCCTTTTCTTTCCCCGAAAAGCGCGAGGAGAGAACCCCCGGAGCGCCGTCCAGGGCCTCCACCTCCAGCCCCGTGTCCTCCGCCACCGCCGGCAGGCCCGAGAGTTTGGCGTAGGTGACCGCCTTGATGATCGCGTTCTCTTCCAGGGTGCTTCCCTCTTCTTTGGGCTCAGGAAGGCCGAGCTCTCCGGCCGAGACCCATTCCACCCCGGGGATTTCCCCCAGGATCTCCCGCATTTCCGCGAGTTTGGCGGGATTTCCCGTGCCCAGGAGGACCTTCACGCCACCTTCACGCCCCGCAGGGTGAGCTGGGACGCGAAATGACAGGCCACGTAATGCTCGCCGCCCAGGTCCACCAGCTCCGGTGTCTCGCGGGAGCAGACGTCCTGGGCGTAGGAGCAGCGCGGATGGAACCGGCACCCTTTGGGCGGGTTGACCGGGCTGGGCACATCGCCCTGGAGGATGATGCGCTCGGCCTGGTAATCCGGGTCCGGCACCGGCACCGCGGAAAGAAGGGCCTCGGTGTAGGGGTGGCGAGGCCGCAGGAAAAGCTCCTCGGTTTCCGCGAGCTCCACGATCTTACCCAAGTACATCACGGCCACCCGATCCGAAATGTGCTTCACCACCGAAAGGTCGTGAGCGACGAAGAGATAGGTGAGGCCAAATTGATCCTGGAGGTCCTCCAGGAGGTTCAGGATCTGGGCCTGGATGGAGACGTCCAAGGCGGAGACGGGCTCATCGCACACGATGAGCTGAGGATTGAGGGCCAACGCGCGGGCGATGCCGATCCTTTGTCGTTGTCCCCCGGAGAACTCGTGGGGATAGCGGCGCATGTGCTCGGGCTTCAGCCCCACCGCCTCCAACAGCTCGGCCACCCGTTCCCGCAGCTCCCGCCCCTTGGCCACGCGGTGCACCACCAACGGCTCGCCGATGATGTCGCCCACGGTCATGCGGGGGTTCAGGGAGGAGTAGGGGTCCTGGAAGATGATCTGCATCTCCCGGCGCAAAAGTTTCATGGTCTTTTTATCCGCGTGGACGACGTCCACCTCCCGGCCCAGCTGCTTGGAGCGAAACCAGATCTCGCCGGAGGTGGGCTCGATGAGGCGCAGGATGGTGCGGGCACAGGTGGTCTTGCCGCAGCCGGACTCGCCCACCAGCCCCAGGGTCTCGCCCACGCGGATGAAGAAGTCCACCTCGTCCACGGCCTTGACCCAGCCCACGATGCGGCGGAACACCCCTCGGCGCACGGGGAAGTACTTCTTCAGTCGATTAACCCGAAGCAGGACCACGTCGCTGTTTGAGGTCATGTCCTCGCTCCTCAGGCATACAACCAGCAGGCGGCCTCATGGTTTTCGGCCACTTCCCGCAGCGGCGGCATCTCCCGCGTGCAGATCTCCATCACGTGTGGGCAACGCGGGTTGAAGGGGCAACCGGGCGGCGCGTCCAACGGATCAGGCACCACCCCGGTGATCGGCACCAGCCGCTTCTTCTTCGTGGCCAAAGAGGGAATGGAGTTGAGGAGTCCCTGGGTATAGGGGTGTTTAGGCTCGTGGAACAACGGACGCACCATGGCGTGCTCCACCACCTTGCCCAAGTACATCACCACCACCTCTTGGCACATCTCCGCCACCACGCCCAGGTTGTGGGTGATGAACATGATGGCCATTTTGAACCGCCGCTGAAGATCCCGCATGAGGTCCAGGACTTGAGCTTGAATGGTCACATCCAACGCGGTGGTGGGCTCGTCCGCAATGAGGAGGGAGGGGTTGCAGGAGAGGGCCATGGCGATCATGGCCCGCTGGCGCATGCCCCCGGAAAGCTGGTGGGGGTATTCATCCACCCGCTGCTCGGGCTCGGGTATCCCCACCTGGCGCAGCATCTCGATCGCTTTCTTGCGCGCCTCTTTCTTGGAGACTTTCTGGTGGAGCATGATCGCTTCCATGATCTGGTAGCCCACGGTGAACACGGGGTTCAGGGAGGTCATGGGCTCCTGGAAGATCATGGCGATCTCTCGGCCCCGGATGGCGCGGTACTCCTTGCCCTTGGGGTGCAACGTGGTGAGATCCACGGTGTTCCCGTCTTTGTACAGGTAGATGTTCCCGCCCACGATCTTGCCTGGGGGCATGGGCACAAGCCCCATGATGGAGAGGGCTGTCACGGATTTCCCGCACCCGGACTCGCCGACCACACCCAGGGTCTGCTGGGGCTCGATCTTGAAGGACACGCCGTCCACGGCCTTGACCACCCCATCCTCAGTGTAAAAGTAAGTTTTCAGGTCCTGGACCTGGATGAGCGGCACAGTTCCTCCTTAAAGGATGACCAAAAGGATGCCCAGGACAAAAAAGGCTGTGCCCAAAGCACCGATGAGGAGCTTCTTGGGGTCTTTGGTGACATCGCGGCCGAACACGGTGGCGGACATGCCCGCCCCAAAGGCTCCCCCCAGGGTGGCGTGCTCCGACATGTGCAGAAGCACCAAGGTGACCAAAGCAAAACAGTCCACAAAGAAAAGGGCCAACAGAACGCTGCGAAAGATTCCCATCTCCTCGCTCCTCTAAAGCCCATTATACGGGCGGACGTTCATTTGGTGCAAGGAGCGCCGTTTCGTAAAATGTAAACGTTGGCCAAGTACGTCTTCGTCACCGGTGGCGTGGTCTCGGGCTTGGGCAAGGGGGTGCTCACCGCCTCATTGGGGTGCCTCCTGCGCAGCCGCGGAGTCCGGGTCACCCTCCAAAAGATCGACCCCTACCTGAACGTCGATGCTGGGACCATGAACCCCTACGAACATGGGGAGGTTTTCGTCACCAAAGACGGGCTGGAGACGGACCTGGACATCGGCCACTACGAGCGCTTCCTCCATGAGGACCTGAGCCGCGCCAACTACCTCACCACCGGCCAGGTGTACTGGGCTGTGATCCAACGGGAGCGCAAGGGCGACTACTTGGGTCACACCGTACAGGTGATCCCTCACGTCACCGAGGAGATCAAGAGCCGGATCAAGGAGGCGCTGGATGTCACGGGGAGCGCGGTCGTCGTGGTGGAGGTGGGCGGAACCGTGGGCGACATCGAGGGTCTCCCCTACCTGGAGGCGATCCGGCAAATGCGGGATGAACTCCCCCGTGAGGACGTGGTGGTGGTGCATTTGGCCTACGTTCCGGTGCTTTCCACCACCGGCGAGCTCAAGACCAAGCCCACCCAGCACTCGGTGAAGGAGCTGCGGGCCGTGGGCATCCAGCCGGACTTCATCGTGGCTCGCTGCCCCCTGCCCCTCCCCTGGGCGCTGCGCAAGAAGATCGCGCTTTTCTGTGACGTTCCCGTCGAGCACGTGATCGAAGACCGCGACCTGCCCTCCATCTATCAGGTCCCCCTGGCCCTTGCCCAAGAGGGATTCGATCAGAAGCTTCTGCGCCGCTTAGATCTCGGATGTGCGGAGCAGGACCTTGGGGCCTGGCAGGATTTCGTCCGTCGGCTGGAGAACTGTGAACAAAGGGTCCGGATTGGGATCGTGGGGAAATACGTGGAGCTGAAGGACGCGTACCTTTCCATCACCGAGGCCTTGCGACATGCGGGCGCGGCCGTGGGCACCAAGGTGGACATCGTTTGGATTCCGGCGCAAAAGGTGGAGGAGGCCAAGGAAAAGGCCTTGGCCGGGCTCCAGGGAATCCTCGTCCCCGGCGGGTTTGGGGAACGCGGGATCGCGGGGAAGGTCTTCGCCGCGGACTATGCCCGTCGCACGGGAATCCCCTATTTGGGCATCTGCCTAGGGATGCAGGTGGCGGTGATCGCCTTCGCGCGCTCCGTCTTGGGCTGGAAGGAGGCCAATTCCACGGAGTTCGATCCGCGGACCCCGTACCCGGTGATCGACCTCCTGCCCGAGCAGACCGGGGTGCAGGCAAAAGGCGGAACCATGCGCCTGGGCGAATACCCGGCCAAGCTTCGTCCAGGAACCCACATCCATGCCGCCTACGGCGGGGCCCACATCGGCGAGCGCCACCGGCATCGCTACGAATTCAACCTCCAATTCCTTGAGGAGTTCGAAAGAAAGGGGCTCGTGGCCTGTGCCCTCTCCCCGGACGAACGCCTGGTGGAGGCAGTGGAGGTGCGGGACCATCCCTGGTATGTGGCGGTGCAGTTTCATCCTGAATTTCGTTCCCGGCCCCTACGGCCTCATCCCCTCTTTGTGGCTTTCCTGCGGGCATGCGTTTCCTGCTCCTCGTGATCGTGTCCTTGGCCTGTTGGGCGCAAGAACTCGTGGTGTCGGCGCCCTGGCTTGTCGTCTACGATGCCGAGGGCAGACCCCGCTGGGAGATCCGCCTGGAGAGGCTGTGGCGCACCAAGGGGGGCTGGGAGGGCGAGGCCGTGTCCGTCTCCCTGTTTTGGGCGGGTGAGCTGACCTTTCGGGTGCAGGCCCAGCGCCTCCGTGCCGAGGCCCTTGGCCGCAGCTGGACCCTTCTTGGCGGGCTCACCGGCGAAGGGCACGGCTTTTCCTTCTCCGCGGAGGAGGCCACCTGGAACGGGCAGCTTGTCCTCAAAGGTTTCGCCGCCCACGGCCAGGGGATTGCCCTCCGGGCTAGGGAAGCCCGCTGGGACCTGGCCGGCCCGTTGGAGCTCTTCGAGGCCGAGGGAGAGGGCCAGGCCTGGACCCTGCGCTTTCCCTATGGCCGGTATTCCGCCGACGTGCTTGTGGCCCAGGATGCGGAGGCCGTGGGCCATGGCTTGTCCCTGCGCGCCGAATTCTTGGAGTTTTGGGTGGGGGAAGGACGCCTGAAGTTCCGGAGCGTGCACGTTGTCCGCCGTTCTTGAGGGGCGCGACCTGGTGAAGCGCTTCCGGCACATCCGTGCCGTGGATGGCCTCTCTTTACATTTTCGTGCGGGCGAGGTCACGGGGCTTTTGGGCCCCAACGGCGCCGGGAAGACCACCACTTTGTACCTTTTGGCTGGCTTTCTCCGCCCGAACTCGGGTGAGGTTTTCCTTTCGGGAAAACGCATCACCGGGCTGCCCTTTCATCGGCGCGCCCGCTTGGGTATCCATTATCTTCCCCAAGAGCCTTCGGTATTTTTGCGCACCACCGTCGCCGGAAACGTGCAATTGGCCCTGGCCGGGCTAGGGCTGAGTTGGGATGGGCAGGTGGACGCCGTTCTGGAGGAGCTGGGGTTACACAAGCTTTTGCGGCGGCGCGTCGTGGAGCTGTCCGCGGGCGAGCGGCGGAAAGTGGAGGTGGCGCGGGCCCTGGTGACCCGCCCCCTGTTCCTCCTCTTGGATGAGCCCTTTTTGGGCGTGGATCCCCTGACCGTGCAAGAACTTTCTCAGCTTGTGCGGCAGCTTGCCCGCAATGGGATCGGCGTGGTGGTATGCGACCACAACGTACGCGACACCTTGCGCCTGGTAGACCGGGCCTATCTCATTCAGGCGGGGAAACTCGTGTTGGTGGGAACGCCGGCGGAGCTCGTGGCCGACGCCCGCGCCCGCGCAAGTTATCTCGGCGAGAACTTCGCCTTGTGAGCGGCCTCCAAGGCCAAAAGCTTTTTCTTCCAGGCCAGACCGGGGCCAAAACCCCCTAACCCCCGTGCGGCCACGATTCTATGGCAGGGGATGATTATGGGGACGGGATTTTTGGCCAAAGCCTGCCCCACGGCCCGTGCTGCCTTGGGCCGTCCCACCCGCGCGGCAAGCTCCCCGTAGGTGAGGGTTTCCCCATAGGGGATGCGGAGAAGCTCCTCCCAGACCCTCTGGAAAAACGCAGGGCCATCCAAACGCACCGGCACGGAGAACCCCGCGCTCCGCCCTTGGAAGTAGGCGGAGAGCTCCGCAGCCAGGCGCTCGAGGACCGGCGCCCCTTGGAAGGGGCCGGGTAAGGCTGGGTGGGGAAAACGCAAAGCCCGGATAGCTTCGCCTTCCCAGAGGGCGTAGAAGACGCCCCAGACGGTCGGGACTTTTCCCCAGGGCACACGTTAGCCTAGCCGGTCCTTCGTTCGCGTACAATGGCGGCGTGCGCGTTCTTTCCGTGAATTGGGACCTGGTGGGGTCGGGCTTCGTACAGGACGATTTCTCCTCCGCGGATTCCTTCGCCAGCTTCGACGCGGTGCTCCTCGATCCCGGGCCCCTTCCGGAGCTTTGGCTTCCCTGGGCGGAGCTTGGGCCAGACGGCACGTACTGGGTTCGCCCGGGCCGGGACTTCGGCTTCGCCCGTGCCCTGGAAAACCTGTTCTTGGCCCGACAGCGGGAGGTGGAGGATCTTCTTTTCCGGGGTGGGGGCATCCTGGGGGTGCGGGTGCGGCCAGAAGGGGAAGAGCTCATCATCCCGGGGAACCCACCCCGTCGCCTGAGCCGCTACGCGTTCCTCCCCCGCGCCTCCTTGGTGCGTGGTCCCCATCATCTTTCCTTGCCTCAGGGGCTCCGTTTTCTTCCCCGACGCGGGAAGGACATGCACATCACCTCCCCGCTCCATCCGCTTGCCCCCTTCCTTCAGCGCTTCGCTGCCCACGGGTATGAGGCCGCCCTCACCCCTGCGCTGGGCGCCCCCCTTGCGGCGTTCGGCGAGGTCCTGGCCCAAAACCGCGTGGGCGATCCCCTGGCCCTGGATCTTCCGGTGGGCCTTGGGCGGATCCTGTTCTTGCCGGCTTTGCCCGGCGCGGAAGGGCCAGAAGCGGCGGAGCTTTTGCGCCGCGCTCTGGTTGACCTTCTCTCCCGCCCGCTTCTGGAAGAGGCGCCCGACTGGCTCGCCAACTATCGGCTCCCTGGACAGGACGAGCTCCTCCAAGCCCAGGAGGAGCTTGCGCGGGAGAAGGAACGGCTTGGGCGTCGGGAGGAGGAGTTGGCCCAGGCGCAAAGGGAATTTGACCTTGTGCGCGCTCTTCTTTTCCCGCGGGGAAGGGTGGGGCTGGCGGAGGCCGTGGCCGCCGCGTTGACCAAGCTGGGCTTCGCGGTGGAGCGCGGTCCCGTTCCCGTTCACCTCGTTGCGCGCGGTGCCGAGGCGGAATTTTTGGTGCGCACGGCCCTTTCGCCCTTCGGGCCCGTGGGACCAGATGAGCATCGGGCTCTCCTTTTGGAGCTGGATCGGTTGCGCAACGAGGAGCGAAAAGATGTGCGGGGGATGCTTGTATGCTTGGCCGAGCCCGAGCTCGAGCCCCGCCGGCGCGGTCCACAATGGGAGGAAGCCGTGGAGCGGGCTAGCCGGGATCACCGCTTCGTTTTGGTGTCCGCTTACGACCTCTTCCGAGCCGTGGCCCAGGTCCTGGCGGGAGGGGACGCCCAGGAGATCCGGCGCACCCTGGCCCAGGCGGAGGGTCCATGGAAGCCCAAGTTCTGAGGTTCGGGCTCGTCTTGGGGATCCTTGCCCTTCCGGTTTCGGCCTGGGCCAGCCCGCGGCTTGCCCGGTGGCTGCGGGCCCGCCAGCATATTCGCCCCGAAGGCCCTTCCACCCATGGCCAAAAGGCGGGAACCCCGACCATGGGGGGTCTGGTTCCCCTCTTTTTGCTCCTCCTCGGGGCCGGGATCCTCTGGGCGTGGCAGGGCGCGGATTGGCCGAGCGGGTTCGCGGTGGCCTCGACCATCGTGGCCGGCGCCGTGGGGCTCCTCGATGACCTGCGCTCCCAGCGGGGACGCCGCTCCACCGGCCTTTTCCCCCATCAGACCCTGCTTTTCCAGTTTCTCGCCGCAGGGCTTCTGTGCCCGTTGGCCTCCCGGTTTTCCCAGGCGCTTCGGCTCCCCTTTTGGGGCGTCGTCGTGACCGTTCCCGCCGGGGTTTGGGTTCCCCTTCTTGTTTTGGCCTTCATGGGCACCGTGAACGGGGTCAACCTCGCCGATGGTCTAGATGGGTTGGCCTCGGGGTTATTCCTTCTCGCCCTGGCCGGGCTTCTGCCCCTCCTGTTGGGCCATCCCCAGCTCGGCGCCCTGAGCTTTTTGGCTTTGGGCGCGGGCCTGGGATTCCTCTGGGCCAATGCCCATCCGGCCAAGGTCTTCCTGGGAAACGTGGGCTCCATGGGCCTTGGCGGGCTCCTTTTCGGATTGGCTTGGAGCGCAGGCGGCGCCCTCTTCCTCCCCCTTGTGGGCGGGGTGTTCGTGCTCGAGGCCCTGTCCGACATCCTTCAGGTCGGAGCCTATAAGCTCACCGGCGTGCGGTTGTTCAAAATGAGCCCCTTCCACCACCACCTGGAGGACGGGCCGGTCCCCTGGCCCCACCGCCTGAGAAGCCCCAACTGGCCAGAGCCAAAGGTCGTCATGCGCCTTTGGGTCGTAGGCGCCGTTTGTGCCTTGCTTGGCGTGCTCGCCAGCCTTTAACCGCTGCCCGCGGTCTCCTTAAGGCGCTTTTTGAGCTCCTGGATCGGCCGCACCGGTGTCGGGTCCACTCCATTCAGAAGGGCCAAATAAAAGCTGACCCAGTCCCCAAAGTACAGGAGCCAAAGGGCTTGGGCCAGGGCGGTTTCACCCTGCCCCCACACCTCCCGGAACGCCAGGCCCCGCGAAGAGAGGACCTCCTTCAGGATCTCCACACGCCTGGCCACCCGGGGGTGGTCGAAGGAACTGCGCAGGAATAGCACAATCCCTTGGGCGAAGACTTTCCCTGCCAGTTCATACCCCACGATCTCGTTGTGGCAAAGCTCGGGGAGCTCCGCCCAATACGCGGGCTGTTTGGCGTTCTCGTTGATCTGGGTTTTCCACCGATAGGCGACGGGAACGGTGATTCCTGCGCCATAGATCACCGGGATTCTTCCGAAGAGGGTTTGGGCCACGTCTTGCGCGGGGTTCGCCTGATGTTCGGGCACACACGCGTCCCGCAGCCCGCGCAACGCGGCCGCCACGCGGGCCGGGTCGTCTCGCACGTAACCCAGGCGCGACAAGCAACCGAGGAGGGGGAAGAGGAGGAAGGCCAGCGCGGCTCGGGGTTGGAAGCCGGGCGGCACCGGAACCCACGGGATGTCCCTCTCCTCGCACAGGGCCGCCAGGGCGCCGCCCGTGGTGAGGGCCACCGCCCGCCGCGTGCGCCGCAGCCCCTCGCGAAACGCACTCAGGGTCTCCTCCGTCTCCCCGGAGTACGAGATGGCGATGAGCAAGGTGTCCGAATTGACCCACGTGGGCAGTTCGTAATCCCGCACCGTGACCACCGGAACCGTGGAGAAGCGAGCGAGAAGGTCGCCGGCGATGGCGGAGCCACCCATGCCCAAAACCACCACGTTCTTGAACCCCTGGAGGTTGTTGGGGACGCGGCAAGCTAGGCCCAGCGCGCGTTCGATCTGCTCGGGAAAGCTCCGTAAGGCCTCGACCATCCGACTGGCATCCTGCGCCAAAAGGTTGCCCCAGTCCGGCATGAGAGCAAGTGTACCGCATGGGGCACCGCGCTGGGTCGATGCCGAGGAGGACTTACCTGGCGCGAGGGCTCGGAACAAGACGGTTTCAGGCCCGGGGCAAGGCCACGCCCGGCTTTCTGTGCGCCAGCGGCCCCCCTAGATCCCCAAGCCGTCGAACGGAAGCTCAGCCGGGGGTAGGTTTTCCAAAAGCTCGGGCTTGAGGACGACCCAAGGTTTGGGGGCAAGGACGATGGCGCCCGGCGGCACGTCTTCCCGCACCACCGCGCCGGCGCCGATGCGCGCGCCCCTCCCCACCCGAATGGGCCCAAGCAAAACGGCGTTCGCCCCAATCACCACCCCGTCTTCCACGGTGGGATGGCGTTTCTTTTTCTCCGTGGACACC
>CALKFO010000115.1 GCA_938084765.1 Candidatus Bipolaricaulota bacterium | reverse complement strand
CCACCACCTTTGCCCAGGCCGTGGCGGTATTGAAAGCCAAAGGCGTTTGGGAATCCGTTCCCCAGCGGGTGCGCGCCCACCTCTTGGCGGGCGCAGAGGGCGGCGTCCCGGAGACCCCCAAACCTGGGGACCCGTTCCTGGCGCGGGTGCGGCATGTCGTGATCGGGTCTGGGAGAACGGCTGTGGCCTTCGCCCAAAAGTTCGGGAAGGAGGAGGGCTTTCGGGCCCTCGTGCTCACGAGCACCCTGCGGGGGGAGGCGCGGGAGGTGGGCCGCGTCCTCGCGGGTTTGGCCGAGGAGGAATGTCGGCACGGCCGGCCGGTCCGGCCGCCGGCCCTCCTTTTGGCGGCGGGAGAGACCACGGTGACCGTGCGGGGGAAGGGCTTGGGCGGCAGGAATCAGGAGCTGGCCCTGTCGTTTGCCCTGGAGGTGCAGGAACTTCCCGGCGTGGCCCTGCTGACCTTGGCCACAGACGGCCAGGACGGTCCCACGGACGCGGCCGGCGCCCGGGTGGATGGCACCACGGGCGAGCGGGCCCGGGTGGCCGGGGTGGATCCGGCCCAGGCCCTCGCGGAGAACGACAGCTACCGTGCTCTGGCCGCCGCCGGGGACCTTGTGCGCACCGGGCCCACCGGGACCAACGTGGCCGATTTAGTGATGCTTGGGGTGGAAAGGAGGAGACCGTGATGAAGGCCCAAAGCGGGGCGAACCTGGTGGTGCGGCTGCAGGACGGGGAGAGGCTGCCCGAGGCCTTGCGGGATCTGGGCCCGGCAGGCGTGGTGGTCTGTGGGGTGGGGATGCTGCGGGAGGTCGTGCTCGGCTTCTGGGATGGGAAGGGCTACCGCGAGAAGACGATCCCAGAGCCGGTGGAGCTCCTTTCCTTGCAGGGGAACATCGGGGAGGGGCCGGAGGGCATGGTGGTGCACCTCCACGTGGTGGTGGGGAAGGAGGGCGGGGAGGCGTGGGGTGGGCACCTTCTTTCCGCCGCGGTGCACAACACGGCGGAGGTGCTGGTGGTGGGGGTGCCGGGGGTGAGGCTGCGGCGGCGGCCGGAGCCCACAGGCCTTTTGGGGCTCCATCCCGAGGGGGTTGAGGGCTCGGCCCCTGCGCGCTAAAAAAGTACGGGCGAAGGTGGCGGAACGGGCAGACGCGCTGGCCTTAGGAGCCAGTGCCGATGAGGCGTGCGGGTTCGAGTCCCGCCCTTCGCACCCGCTTGGCTGGCCTCTGCGGGCCAGTATAATCAGGGAAGAGGCGGGAATAGCTCAGGGGTAGAGCGCCACCTTGCCGAGGTGGAGGCCGCGGGTTCGAATCCCGTTTCCCGCTCCAGGCGGTCCGCCGGGGTGGCGGAAGCGGTAGACGCAGGGGACTTAAAATCCCCCGAGCAAATCCTTGCTCGTGCGGGTTCGAGTCCCGCCCCCGGCAGGAGCGGGGTGGAGCAGCCAGGTAGCTCGCCGGGCTCATAACCCGGAGGTCGTAGGTTCGAATCCTACCCCCGCAACCAGGCGGAGTAGCTCAATTGGCGAGAGCGCGCGGCCCATAACCGCGAGGTTCAGGGTTCGATCCCCTGCTCCGCCAGAAGGGGATGTAGCTCAGCTGGGAGAGCGCCGCGTTCGCAACGCGGAGGTCGGCGGTTCAAATCCGCTCATCTCCACCAAAAAAGCGGGGCCAGCCGGCCCCGCTTTCCGGTTAAGCCAGCCCCAAAAGCTGGTCGATCCGCTCGCGGTCGAACCCGACCACGATCTCCCCGTCGATCTCCACCACCGGCACCCCGGTTTGTCCGGATTTGCGGATCATCTCCATGGCCGCGTTGTAGTCCGCGGAAACGTCGATCTCGGTGTAGGGGATGCCCCGCGCGTCCAAGTAGCGCTTGACCATTTGGCACCAGGGGCAGGTGGGCGTGGTGTACACGGTCACTTGGTGCTCCATCGTCCCTCCTTTCTCAAGGCGTCCAGCACAGCTGGCCGCAGCACCTTCCTGAGCTCTGGGCCGATGCGCACGCAGCGGCGACGGCCGCGGCGCTCCCGCACGATCAGCCCCGCCTCTTCCAACAGCCGGAGGTGGTAGGAGAGGGCCGGCGTGGAGAGCCGCACGGCCTCCGCGATCTCCGTGCAGTTGCCCCGCCGGTTCGCGAGCAGATAGCTCACCACCGACAGGCGCTCGGGATTGCCCAAAGCGGCGAACACCTTGGCCCACTGCTGCAACGCCTCGTTCATGCTGGCCCGAGTATACCCGCTGCGCCGGGCTTGTCAAAAGTTCCAAAAGCGTGGAAGTTTGGAAACGAAAGGAGGCACCGTGAATGTGAAGGTCAGCTGGCACGAGGGTATGCGGTTCGTGGGGCAGGGCCCCTCCGGCCATGCCGTGCTCATGGACGGCTCCCCTGAGGTGGGTGGGGAGGACTCCGCTCCTCGGCCCACCGAGCTCCTTCTCATCGCCCTGGGCGGGTGCACGGGCATGGATGTCGTGTCCATCCTGGGGAAGATGCGCACCCCACCCCGCCGGTTCTGGGTGGAAATCGAGGCCGAGCGGGCCCCGGAACACCCCAAAGCCGTGCGCAAAGTGCACTTGAGGTATGTAGCCGAGGGCGTGCCTGAGGAGAACCTGCGCCGGGCTGCCCAGCTCTCCCAGGAGCGCTACTGTTCCGTAGCCCACTCCCTCTCCGCGGCGCTCACGTTCGAGGTCCAGGCCCTACCCTAAACGCTCGCGCAGGCGCTCCAGGTCCAGGCCTTCCTTCACCAGCTCCCGGAGGATGGCCAGCCGCTGCGGGCTGGGGAGGAAGGTGCGGCCCAACAGGCGGTCAGCGGTCTCGGCCACGGTGAAGGTGTCCTGAGGCGCCACGGCCAGGGTTTTGCCCTGGTCGGCGGCCTGGGTGGCGATGGCCCGCTCCGGCCGGATGCCGCCGGAGAGGATGAGGGCCCGCACGCGGGGGAAGGCCAAGGCCGCGGCCTGAATATCCGTGCGATCCCCAGGGGTGATCACCGCCAGTTGTCCGGGGATGCGGCGCAGATGCTGCAGGGCAGCCTCCGCGCCCATGGCGCCCACCAGGAACCGCTCCACCTCCGCCTGCAGGTTCCCCTCCACCACGACCTCGGCCCCCACCGCCTCCAGCACCTCCAGCACCCGCACGGCCTGCAGCCGCCGATCAAAGGAGATGGTGCCCAGGACCGGGATTCCCCGCTCCTCCAGGAAGGGGGCGGCATAGGCCTGCACCTCCGAGAGCTCCGCCTCCGGGGAGACCCCGTTCAGCACTACACCCAGAAGGCGGGCCTCCCCGGCCAGGAGGGTGGTGGCCACCAGCACCGCATCCACGCTGGGCTCACCCTCGTATTTGGCCACGAGGAGCACGGGCGCCTCCAACCTCTTGGCCAGGGCCACATCGGAGAGGCCGGACAGGAACCCCCGGCCCAGCCATTCCCGGCCCTCCAGGAACAGGAGATCCGCGTCCACCTGGAGGAGGGCCTGGATGCGGTTCCAGGCGTCGGCGGGCGGGCGCCAGGCCCGGGGGGTATCGCCCGCCAGGACCCCCACGAGCTCCTCGCCGCTGGGCCGATCCAGCACCTGGGCCATGGCCTCGCCGTCGGGGTCACAGGGCCGGCCGTGGCGGTAGGCCCGGGCCAGCCCCACCGGCTTCCCATAGGCCACGCGCACCCCTTCCTCCCGCAGGGCCTGGATCAGCCCCGCGATCACCACCGTTTTCCCCGCCTTCTCGCCCACACCCGCCACGTAGATCCGGGTCATATGCCCTCCTCGCTCACCGTGAGCCGCAGGTCCACCGCCACCACCCGGTCTGGGTAACACAGGACCGGGTTGAGGTCCAACTCCACGATCGCGGGGTTTTCCGCCACCAGCTGGCTTACGCGCAGGATCAGCTCCACCAGGGCCTCGCGGGCCACGGTCGGCTGGCCCCGCACGCCGAAGAGGAGCTTCTTTCCCTGCACGAGCTCCACAAGCTCCTCCGCCTCCGGCCGGGAGAGGGGGGCCACCGCAAACGCCACGTCCTTCAGGACCTCCACGTAAATGCCGCCCAAGCCGAACATGAGGAGGGGGCCGAACGTGGGGTCCCGCGCCATCCCCACGATCACCTCCCGACCCGGCGGAAGCATCTCCTGGACGTAGACCCCCTCGATCTGCACCTCGGGGAAGCGGCTGCGCACGTTTCGCAAAAGCTCCCAAGCCACCCGGTCGGCCTCCTGGGGGGGAACATCCAGGCGGACCCCGCCCACCTCGGTCTTGTGGGTGAGCTCCGGGGACACGATCTTCAGGGCCACGGGGGTGCCCAGCTCTTGGGCGAGGCGGCCCGCCTCCTCGGCGGTGCGCGCCAGCCCGCCCCGCGCCACCGGGATTCCGTAGGCCGAAAGCAGGTCCATGGCCTCCAGGCCCAGGCGGAGCCGGCCCCGGCGCTGCGCCTCCCCGAGGATGTGGCGGGCTTTTTCCCGCGCCACGGGGTACTGGGGCGGAGCCTGTTTGGGTCGGGTCCGGATTTCCGCGTACTTGGCCAGGACGGCCACCGCCCGCACGGCCCGCGCCGGATCGAAAAAGGACGGGATGCCCGCCCGCCGCAGCACCTCCTCCGCCTCCTCCCCCAACTCGCCGGCCATGAAGCTCACGGTTAAAGGCTTTCCCGTCTTCCTCTGGGCTTGGGCCACCGCCTGGGCCAGGTCAGCAAACCTGAGGATGGGGTGGGGTGCGGACAGGGCCACGGCCAGGTCCACCCCGGGGTCCGCCAGCACCAGCTCCAACGCGGCCTGGTACTGCTGGAGGGTGGCATGGCCCACCACGTCCACGGGGTTGTAGATGGCGGCCTCCTCGGGAACGGTTTGGGCAAGGGCTTGGAGCGTTTCGTCGCGGAGGCGGGCCACGGTGAGGCCCTCCCATTCCGCGGCGTCGGCGGCCATCACCCCCGCGCCCCCCGCATTGGTCACAATCCCGATCCGCCGCCCTTTCGGCAGGGGTTGGCGGGAGAGGATATAGGCGAAATCGAAGAGCTCTTCCACGGTGCGGGCGCGGATCACCCCGCATTGGCGGAAGGCCGCATCGTAGGCGTGGTCCGAGCCGGCCAGCGTGCCGGTGTGGGAGGACACGGCGCGGGCCCCGGCTTCCGCCCGGCCAGCCTTGAGGATCACCACCGGCTTTTCCCGCGTGACCTCCCGGGCGATCTCCATGAACCGCGGTCCATCCTGAATCCCCTCCAGGTAGGCCACGATCACCCGCGTCTCCGGGTCCTCGGCGAACGCCAAAAGGAAGTCGCACTCGTTGAGGACGGCCTTGTTCCCCAGCGACACGAAGTGGGAAAAGCCGAGCTTCTCCTTCCAGGCCCAGTCCAGGACGGAGGTGCAGAAGGCGCCGGACTGGGACATGAAGGCGATGGGCCCCGGAAGGGCCGTGCGCGGGGCAAACGTGGCGTTCAACCCCACCCGGGTGGAGATGAGCCCAAGGACGTTGGGGCCAAGGACGTTGAGCTCGTACTCGTTGGCGATGTGCACCACCTCCCTCTCCCGCTGAATGCCGTCCTTTCCGATCTCCTTGAACCCCGCGGAGATGATCACGGCGTTCTTGATCCCCTTTTGGCCGCACTCCCTCAGGACGGCGGGCACGCCTTCGGCCGGGATGACGATCACCGCCAGATCCACGGGCTCAGGCAGCTCGCTGACGCTCGGATAGCACGGTTTCCCCAGGACCTCCGTATATTTGGGGTTCACGGCGTACACCCGGCCGGGAAAGTTCGAGACATTCGTGATCACCGTGTTTCCCAGCTTTCCGGGAATGGGGGTGGCGCCCACCACCACGACGGAACGGGGGAAAAGAAGACCGTTCAAGTCGCGACGCATGGCCTTCGATCCTAACCGACCTCCACAGGATTTCCATAACCTCTGCGGAGGTTCTCGACGAAGCCCGGGGGACAATGAGGCACCAAGGGGTGATGAGCAAGAGCCCGCTGCATGCCCAGGCAGGGGCCCCTGGCCCCTGCCTCCCTTGGGGCGTACGCTTTGCCGGCCATGCGCGTCATCTTGGTGGTGGAGGACGAGCGGGAGATCGCCCGCATGGTGCAGGCCTACCTCCTGCGGGAGGGCTACCAGGTGGAGGTGGCCTTCGACGGGGAGTCGGGCTGGCTCAAGTTTCGGGCGGTGAAACCCGATTTGGTGATCCTGGACCTCATGCTTCCTGGGATGAATGGGCTGGAGTTGGCCCAGAGGATTCGGCGGGAGTCAGCGGTGCCCATCATCATGC
>CALKFO010000114.1 GCA_938084765.1 Candidatus Bipolaricaulota bacterium | reverse complement strand
TTCCCTGGTCACCCATGATAAGGGGCGCGGGGGAGGGGGGCCAGGATCAGCCGGAGACGTTGAGCTCCTCCATCTTCCCGGTGACCACGAAGATCACGCGCTCGCACACGTTCGTCACAAGATCAGCGATGCGCTCGAGGTTGTGGCTGGCCCACATCAGGTAGGTCGCCTGGGGGACGTTGCGCGGATCCTGGATCATGAGGAGGAAAAGCTCCCGGTGCACTTGATCGTGGAGGGCATCCACCTCGTCATCGCGCTGGGCGATGGCCCGTGCAGCCTCCGCGTCGCGCCGGCGCAGCGCGTCCAGCGCCCCTTCGAGCATGGCCAACGCGATCTCCGTCATCCGGGGGATGTCCACCAGGGGCTTGATCAACGGGGTTTTGCCGATGAGGAGGGTGATCCGTGCCAGCCCGGCGGCGTGATCGCCCATGCGCTCCAGATCCGTGACGATGTGCATGAAGGCCGTGAGGAGCCGCAGATCCGTGGCCATGGGCTGCTGGGTGGCCAAGAGCTCTAGACATGCCTCCTCGATGGAGAAGCGCTGGCGGTTGATGTCGTGGTCACCGGCCACCACGGCCTGGGCCAGTTCCAGGTCCTGCGTTTTCAGGCTGGTGAGGGCGTTGCGCAGGGCCTGGGCCACGCCCTCGCCCAACCGGATCACTTCCCCCTCGAGAAGCTTCAGACGTTGATCCAGACCTTCGCGCACCATCGTTTCCTCTCTTTCACCCGAATCGGCCGGTGATGTAGGCCTCGGTGCGGGGATCCCGGGGCCGGGTAAAGACCTCCCGGGTGGGCCCGAACTCCACGAGCTCTCCCAAAAGAAGGAACGCTGTGCAATCGCTCACCCGCGCCGCCTGCTGCATGTTGTGGGTCACAAGCACGATGGTCACGGAGGAAGATAGCTCGCGGATGAGGTCCTCGATCTTGGCCGTGGCCACGGGGTCCAAGGCGGAGCAGGGTTCGTCCATGAGGAGGATTTCGGGCTCCACGGCCAGGGCCCGGGCGATGCACAGCCTTTGCTGCTGCCCGCCGGAAAGATCGTAGCCGCTTTTGCGGTGGAGATCCTCCTTCACCTCCTCCCACAGGGCCGCCCGGCGCAGCGCCCACTCCACCCGCTCCCGCAGGTTCCCCCGAAAGCCATTCACCCGGAGGCCGAACGCCACGTTCTCAAAGATGCTCTTGGGGAAAGGATTGGGCTTCTGGAAGACCATGCCGATCCGTCGCCGGATCTCCACGGGGTCCACTTTGGGATCGTAGATGTTGCGGCCATGGAAGAGGATGGTGCCCTGGGCCCGAAACCCCGGGATGAGGTCGTTCATGCGGTTCATGGCCCGGATGAGCGTGCTTTTGCCACAGCCGGAGGGCCCGATGATCGCCGTGACCTGGTGCTGGGGGATGTCCATCGTCACCGCCCGCAGGACCTGGTTTTCCCCATACCAAGCCGAGAATTCCCTCACGGCAAGTGCAACCGAACCGTTCTGCCTTTCGCGCTCGGTCATTCTGCCCACCTCCTTTGGAAGCGAGCACGCAAGAGGATGGCCAGCCCATTGAGGAGCAGGACGAGGACGAGGAGCACGAGGATGGCGCAGGCGGCGACCACGGCGAAGCCGTCCTGGGGGCGGGTCGCCCAATCGAAGATCTGGATGGGCACCACGGTGAAAGCGTCGCGCAGGCTTTGGGGAACGAAGTTCACGTAGAGGAACGCTCCCAAAAGGAGCAGGGGAGCGGCCTCGCCCAGGGCCCGGGAAAGGCTGAGGACCACCCCGGTGAGCACGCCAGGAAGGGCGTAGGGAAGAACGTGGTGGCGGACGGTCTGCCAAGGAGTGGCGCCCACGCTGAAGGAGGCCTCCCGCAGCGTCCGGGGAACCGTGCGCAGGGCCTCGCGGCTGGCAATGATCACCAAAGGCAGGACCAGGACAGCCAGAGTAAGCCCGCCGGCGAGGATGGAGCGGCCAAGCTGAAAGGCCCGGGCGAAGATCTCCAAGCCCAGAAGGCCCATCACCGCGGAGGGAAGGCCAGCCAGGCTGGCCACAAGGAGCTCCAAGAACGCGGCGAGCCGGCTTGGGCGAGCATACTCCTCCAGGTACACCGCGGCCCCAATCCCCAGAGGAAAGGCCACCACGGCCATGACCAGGACCACCCCGAGGGACCCCAGGAGCGCGGGAAGAAGCCCGGCCTGCTCGGGATAGCGCGGGTCGCCGATCCGCGTGAGCAACGCCTTCCAGGCCTGCCACACATCCCGCCCCACGGGAAGCTCCCCAAATCGGCGGGGGTCGAAGGAAAGGCGCAGGTACTCCTCCCCGCGGCGCACGAGGAGGTCCACCGGGAGCTCCCCTTGCCGGGCGGCGGCCAGCAAGGCCTCCCAGGCCTGGCGCGCCCCGGTGACCGGGCTCCCCTGCATGGCCAGGAGCACGTCGCCGGGGACTAGGCCGGCTTTCTGCGCTGGCTCCGCGGGCGCCACGAGCACCACCTGGGTTTGGCCACTCTCCAGGCTCAGGTGCAGCGAGCCCAGCACCCTCTCCAGGCGTGGGATCCAGCCCACTTGGACGGAGGCACGGCGGCCCGGCACGGAAGCCAGGGCCGACCAGACCGCCAAAGGTCGGTCCACGGGCCTCCCCCCGACCTCCACGAGGACGTCCCCTCGGGTTAGGCCCAGGGCCGCCGCCGGTGAGCCCTCCCGCACCTGGGCCAAGGTTACGTAAGGAAGAGCGGACCCTGAGGGAAGGGTCAGGGAACGCGCGGTCAAGACGAGGCCGGCCTGCTCCAGGGCGTGCATGTTCGTCCAAAGCCCGGCCTG
>CALKFO010000113.1 GCA_938084765.1 Candidatus Bipolaricaulota bacterium | reverse complement strand
CTCCACGAGGACGCGAATGGCCTCCTTCTCCACGATGGCCTTGGGGTCCGGGGAGGGCACGACGCGCCGCCAACCCCGGCCCGCGTCCTCCACCACGTGCCACCCTTTTTCCTCCCGAAGCCGCAGGGCCTCCTCGCGGCTGTAAAACGGCCCCACGGGCTTGGTGGGGTTCTGGAAGGCCGGGTCGTTTTTGTCCACGAGGACCTGGGTGACGAGGGTCACCACAGGGATGTCCGGCCGGCCGCGCTGGGCCAGGATGTTGTGCAGGGTCTGCTGGATCATGTACCCGATCATCCCTTGGGACTCCGCGCCGCAGACGTCCATGGGCATGGGCGGAACCAGGTGCTTTCCGGCCTCGTTCTGAAGAAGAATGTTCCCCACCTGAGGGCCGTTTCCGTGGGTGATGACCAAGCGCCATTGGCCTGAGAGTACGAGGTCCGCCAGCTGTTGGGCGGCGTTGTAGACGTTCTGCATCTGCTCCTCGAACGTGCCCTTTTGGCCAACCTGAAGAAGGGCATTGCCTCCCAGAGCGACAACCACCGTTTTTGCCATACGTTCGACCTCCTTTTAGGTGTTCTCCTCGCCCTGCACCAAGCGCCACATGCGGGCCCAATGGGCGTACATGGCGTCGCGGGCTCTTGGTCCATCCTGATGGGCCACGGCCTCCGCCACGCCCCGATGGAGGGCGGCCACCTCCGTGATGCTCGCCAAGTCCTTCAGGTAGTACTCGCGGGTGAACTCCCGGTAGATGCGCTGGTCCATGGTGTTGATGAGGGGGGTCATGGCGGCGGCGAGGAGGGCGTTCCCGGTGGCTTGGACCAGGGCCAAGTGGAAGCGTTTATCCGCGGTGAAGTACTCGTCGAACCGGTCAGGACGGGCGAGCTTTTCCAACTCCTCGCAGATGGCGAAAAGAAGCTTGCTCTGTTCAGGGGTGCGCTTTTTTGCGGCGAGCTCGGCCACGACCGGCTCCAGCACCGTGCGGGCCTCCATGATGTCCAAGCAGCTGGCCTCACTTTCCAGAAGGAAGAGGGCTTCGAAGGCCATGGATTCGGTGGGGTTTTTCACGAAGTTGCCGATGCCGGGGCGGGCCTCGATGAGGCCGACCGCGGCCAAGGCGGAGAGGGCCTCCCGCACGGTGGGCCGGCTGACCCCCATCATCTGGGCCAACTCCGCCTCCGAGGGGAGCTTGGTGTCCACGGGGAAAACCCCCTCTTTGATGGCCCGCAGGAGCTGCTGGGCCACTTCGGTGGAGGCCTTGGTGGGCCGGACCTTGTGGAACTCCATAGGTTGTCTACCTGCTAGACAACATGGTAGCATTAACGCCAAATCCCGTCAACCGGAAAGGAGCGACGATGATCGACCTCACCGTGCGGGAAGAACAGCGGCGCAAAAACGCCCGTCTGGCTCGGGAAAAGAACATCCTCATCCCCACCTTCCGCCAGATGCGCGACCCCAGCCTCATCCCGGATTGGGTGAAACGGGAGCTCCGCGAAATCGGCCTGTGGGACCTCCATCCCCGCAACCTCTTCCGCATCACCTGGAAAAACGAACCCGTGCCCAAAGGCGGCGGGTTTGGCAAGGTCAATTACCTGGTGTTCCCCGAGGAGCTCACCGGCGTTCCCGCCAAAATCGTGGCCCTGGTGGGCAAGTGGTTCCCCACCGGGGCCCACAAGGTGGGCGCCACCTTCGGGTGCCTGGCGCCCCGCCTTGTCACCGGCCAGTTCGACCCCACCCGCCACAAGGCTGTCTGGCCCTCCACCGGCAACTTCTGCCGTGGCGGCGCCTACGTGGCCAACCTCCTCGGCTGCGAATCCATCGCCATCCTTCCCGAGGGCATGTCCAAGGAGCGCTTTGAATGGCTGCGGAAGATCGCGGGCGAGGTGATCGCCACCCCCGGCTCGGAGTCCAACGTATGGGAGATCTTCATGAAATGCAAGGAGCTCCAGGCCACCCGGGCTGACGTCATGATCTTCAACCAATTCGACGAGTTCGGGAACCACCTCTGGCACTACGCCGTGACCGGGCCAGCCATGGAGGAGGTCCTACGGGAGAACATGGGCCCCACGGATCGCTTCCAAGGGGTGACCCTCACCTCCGGCTCTGCGGGCACCCTGGGGTGCGCCGACTACCTCAAGGAAAGGTTCCCCACCGCCAAGCTCGCGGTGGGCGAATCCCTGCAATGCCCCACGCTGCTATTGAACGGCTTCGGTGCCCACCGCATCGAGGGGATCGGCGACAAACACGTGCCCTGGATCCACAACGTGCGGAATACCGACATGGTCATCGCCATTGACGACGAAGCGCCGGTCTCCCTCATTCGCTTGTTCAACGAGCCTGCCGGCCGGGAATACCTGCGCCGGGAGGGCGTCCCGATGGATCTCGTGGATAAGCTCGATCTCATCGGCATCTCCGGTGCCGCTAACCTCATCGCCGCCGTGAAGTTCGCCCGCTACTACGAGCTCACCGCCCGCGACTGGGTGGTCACCGTGCTCACCGACTCCATGGAACTCTACGGAAGCCGGCTGGAGGAGCTGCGGGCGCAGCGCGGCCCCTACACGGAGAAGCAGGCCGCCGTGGATCACGAGCGCTTCCTGCGCGGCCTTTCCCCAGACTGGATGATGGAGCTCTCCCACTGGGATCGCCGCAGGATCCACAACCTCAAGTACTTCACTTGGGTGGAGCAGATGGGCAAAAGCGCAGACGAGCTCCTGGCGCAGTGGTACGACTGGCCGGACTACTGGGACCGCATCCACCGCCAAGTGGCCCAGATCGACGAGCTCATCGAGGAGTTCAATCGGTTAGCGGGCTGGGCTTGAGTACACGGGGGTGCACCAGGCCCGGTAGCGGGGCTCCTTGCCCCGCACGAGGCGTTCGTAAAGCTCGTGCAGCCGGGTGAACACCGGGCCGGGTTTCCCGGTCCCGACCGTCCGGCGGTCGATCTCCACCACCGGGGCCAGCCCGGCCGCCGTGCCCGTGAGGAACACCTCCTCGGCCAGGTAGAGCTCGGTCCGATCCACCGGCCGCTCCGCTACAGGGATCCCCAGGTCCCTGGCCAGGGTGATCACCGTGTCCCGGGTGATGCCCTCCAGAATGTTGGCGGTGACCGGCGGGGTGATGAGGACGCCATCCCGCACCAGGAAGATGTTCTCCGCGCTCCCCTCGGCCACCTGGCCGTCCTCGTTGAGGACGATGGCCTCGTCGAACCCCGCCAAATAGGCCTCGGTTTTGGCCAGGGCAGAGTTCACATAAGCTCCGGTGATCTTGGCCCGGGCGGGGATGGCGTTGTCCTCCACCCGCCGCCAGGAGGACACCATGGCCCTGATCCCGCCCTCGGGAAGATACGCCTTGAAGGGCACGGCGAAAATGGCGATGTCGCTGGCCAAGCCGTGGAGACGCACCCCGATTTCCTCGCTGGCTTTGAAGGCGACCGGCCGGATGTACACGTCCTCGCGGAATTCCTCGCGCCGCAAAAGCTCGAGCGTGATCCGACAGAGATCGTCCACCCCATAGGGAAGGTCGATGAGGAGAACGCTTGCGCTGCGCAAAAGCCGGGCATAGTGCTCGCGCATGCGGAAGACAAAGAGCTCCTGTTCCTCGGCGTTCCAAAAGGCGCGAATGCCTTCGAACACCCCGGTCCCATAGTTGAAGGCCGAGGTCATCACCGAGATCTTTGCCTCCTCCACGGGCCGGATCTCCCCCCGAAAGAAAGCGAACCGATTCCTCGCCATAGCTCACCTCAAGCGACCATAGCGAGGGTGGAGCGGGCCGGCAAACGGGTGGGCATGGTGGGACAAACCGGGTAAATTGCGGGGAGTATGGATCCGCAGTTCTTCCGAAGGTTGGCGGAAGTGGTGGAGCGAGGGGAGCCAGTGGTGCTGGTAACCGTGGTGGAGGTGGCCGGCTCCGCCCCGCGCGAAGCGGGCGCGCGCATGCTCGTGTTCTCCGATGGCCGAGTGGAGGGCACGGTGGGCGGGGGCGCCCTGGAACACCACGCCCTCGGCAAGGCGTTGGACCTCATGCGGAAGGGACCGCGCACGCTGGTGGAAACCCATGACCTGAGGGAACTGGGGATGCTCTGCGGAGGCCGGACCACCCTGTTTTATGAGGTGCTCCAGGCCCCGCCCACGCTTCTGATCTTCGGCGCCGGGCACGTCGGGATGCTCCTGGCCCACCTGGCCCGCGCCGCCACCCCTTGGCGCGTGGTGCTTCTCGACGACCGCCAGGAGCGTCTGGCGGAACTCCCCGCCGGCGTGGAGGGCCGCCACGTGTCCGGCTACCGGGAGCTGCCCGCGCTTGAGGGCACCGTGTACGCCGTGGTGGCCACCCAGAGCCATGAAACGGACCTCCAGGTGGTGGCAGCGCTGTTGGACCAGGAGAAGATCCCCGCGTACTTGGGGATGCTGGGGTCGCGGGCCAAGGCCGCCGAGATCAAAGCGAAGCTGGTGGACCTGGGCATCCCCCAGGGAAAGGTGGACCTCCTTCGCTGTCCGGTGGGGCTTCCCCTGGGCGGGAAGGATCCGGGTACAGTGGCGGTGTCCATCCTGGCCGAGCTCCTCTCCTTCCACCACGGGGAGCGCCGTGCGCCCTCGGGGCTGTGAATCCGACGCTCGTCCTTCACGCCCGAAAGGAGAAGAAGGCCCTCCTCATCGTGGGTCCACGAGGCAGCGGAAAGACCTCCGCCCTCGTGGGCCTGGGCCTGGCGCTCCAAGCGGAGGGGCTGAACGTGGATGGCGTGGTTTCGCCCCGCCTCCTGCAGGGCGCGGAGACCGTGGGCTACAACGTGCAACGTTGGAGGACGGGGGAGGAACGCCTGCTTTGTTCCCGTGAGCCTCCGGGACTGCTCTACGGGCGCTTCTTCTTCCGTCCGGAGGCCTTGGCCTTCGCCAACCAGGGGTTGCAGGAGGCCGCGCAGGGCGCGGAGGTCATCCTGGTCGACGAGGTGGGGCCGTTGGAGCTCAGGGGCGCCGGGTTCTTCCCGGGGTTGCAAGCGTGTCTCCAATCGCGAGCCTTCCTGATCCTCACGGTGCGGCCCAGCTTGGCTTCCGCGGTGTCCGCCTGGTTGGGCGGAAGGGCTGTGACGTTCCACCTGGGCCAGCCGGAACCCCCGAAAAATTCCGGCCAGTGTGGGCCCTTTTTCCCTCCTTCCTTGAGGTGGGACGGTTCACCCTGAGGGCGTATACGCCCTGATCTTTTTTCCATGCCGCTTGCGCGCGAATTCTTCTTGGGGGTGGACAACCGCAGCTTCTGCGGCCTGGGATGGTGGCCCCCGTCATGGCCGCCCTGGGGCCCATGGGCCGGGCGACGGTGATCCGGCTTTTCGGCCTTTTGGGCGTGGCCCTCTCCTGAGTGGCGAACCTTGGGATTTGCGTTATCCTGCACGGCAATCAAAGGGGGTATGATGGCAGAAGCTGAAGAGAGACTATGGGAGATCGTGGAGGAAAGCGAGATCGCGCTCTTCATCACCCAGGGGGACGGCCACCCGCGGGTGCGGCCCATGACCTTGCTGGCCTACGAGGAGGAGGGCGGGGTGTGGTTCGCCACCAGTAAGTCCTCCCGCAAAGTGGAGGAGATCGCGAAAAACCCGAAGGTCACCGTGTGCTTTCTGAACCTGGAGGGCGGGGCTTATGCCCAGCTGTTCGGCACGGCCAGCGTCGTGGAGGACAAGGAGATGAAGGAGGAGTTCTGGTCCGAGGAATGGGAGGAGTACTGGGAAGGACCGCAGGACCCAGATTACGTGCTGTTGTACGTGGAGGTACAGCGGGCCGAGTACTACCTCCTTGAGGCCGACGAGCTTTGGGTGGTGGAGTTCGAGGGTTGAGGATGCGGGCCCTTGTGCTGCGGGACCAAAAGCCCGCGGAACAGGGCCCTCTTTCTTTGGCTGAGCTGCCCATCCCGGAACCTGGACCACGTCAGATCCTCCTGCGCGTGTTGGCCTGCGGTGTGTGTCACACCGATCTCCACATCGCCGAGGGGGATTTGCCCTTGCGCAAGCGCCCGGTGGTGCTCGGGCACCAAGTGGTGGGGGAGGTGGTGGCGCGGGGTCCAGGCGTAACGGGGTTTCCAGAAGGGCAAAGGGTGGGCCTGTTTTGGCTGGCTTGGGCTTGCGGAGGATGCGAGTTTTGCCGCCGCGGCCAGGAAAACCTCTGCCCCGAGGCCCACTTCACCGGCTATACCGTGGACGGGGGCTTCGCCGAATACGCCCGGGCCTTCGCGGACTTCGCCCTGCCCTTGCCCGCGCAGCCAGCCCCCGAGGAACAGGCCCCGCTCCTCTGCGCCGGGGTCGTGGGATATCGGGCCCTGCGGCTCTCCGGCGCCCAGGCCGGGGAGATCCTTGGCCTTTATGGCTTCGGGTCCTCCGCCCATCTGGTCCTCCAGTGCGCGCGGTTCTTGGGACTGCGCGTGTTCGTGTTCACCCGTTCCCCTGCCCATCAGGAGCAGGCCAGGGAGCTGGGAGCGGAGTGGGTGGGCGGGCCCAGGGACCGGCCGCCGGAACCCCTCCATGCGGCCATCGTCTTCGCTCCCGCGGGCTGGATTGTCCCGGAGGCTCTCGCCAGCACGCGTCCTGGAGGAACGGTGGTGCTTGCGGGCATCCACATGACCCCTGTGCCGGAGATGCCGTATCGACTGCTGTGGGAGGAGCGGGCGGTGCGATCCGTGGCCAACGCCACACGGAGGGATGCCCAGGAGTTCCTCGCCCTGGCCGATCAAGCGGGGGTTCGGCCGGCGGTGGAGGTCTTGTCCTGGGAGGAGGCCGGGGAGGCGTTGGTACGGCTCAAACGGGCGGAAACCCGGGGAACGCTGGTGCTGCGCATAGGGCCCTGACCTCGGGCGGGAGCTTGCGGGCAGGGGTTAATGGGTGTATCCTTTATATGACCTGAGCATATAGGAGGCCAAAGCATGCACCACGCCAGCCCGTGTTGTCCGCCGTGGCGTACGCGGGGCCTGACCCAGGCCTGGATCCTCCTCGCTCTGGCCCAGGGATCCGCCCACGGCTACGAGCTCCTCGACCGCCTGGGCCCGGAAACCCTCGACCCCGGCTTTCTCTACCGCTCCCTGCGCGCCATGGAGGAGGCGGGGCTCGTGCAATCCGCTTGGCAAACCGCAGGTAGTGGCCCTGCTCGCCGGGTCTACTCCCTGACCGACCTGGGCTGGGAGGCCCTGCGCATGTGGGCGGCCCACCTACGCCGCTTGCGGGCCCAACTCGACCAGTTCCTGGAGCAATTTGCTCAGGTGGAAGGAGGTGAGAAGGATGTGCTGCCATGAGGGTTGTGGTCCGTTTTGGTCTACGGAGGAGCACCATGGCCACCATTGGGGCCATCCCAGCTTGTTCAGCCCGTGTTGCTGCCCAGAGCCCCTCGGATTTCGCCGATTCTGGACCAAGGAAGAGAAGATCAAGGTCCTCGAGGACTACCTCGCAAGCTTGCGGAAAGAAGCCCAGGCCGTAGAGGAAAAGCTGAGGAAGCTGCGGGAGGAATGAACGAAGGGGCGGCGTTGGCCGCCCCTTTCTTTTCACCGCAGTATGCGGGGATTCTGGCGCCGATGGTTTCGCGCGCACTTCTGACAGTACACGGGGCGGTCGGTCTTGGGCTCAAACGGGAGCTCCTCGATCCGTGCCCCGCAGTCAGCGCAGGTCAAATTCAAGTGCCGCACATCGTACATCCTGCGTGGACCCCGTTGCATCTAGGCCTCCTTCCTCCCCCGGTGTGAAGAACTTCGCCGGCGAGGAGCACTACTTTACCCGAAACCCCCTAGCTCGTCGATCCCGGGCGGAGCAGCCGGCGGCCAAGGGCTACACAGACACCGACCCCCAGCAGGGCGAACCCGAGGCTCACCCCGAACGCCGAGGGCCCCGGCTCCACCACGCCCAAGGCGCCCCGCATCCCCCAAGCCAGGTGGTACGCAGGGAGGAGCTGCCCCACGGTCCTCAGCCCCGGAGGGAGGAACTCGAAGGGGATGTAGATCCCGGAGAGGAAAAGCATCGTCTGCACCAGGATCGATCCCAGGGCCGCGGCGCTCCCCGGCCGGCGCACGAGCGCCGTGACCACTGCCCCTAAACCCATCCCGACCAAACCGCTCGCGGCAGCGTAAAAGAAAAGGAGACCGCCGTGGACCGAAAATGTGGTGTTGAAGAAGACTTGAGCCAAAAGAAAGTTCAGCCCGGCGCTGGCGAACCCCACGAGCATGCGGATCGCGCCCACGCCGCCCAGGAGAACCCAGCCCGCAAGCGGGGCGACCAGGAGCCGGCGAAGCACCCCGAGTTCGCGCATGCCGGCCAACCGGCCGGCCACGGCGAACACCCCGGCCTGCAGGATGGCCACGACCATGAGCCCGGGCACGATGTAGTGGAACCACGTGGCGGCCGGCGCTTTCCCCAGATGAACCTTTTGCGGCCGCACCGGCGGCGTGAGCCCGGCCTGCCGCAGTTCCAGGGCCCGGGCGATCCTTCGCGCCAGCATTTCCAAATCGGGGTTGTCTTGTATGCGGCTGCGATCCAAAAGGACCTTCACGCTTGTCCCATCCCACACCAGGCCCAGATCCACCGCGCGGCGGGCCACCGCTTGGGAAAGCCCCTCCTCCCCGGAATACCTGGTCCACACAAGGTTTTGGAACTCCCCAAGCACCAAGAACATGTTCTCATCCGCATCAACGGTGACGACCCCAACACGGATAGGTCGCTCGCGGCCGCCCCAGATGAACCCAAAGATGAGGACCAAGGCCAGGGGGAGGACCACGGTCACGAACAGGTCCAGCGGGTTGCGCAGGAAAACGCGAAGCTGGGCGGTGAAAACGGCGAAAAACGCTCTCATCGCCCCTCCAGAAGCGTGATGCGTTGGGCGGCCAAAAGGACGCTCCCCAAAAGCCAGGCCACGGGCACGAGAACGTTAAGCCAAAGGGGAAAAGCGGAGGTGCTCAGGCCCAAACTCGCCCGCCATCCCTCCGCGAGGTGGATGAGAGGATTCACCCCCATGAGCACCCGCAACGGCCCAGGAAGCGAGGTCACAGGGAAATACAGCCCGCCCAGGAACTGGAGGGGCAGGTTCAGGAGGTTAGCCCAGGCCATGGCCCGGGCGTAATCCCGGGAAACTGCGGAGACGAGAAGGCCAAGGGCTAGGGCTGTGGCAAAGGCCAGGAAAAGGAAGGCCACGCTCAGGGGACGCAGAAGGGGAAGACGGACGTCAAACCCGAACCTCCCCAGCGCCCACACGGCCAAGACTTGGGTCGCGCCCAAAAGAGCCATCCCCAACGTGACCCCGGCCAAGTACTGCCCAGAGGAAAGCGGAGTAGCAAAGTACCGACGCAGGATCCCCTTTTCCTTGGCCAACACCACCGCCTCGGGGACGCTGAAAAGGCCGAGGACAAAGAGGGCCATGAGGACCACCCCGGGAAGGACGAACTCTGTGTACCGAACGGTGCGGCTTTCGCCGCCCACAAGCTCGGTGTTCATGGGCAAAGGGTTGGGGAGACGACCGCGTTGGTATAGGAGGGCACGGCCGAACTCCTCCACGACCCCCTCCAACAGCGAGGCCGCCAGGGACGAGGCCGCTTCGCCACGGCGGTAGAAGATCTGCACCACCCCTGGGTCGCCTACGCCCCCCAGAAGATGGGAGGAGAAATCCTCCGGGATCAGGAGAACCGCATGGAGCTCCCCCTTTTCCACAGCTTTTTGGGCGTGGACCACGCGCTCCACCTGCGTGGTTCCCGGGGGAAACGCGTGCAGACGCAAGGCCCAGCGCGGGTCCTCTAAGATTTTGGCGAGCTCCCGCCCGAGCGGACCCTGGTCCAGATCCACGAGGCCCACCACGAGCTCGAGCTCCCCTCGTTCCAGGCGGCCGAAGATCCCGCCCAACAAGGCCAAGAGCATCAGGGGAAAAAGGCAAAACCAAAAAAGGGAGGTACGTTCGCGTAAGGCAGTGCGGACAAAGGAAAGGGCGAGGATCAGAACAGCCGTCAATCGCGCAGCCTCCTTCCGGTGAGGGAAAGGAAAACGTCTTCCAAGTTGGGCGGCCTCACGAAGAGGTTGGCGAGGTTCAAATCGCGTTCTTTGGCCCAGGCCAGCAAGGCCGCAACGTCTTGAACTATATCCCGCACCTCAAGGAGAACCCGCTCGCCATCCGACCGCACTTGGCCGGGGAAACGCGCGGAGAGCTCTGAACAAAAAGAAGGCGGGAGCGCGAACTCCACGAGCGTGGCAGGGCCGAAGCGGCTTATGAGGTCCCGGGGCGTGCCCTCGGCGATGATCCGCCCGTGGTCCATGATGCAAACCCAATCTGAAAGGGTTTCCGCCTCCTCCATGTAGTGGGTGGTGAGGAACACCGTCCTCCCCTGAGCCCGGAGGTCGGCCAGGATGTCCCAGATGTGTCGGCGCGCCTGAGGATCGAGGCCAGCCGTGGGCTCATCCAGGAAGAGGAGCTCGGGGTCGTTGATCAGGGCCACGGCCAGGGCCAGCCTCTGCTTTTGCCCGCCGGAGAGGGTCCGCACCAGGGCCCGCGCTTTGTCCTCCAGGCCCACCAGGGCCAGGAGCTCCCGCGGGTCCCGGCTTCGGGGAAAGAACCGGCGGAAAAGCTCCAGGACCTCGCGCACGCGCAGAAGCGGCTCGAAGGCACCGCCCTGGAGGACCACCCCCATGCGCGCCTTCTGGGCCGGGCCGACGCGCCGGACCTTTTCCCCAAAGAGCTCGATTTCCCCGGCGTCGGGTAGGCGCAGGCCTTCCAGGATCTCCACGGTGGTGGTTTTGCCCGCGCCGTTGGGGCCAAGGAGGGAAAAGATGGTCCCGGGCTGGACGGAAAAGGAGAGGCCATCCACAGCCACCACCGGACCATAG
>CALKFO010000112.1 GCA_938084765.1 Candidatus Bipolaricaulota bacterium | reverse complement strand
CCACCTCCTTGAACCCCACGGCCCGGTAGCAGCGCAGGGCCCGCTCGTTGAAGGCAAAGGTTTCCAGCTCCACCCGATGGAGCCCGAGCTCAAAAAAGGCGTAGCGCAGAAGAACCCGGATGGCCTCCCGGCCATAACCCTTGCCCCAAAAGTCCTTTTCCCCGATCACAATCCCCAAAGCCGCGGTACGGTTCTTGAGGTCGATGCGGTGAAGGCCGATGTTGCCGATGAGCACCCATTCGTCTTCCACCCTCACCTCGATGGCCAGGATGAGCTCGTCGGCGCGGGAGAGTCGCTCCTCAAACCAGCGTTCCTCCTCGGCTTGGGAGAGGGGACGGTGCCGGAGGAGGAAGCGGCGGACCTCGGGGTCGTTGAGCCAGCGCACAAAGCGAGGGATGTCATCCCGCTCGATCGCCCGAAGGCGTAGCCCTTTGCCGTACAGCATGGGTCCTCCTTGGGGAAAGAAAAAGGGGGCGGCGGAGCCGCCCCCTCGAACCTTCTCGCCCCCTGAGGATCAGCCGGCGATGGTCACGCTGATGGTGACGGTCTTGGTCTTGCCGGCGGCTGCGCCCTCCACGGTGAAGCTATAGGTGCCGGGAGCGGCATCCGCGGCCGCGGAGATGGTAACCTTGGTCTCGTTGCCGGTGGCCGATGCGGGGTCAAACTTCACCGACAGCCCTGCCGGCACGTTCTTCGCCGTGAAGCTCACCGGGTCGGTGAGGTTGGTGCGGGTGATGGTCACGGTGACCGTGGCCGAGCCACCAGGAGCCAGCGTGAGCACCGAGGGCTCAGCCTTGAGGCTGAAGTCCACAAGCTGCACGGTGAGCTTGAGGGACGCGGTCTTGTCGGCAATGCCCGCGGCCTTGCCCGTGATGGTCAGGGTGTAATCCTTGGCCTCCACGGTGGGCCCGACCTCGATCCTCACCGTGGCCGAGGTCTTGTCCGCCGGGACCTTCGCCGGGTCCACGGAGACCTTCACGCCCGCGGGCGCGCCGGTCACGGTGAGGTCCACCGCGTCCTTCATGGTCTCGTTGCGCTTGACGTTCACGGTGACCGTGGCGGAGGCGCCCTGCTTCACGGTGACGGTGGCCGGGGAGACCTCCAAGCTATAGTCCGGCGCCACCTGCACTGTGAGGGTGAGCTTGCCCTCCCGGGTGACCCCGCCGCCCTTGGCCACCACCGTCAAGGTGTATGAGCCCGTCCTAGCTGTGCTCGCCACCTCCACGGTCATGGTGGTCTTGAGGCTCTTTTCGTCGCCCTTGGCCGTGATCTTGGCCGGGTTGAACGTGACCTTCACCCCGGTGGGCAGAGTGGTTTCCTTGAGGGAGAAAGTGATGTCGCCTTTGGGGAAGCTCTTCCCTTGGGGCGGGGTGAGGGTGATGTCCAGCGTGCCCGAGCGGGTGATGGGCACGGCCAAGGAGAACGTGGCGGGCATGGTGAAATCGCCCTTGGGCCGGGTCACCAGGATCCCCACCACGATGCCAATAACCACCACGACTGCAACGCCGATGCCGATCTTCGTCTTTTTACTCACAAACACCTCCTTCGCTTGTACACGCAGGGTCTAAGCATAACCGAGGGTTGCCCCGCACGAGAACTGGCCAACCCGGGGCTCACTTTCCGCAGGGCTTCTTGGGCTGCTTTGGAGTCTCCTGTTTTTTCTCCTTCAGCAACATCCGCTCCCTCCTTGTCGCCCTGATCCGGCGACTGGTTGGCCAGTATAGACCTAAGGACGGCCAAAGGCAACATGGTCAAAGCCCAGAGGATGTGCGCATGGTCCTCCTGGCCAGAAAGGCCAGGTCCTGGGCCAGGGCGGGGTGAAGCCTTTCCCGCAGGAGGCGCCAGGTCCAATTCCCCTCCGGCCGACTGGGGTAGTTCAGGCGGGCCTCGCTCCCCAAACCCAGAACATCCTGCATGGGCACTAGAGCCAGGCCAGCCCGGCTTTCAAAGGCCAGGGTCATGAGGGCCCAAGGTGCTTCCTCTTCCTGGGAAAAGAAGATCCCGTGTTGAGCCAGATAGTCCTTCACCCGGATCTGGACCTCGACCGGCGCGTTGCGGTACCAGCCCAGGGTCGTGTCGTTGTCGTGGGTGCCGGTGTACACCACCACCCGGCCGTGCGCGGGAAAGTTCTCGGGAAGGTGGGGGTTATCCGGTTTCCCATCGAAGGCGAACTGCAACACGCGCATCCCCGGGAAGCCGAACTTGTCGCGTAGCTCCTCCACATCGGGGGTGATAACACCCAGGTCCTCGGCGAGGATGGGGAGCGATCCCAACTCCTGTTCCATGTGGCGAAAGAGCTTCTCTCCCGGTGCGGGGACCCAGCGGCCCCGCACCGCCGTGGGCTCCTCCGCCGGGATCTCCCAATACGCGGCAAAGCCCCGGAAGTGATCGATGCGCAAAAGGTCGCAGAAGCGCAGGGTTTGGCGAACCCGGCTGATCCACCACCGGAAGCCCTGGGCTTCGTGGACCGGCCAGCGGTACAACGGGTTTCCCCAGCGCTGGCCGGTGGGGCTGAAGTAGTCGGGCGGGACGCCCGCCACCACGCGGGGCCGGCCTTCCTCATCGAGCTCAAACAGCTCGGGATGGGCCCAGACGTCGGCGGAGTCGTAGGCCACGAAAATGGGGATGTCCCCGATCACCTGAATTCCCAAGGCCTGGGCGTGGTCCCGCAGCGCCTGCCACTGGCGGAAGAAAACCCACTGCGTCCAAGCGTGGAATTGCACCTGGGGGTCGTCCGTGAGCCCGGCCAAAGCCTTCGGGTCCCGCGCCCGCCAGGGTTGGGGCCACTCATGCCAGGGCCGGCCGCCGAAGCGGTCCTTCAGCGCCATGAATTGAGCATAGTCCCAAAGCCAATCCCTCTCCTCCTCCCAAAAGCGCGTGAACTCCCGTTTTTCTTGAGGATCCCCGTGCTTTTGGAACCCCTGGAATGCCCGGCGCAGAAGATCCCATTTCCACCGGTAAAGTAGGCCGTAGTCCACGCGGTCCGCGGGGCTGGGTGGCGGTTCCTCCGGCGGGAGCCAGCCCCGGAGGAAGAGGTCCTCCGGATCGATGAGGTAAGGGTTTCCGGCGAAGGCGGAAAAACTTTGATAGGGAGAGTCGCCAAACCCCGTGGGCCCGAGGGGCAGGATCTGCCAAAACCTTGCGCCCGTCTCCGCCAACCAGGCCAGGAACTCCCGGGCCCCGCGGCCTACCACCCCGCACACCCAAGGGCCCGGCAGGCTCGTCGGATGGAGAAGGATCCCGAACGAACGGGGGAGCTGCATATTTCCTACTCCTCGAGGTTCAGGCGGGCGATGCCGCAAAGGATGTGGACGGGTCGGCCAGCGCGGGCCCGCTCCAGGGCCTGGGCCGCCTCATCCCACAGGCGATCCCGCTCCTCCCGGTCCCGGTAGGCCACCTCCAGGCGCAGGAGGTACTCCCCGTCGCGGGTGAGCAGGGCCCGCAGGCGAAACGGCCGACCGTGGGCCACAAGGATCTCATGGATCTCGGAGAGCGCGCGCTCCAGCACCTCCCGCAGGAGGGGGTCCACCTCCGCCCGCCGGTTGATCCGCGGCTCCCCGAATTGTTCAAGCACGTTCATAGTTTGCACTCTAAGGGTGTCCCGGACAATCCCCCTTGATGCTGGGGATGTGGGTGGCATGCTGTTCAAGTCCAGGACCGCACCTCCATGGTTCTCCGCCCCGGGCAGGGACCGGAAGGTTTGGCGGGCGTGGAGGCTGTCCTCGCTTGCGCCCTCGGCCAGGATGAGCCGGTGGGGCGGAGCACTTCCTGCCGGCCCACACCGGGCTTCCTGCCCCGGCCAAGCAGGGCCTGATCACCCCGGGGAAAGGCGAACGCCCCCACTGGTCCCTGCGCCCTAAGGGCGCGGCAGTCTTGGCGAACCTGGAGAAGGGAAAAGAGCCTGGGAAAACCTTGGCCCTCGGGCTCGCCCAGGCGCCCTCCAAGATCCCCGGCTTGGCCCGGTTCCTGCCCCTCTTCGGCCAGGCACTGGCCGCCGGAAAGGCGGAGCGGGAGGTCCTTGGGGTTCCTCAGCCCCCACGGCGCGGGAAGGTCCACGACGATCAAGGGCATCGTGGTGCTTCTCCGTGAGGATCTGAATGTTTGGGGTGGACGTGGCCCCCAAAACCGCGGTGGACAAAACGATATTCTCGTGGTCAACGGGTTCGTGGCCGGGGTGGGGTTCACCGGGGCCTGCGCACCGTGAGCCACCCGGCTCAACATCTCGGGGGTGGGCCACCTGGGTAAAATGCCGCCCATGGGGCGGTTGCCCGTCATCTTCAACCCTGCGGCGGATCGGGGGAGAGCCGCGGCCCGCGCCGCTCAGCTCATCCAGGCCTTGAAGGGCTTGGGCATGGACCCCGAGCTTCTGCCCACCTCCCGGCCGAGGGAGGCCACGGAGCTGGCGCGCCGCCTCGTGGACCAAGGGGTTCCCCTCGTGGCTGCGGCTGGCGGGGACGGCACCCTCAACGAGGTGGCCCAGGCTTTGGTGGGCACCGAGACCTCCCTCGGCATCATCCCCTTGGGTTCGGGAAACGATTTCCTGCGCTCGTTGGTGGGGCGGGTGGACCTGGGGGAGGCCCTGCGGCGCTTGGTCCAGGGGAAACCGCAGCCCGTGGACGTGGGCGAAGCCAACGGGCGCTTCTACCTCAACTCCTTGGGGATGGGCATCGACGGCCAGATCGCTGAGGACTTCACACGCTGGAAGTTCCTGCGCGGGGAGCTGGGGTATCTGTGGGCCGCGCTCTATGAGGTTGCACGCTTTCGCCCCTTCACGTTGCACCTCCAAAGCGACGCGGGCTCCTGGGAGTTTCAGGGGCTCATGGTTTCCGTGATGAACGGCTCGCATACCGCGGGCGGCTTCCACCTTGCGCCCGGCGCCAGCCTCACCGACGGAGCCCTCAACCTCATCGCCATTCGCCACTATCCGCGCTTTGTGCGCGTGCCCATCCTCGTCAAGGTGCGGCAGGGAAAACACTTGGGCCTGGCGGGGGTGCGCTCGGCCTTGGTGCGATGGGTGGAGGTGCGCACCAGCCGCCCCCTCCGCGTGTACGTGGACGGCGAGCTCCTTCCCCGCACGGACGCCCTGTCCATCCGCGTCCATCCGGGTGCGCTCAAGGTGGTGCTATAACCTCCCCTGGGCTAGGATTGCGCCCGTTATGCTGCGCGTTCCGGTGATCCTGAACCCTGCAGCCGGACGGGGCTCGGCGGGCGAACGGGAGGAAGAGATCAACCACGTTTTCGCTGAGCTTGGCCTTCAGGCGGTGATCCACCGCACCGAAGGGCCGGGGCACGCCACTGAGCTCGCCTGCGAGCTTTCCGGGCGCGGGGCCCCGGTCGTGGTCGCGGCCGGCGGCGACGGCACGGTGAATGAAGTGGCCCAGGCCCTGGTGGGAACGGACACCGCCCTGGCCCTCCTTCCCTTGGGCTCCGGGAACGACTTCGCCCGGGCCCTGGGCATCCCCCCGCATCTCCCCCAGGCGGCGGAGGTCATCGCCCGGGGGAGGGAGCGCCGCGTGGACGTGGGCGAGGCCCAGGGGCGCTATTACCTGAACGCCCTGGGCATGGGCATTGACGGCCAGATCGCCCACGATTACCGGACCCATAAATTCTTGCGCGGGGAGGTGGGGTACCTTCTGGCCACGGTGTACGAGGTCCTGCGGTTCCGGCCCGTCGCGGTGGAGGTGGAGCTCAACCACGTGCGCGTGCAAGGGGAGCTTTTGGCCGTGGCCGCCATGAACGGGCCCTGGGCGGGCGGTGGCTTCTGCCTGGCGCCCCAGGCCCGCCTCGACGACGGCCTGCTCGATCTCGCCCTGCTGGGGCATTACCCGCGGCTGGTGCGGTTGGTCGTCCTCCCCAAGACCCGGGACGGCAGCTACCTCAAGCTTGCGCGTGCGAAGCTCTTCCGGACGGACGGAGCCTGGGTGCGCGCGGAGCGCCCCCTCTATGTGCACCTCGATGGTGAGCTCCTTCCCGAGCGTGTGGCCACATTGAGGGTGGAGCTCTTGCCCCAGGCTCTGCGCGTTCGCGCTTAGGTCAGGGCTGCCTATTTCACGCCCAGGCGATGCAGAATGAGCTCCGTGTGTTCCCCCAGTCGCGGGGGCGGAAGCGGGCTTCCCGGCCAGGCCAGGGACAGCGGGCAAACCAGGGTGGGATAGCGCCCCACGCTGGGATGCTCCACCTCCAGGAGGATACGGCCCACCAGCCCGGGGTCGCCGAAGAGGTCCGCCAACGCGTTCACGGGGCCAGCAGGAACCCCGGCCTTCTTGAGCGCGGCGATCCAGTGGGCCCGCGGTTTCTCCCGCAGGATCCCCTCCAAAATGGGGAGGAGGAGCTCCCGGTGTTGTACCCGCGCGGGGTTGGTGGCGAAGCGCGGGTCCGCGGCAAGATCCGGTCGGCCCAAGACCTCGCACAGGGCTTGGAACTGGGCATCGGTGCCCACCGCCACCATGAGCAGCCCGTCCGCCGCGGGAAAAGCCTGATATGGAACGATCTGGGGGTGAGCAGTGCCCAACCGTTTGGGCTCCGTTTGGGTGAGGAGGAAGGCTTGGGCCACGTTCACCAACGCCGCGGCGGAGTTCTCAATGAGGGTGGTCTCCACGGCCGTGCCCTCCCCCGTTTTCTCCCGTTGGAGGAGGGCGGCCAGGACCCCGCACAGGCCGGCCCAGGCGGTGAGGACGTCCACGATAGCCACGCCCACCTTCGCTGGGCGCTCGTCCTCGCCGGTGATGGCCATCAGGCCCCCTAGGGCCTGGATAAGGGCGTCGAACCCGGGCTCTTCCCGGTAGGGCCCGGGCGGAAATCCCAGGATCGCCAGGTAGACGGCGCGGGGGTTGAGGGCCCGCACGGCCTCGTAGGAAACCCCCAGTTTTTCGGCGGTCCGGGGAAGAAAGTTGTGCACGACCACGTCACTTTTTTGGATGAGCCGGCGCAGGATCTCCTGGTCGTTGGGCGTGGCCAAGTCCAGGGTGATCCCATACTTTCCCCGGTTCACGGCCAAGAAGTACGCGGATTCCCCGGCCACGAAGGGCGGCCCCCAGCGGCGGGTCTCGTCGCCCACCCCCGGCCGCTCCACCTTGATCACCTCCGCGCCGAGGTCCGCCAGCCACATCGTGCACAACGGCCCGGCCAAGATCCGGGAAAGATCCAACACCCTGATCCCCACAAGCGGCTTCATAGCTCAAAGAGGGAGGGTTCCCGCGGCTCCTCGGAAAGATCGATGTGGATCTCGCCGTAGACGCCGTCGTACCCTGGCCGGATGCGAAGCTCTCCCCGGCGCACCTTCTCCAGCGCCCGGCCCAGCCGGGGGAACTCCCGCTCCACCTCGGAGGATGGCACGTCCAAAAGCACAGAAAACTCCGAGCCAAACCGCTGAACAACCCTAAGGTATTGGCTCATGACCCCCCGGGTCTCCGGGTCCTGGCCCAGGACTTGGGCGATGATCTCCGGTAAAGGCACGAGGGAGCGATAAGGGATGGCGCCCGTGGGTTTGACGCCCGGCGGCCGGTCCGCAAGCTCCTCCACCCGGTGCATCACGCCCACGGTGAGGGGTTTCCCGCACACCGGGCACATCCCGCCGTAGCGGCGTGTCTCCTCCGGCGCAAACACCACCCCACAGGCCCGGTGACCATCGTAGTGGTACTTCCCCTCCTCGGGAAAGAACTCCACGGTGAACAGGAACCGTTGGGGGTTGCGGGTGCGTAGGGCTTCCGCCAGTGCAGGGTAAGCGAGCTCGGGGAGGTCAAACACACAGGCCTCTCGGCCCAGCCGCGTGGGCGAATGGGCATCGGAAAAGGAGACGAGGGCCACCTCATCCAGCGCCGAAAGGCGCCAATTCATGGCTGGATCGGAGGAAAGACCGGTTTCGATGGCCCAGACCTCGGGGCGGGCGCGCCCCAGGGCCTCCTCCAGGGAATCAAAGCCGGAGTTGGCCCCGAACACGGACCACCAGGGCGTCCACGCGTGGGCAGGGATGATCATGGCCGTGGCGCTGGCGTTCCGCACCACCTCCACCAGTTTTTCCCCGCTCAGGGCCAAGGTGGGTCGGCCATCGGCGGAAAGGTTTCCGAACGCCGCCAGCTCCTGGGTTATGCGCGCGGCGTCCTCGGCGCTGGGCGCAAGGAGCAGGAAATGCACGCGCCGGGTCCGGCCTGCAAAATTCCACACCGCCGCCACCTCGGCAGTGAACAGGAAATGAGTGCCCTCGTACTCGTAAATCCCCTCTCCGGCGGGACGCAAGGCGGCCACAAGCTCGCGAAACCAGGCCGGATGGGTGAAATCCCCGGTGCCCACGAGGTCGATCCCCTTGAGCCTGGCCCAGCGGGAAAGGCCAGGAAGATCCATGTCGGCGCTGGTGGCCCGGGAGTAGCGGGAGTGCAGGTGAAGATCGGCGATCACCCGCATGGTACAATGGCTTTACTATGGCCGGAAAGGTTTACGTGGTGTACGCCTCGCTCACGGGGAACACGCGGAAGGTGGCCCAGGCCCTGGCGGAATCCGTGGGAGGGGTCCTGGTGGATGTGCGGCGGGACCCCCTTCCCCGGCTGGAGCCGGGCGACGTGGTGTTCGTGGGAGACGGGGTCTATGGGGGCCGACCTTCGCGGGCCCTGCGGCGGGCCCTTTCCAGCTGGGATCTCCCCCAAGGGGTCAAGGCCGCGGTGTTCGGCACCTATGGCGGAAGGCCCAGCCAACTTCCGGTCCTGGAGAGGATCCTTCAGGCGAAGGGCGCCCAAGTGGTGGACCGGTTCGCTTGTCTTGGCCGGGACTGGTTCCTGTTGGGCCTGGTGGGCCGCGGCCGGCCCTCGCCCCAGGACCTGGAAGCCGCCCGGAACTTCGCCCAAAGGGTTGTGCGCTAGGCTCATCGCCGCGCCGCCGCCCCCACCGCCCGCAGCAGCTGCTCCACCTTGGCCGGTCTTTCCCAAGGTGGATCCAGGTCCACCCGACCGAAGTGCCCGTAACAGGAGAAGGGTTCATAGATGGGCCGCCGCAGATCGAGCTCCTCAATGATGGCAGCGGGGCGAAAGTCGAAAAGCTCCTCCACAGCCTTGCGCAGGGAAGAAAGCGACACCTTTTCCGTCCCGAAGGTCTCCACGTTTAAGGCCAACGGCCTAGCCCGGCCAATGGCGTAGGCCACCTGGATCTCACACTCCTCGGCCAGGCCCGCGGCCACGATGTTCACCGCCACATACCGGGCGTAATAGGAGGCAGAGCGGTCCACCTTCGTGGGGTCTTTGCCGGAGAAGGCACCCCCGCCATGGGACCCGTAGCCGCCGTAGGTGTCCGCGATGATCTTCCTCCCGGTCATCCCCGTGTCCGAGGCCGGGCCGCCTATGACGAACCGACCCGAGGTGTTGACGAACACCTCGGTTTTTTCGTCCATCCAGCCGTCCAGGACCGGCTCAACCACGTACCTCCGCAGGTCCTCACGGAGCTGGGCAAGCTCCACGTCCTCCGCGTGCTGGGCCGCCAAGAGCACGGTATGCACGCGGACGGGCCTTCCGTCCACGTATTCCACGGTGACCTGGGTCTTCCCATCGGGCCGAAGATACGGAAGGCTTCCATCTTTGCGCACCTGGGCCAGACGTTTGGCGAGCTTGTGGGCCAGGACGATGGGCAGGGGCATGCGCTCGGGCGTCTCGGTTGTGGCATAGCCGAACATGATCCCCTGATCTCCTGCACCGAGAACGTCCTTGGGATCGAGGGAACCGGCCTTGGCCTCTTGGGAGCGCAGCACGGCCTGGGCGATGTCCGGGGACTGCTGCCGGATGAGGTTGGCCACAGCACAGGCGTCTGGAGCGATGCCGTACTCGGGCTTGACGTAGCCCACATCCTCCAGGACACGCCGGGCGATGCGGCCGGGATCAAAGCAGGCCGTGGTGGTGACCTCCCCTCCCACCACGATGAGGCCCTGCATGACAAAGGTCTCGCAGGCCACGCGCCCCTGAGGGTCCTGGGCCAAGACGGCATCCAAAACCGCGTCGGAGATGCGATCGGCAAGCTTGTCCGGATGCCCTTCGGTTACGGACTCCGCGGTGATGAGTTTGCGAACCACCTCCACCTCCTTTTTGCGCAGCTTCCCCAAGCCTACCGCAAAGGGCATCGTGGGCCAACTTCCGCGGCGAATGGACTTTGCGGTAAACTTGCGCTTTGGCCAAGCACGAAGGAGGATCCATGGAGCGCACGCTTGTTCTACTCAAACCCGACGCAGTGCAGCGGAGGCTTGTAGGTCGCATCATCACCCGGCTTGAGGAAAAGGGGCTCAAGATCGTGGGGCTCAAGTTGATCCGGGTCTCCCGGGAGCTTGCGGAACGGCACTATGCGGAGCACCGGGAAAAGCCGTTTTATCCGGAGCTTGTGTCGTTCATCACCTCGGCGCCGGTGGTGGCCATGGTGGTGGAGGGGCCGCGCGCCGTGGAGGTGGTGCGGAAGATGATGGGCAAGACCAACCCCCTGGAGGCCGAGCCGGGCACGATCCGCGGGGATTTCGGGCTGTCGGTGACCATGAACCTCATCCATGGCTCGGACTCTCCCGCCTCGGCGGCCCGGGAGATCGCCCTCTTCTTCCGGGAGGATGAGCTTGTGAGCTATTCTTGCGCGGACGCCCCGTGGCTGGGAGGCTGAGATGGACCTTCCGTCCCGCTACAACCCCAACGAAGTCGAGCCCAGGATCCTTGCCCGTTGGGAAAAACGGGGCTGGGTCTGTGACCCCAAGAGCGGGAAAAAACCGTTCTCCATCGTGATCCCCCCTCCCAACATCACGGGAAGACTGCACATGGGGCACGCCCTCAACAACACCCTCCAGGACGTGGTGATCCGCTTCAAGCGCATGGATGGCTATGAGGCCTGCTGGTTTCCTGGAACGGACCACGCGGGCATCGCCACCCAGACCGTGGTGGAAATGGAGCTCCTCCGGGAGGGCAAGACCCGCAAGGACCTGGGGCGCGAGGCGTTCCTGGCCCGGGTCTGGCAGTGGAAGGAGAAGTACGGGAACGAGATCGTGGAGCAGCTCAAGGCCCTGGGCTGTTCCTGCGATTGGTCCCGGCTGCGGTTCACCCTGGACCCCGGGCTGTCCCAAGCGGTGCGCACGGCCTTCGTCCGCCTGTACCGCGAGGGGCTGATCTATCGGGGGGAGTACCTCATCAACTGGTGCCCCCGCTGCGAGACCGCCCTCTCGGACCTGGAGGTCGAGCACGAGGAGGTCCAAGGGAACCTGTACTTTGTGCGCTATCCCCTGGAGGGGGGCGGGTACGTCACGGTGGCCACGACCCGGCCGGAGACGATGTTGGGCGACACCGCCCTGGCGGTGAACCCCAGGGATGAACGCCACCAGCACCTCATCGGGAGATTCGCCATCCTTCCCGTCCTGGGACGAAGGCTGCCCATCGTGGCCGCGCAGGAGGTGGATCCGGAGTTCGGCACCGGCGTCCTCAAGATCACCCCCGCGCACGACCCCGTGGACTTTCACATCGGCCAGCGGCTGGGCCTCCCGGCGATCAACGTGTTGAACGGGGATGGCACCATCAACGAGAATGGCGGCCCCTTCGCGGGCTTGGACCGGTTCAAAGCGCGGGAAGCCCTGGTAGAAAGGCTGCAGGCCGATGGGCTTCTGGAGAAGATCTTGCCTTACCGCCATGCGGTGGGGCACTGCCAGCGCTGCCGCACCCCTGTGGAACCGCGCCTGTCCACCCAGTGGTTCGTGCGCACCACGCCCCTGGCCGAGCCGGCCATCCGCGTGGTCCAGGAGGGCAAGATCCAGTTCATCCCTGAGCGCTGGACCAAGGTCTACTTCGACTGGCTGGAGAACATCCGCGACTGGTGCATCTCCCGTCAGCTTTGGTGGGGCCACCGCATCCCCGCCTGGTATGGACCGGATGGCGAGATCTTCGTGGCCATGGACGAGGAGGAGGCGCGCACGTTGGCCCGCGCCCACTATGGAAAGGACGTGGAGCTCCGCCAGGATGAGGATGTGCTGGACACCTGGTTTTCCTCGGCGCTTTGGCCCTTCTCCGTGATGGGCTGGCCCGAGAAAACCTCGGATCTGGAGACCTTCTACCCCACGGACCTCCTCATCACCGGCTTCGACATCCTCTTTTTCTGGGTGGCGCGCATGGTCATGATGGGGCTGCACTTTTTGGGCGATGTGCCGTTCCGGCAGGTCCTCATCACCCCCCTCATCGTGGACGAAAAAGGTCAGAAGATGAGCAAGACCCGGGGCAACGTGATCGACCCCATGGACCTCATCCAAAGCCACGGCGCGGACGCCCTGCGCTTCACCATGGTCCACATCTCCGGCAAGGGTCGCTCCGCCCGGTTTTCCCGCGCCCTCCTCGATGAGTCCCGCGACTTCCTCAACAAGATCTGGAACATGGCCCGCTTCATCCTCACCACCACCGCGGACCTTCCCGCGGGCCTCGCCCTGGAGGGGCGCTCCCTGGCCTGGGAGGACCGCTGGATCCTCTCCCGCCTGGTCAGCGTGATCGAGGAGGTGCGCGCCCATCTGGAGCGTTACCTCTTCCATCTGGCAGCGGAGACCCTGTACCACTTCGTGTGGGGCGAGGTCTGCGACTGGTACCTGGAGATCGGCAAAGTTCGCCTGTATGGGGAGGACCAGGAAGCCCGCCGCACCGCTCAGCTTGTCCTCCGGACCCTCCTTGCGGACATCGTGCGTCTTCTCCATCCCTTCCTTCCCTACATCACCGAGGAGATCGGGACCTATTTGGGGCTTGAGGTCTCCCGCAGCGCTTTTCCCCGGGCGGACGCCGGGCGTCGCGACCCCGAAGCGGAGAAGGTTCTGGCGGCTTTTCAGGAGCTCGTGCGGGAGATCCGGGCGTTGCGCAGCGAGCTGGGCCTGGACCCCAGCCGGGAGCTCGAGGTGGTGGTGACGGGCGGGGCGTGGGCGGAACGCGTGCTTGGGGATCTGGGGCCGGCGCTGGCGCGCCTGGCCCGGGTCCGGGCTAAGCTCGCTCCCGAGGCCCTGCCCCCGCAGGGCGCCGCCCAAGGTCTGGCCGGCGACATCGCCTTCTTCATCCCCTTGGCCGGCGAGCTCGACTGGGCGGCCGCGGAGGCCCGGTTGCGCAAGACCCTGGCCAAAGTGGAGGCCGAGCTCCGCGCCCTGGAGGAGCGCCTGGGGGAGGAGGCTTTTCGCGAGCGGGCTCCCGAGGAAGTGGTGGCTGAGGCGGAGAAGCGCGCCCGTGAGCTGCGCGCTCGCCGCACCCGCCTGCTGCGCCTTTTGGAGGGCAAGCGGTGAGCATTTGGTCCGAGCTTGCCCAGGAGGCTCTCCCGGGGTTGGGCCGGGTGAAGCGGCTTTTGGCCCATCTCGGCCACCCGGAGGAGAACCTTCCCGTGGTCCACGTGGCTGGCACCCACGGGAAGACCTCCGTCATCGGGATGATCGAGAGCGTCCTCCAAGCGGCTGGAGTGCCTGTGGGCGTGGTGACCTCCTTGGACCAGCCTCAGCCTTGGGCCGCGGCGCGCCTGGACGGAGCGCCTCTTTTGCCCGAGCGGCTGGAGGCCTTGGTGGCTCAGGCGGTACGGGGTTGGGAGGAGTTCGCGGAGGAGGGGCGTCCCACCGCCCAGGAGGCCGTGCTCGCCGCCGCCCTGGCCCATTTCGCCGCTTCCGAGACCGCGCTCGTCCTTTTGGAGCGGACGATCGGTGGACCTTGGGACCCCATCAACTGCGTGCGTCCCCAGCTTTCCCTGCTCACCGACGTCTTTCCCCGTGAGGGAGCGGAATGGGAGGTGAGGGGCCTGGTCCAGCCGGGGGTCCCCCTGCTCACCCCGGTGGAGGATGAAGCGCTGGTGGCCGTGGCCGAGGCCTGCCGAGCCGCGGGAGGCGCGTTGAGCCTGGTGGACGTCCACGACGTGGAGCTGGTGGAACTGCGTTGGGATCGCGCCCTGTGGCGTTCCCTTGCGGATCCCTTCTCGCTAGGGCCGTTTGAGACCCCCTTTTTGGGGGCGTACCAGGCGCCCAACCTCGCGATCACTCTGGCCGTTTTGGCTGAGCTTTTTGGGGGCCTCGGTCTTTCCCGGGCGGCCGTGGAGGAGGGCTTGCGCGCGTTCACCTTGCCGGGCCGCTTTGAGCTCGTGCACCGGGGTCCTTGGGTGATCCTGGACGCCGCCCAGACGGCGCTGGCCGCCCAGGCCTTGCGCCTCTCCTTAGCCTATCTTCCTCCGCTGGGGGGACGCCCGCACTTGCTCCTTGCCCATCCCTCACCCACAGTGGCCCAGGATATGCTGGCGCATTTACGCCCGGCGTTCTTCCGGGTGGAGGGGGTTCCGCCCTCTGAGCTTGCCGAGGCCGCTCGGCGCCGGGCTTCTTCGTTGGGCGAGCAGGATCTGCTCGTGGTGGCCGGACCCTTCCCCGCCCTGTGGGAGGTGCGCCGTGTCTTCATCTCCTCTGCTTGAGGAAGTTCGGGCCAAGCCCCTTCCGCAGCACGTGGCCATCATCATGGATGGGAACGGCCGCTGGGCCAGGGCGCGGGGTTTGCCCCGCACCGAAGGCCATCGCCAAGGTGCCCACACGGTGGAACGGCTGGCCCGCTTCGTAGCCCAAGAAAAGCTCTTTCCCTACCTCACGGTGTTCGCTTTCTCCACGGAAAATTGGGATCGGCCTAAAGCTGAGCTTGATTTTCTCTTCTCCACGTTGGAGGAGTTCGCCCGCACCCGCTGGGAAGAGCTTCAGAAAAACGGGGTGGAGCTCAGGATCCTGGGCGATCTCACGCCCTTCCCCCCGGGTCTGCGCGCAGCCCTGGAGCAGGCGGTGGCGCGCACCGCAGGCGGGAAAAACCTGGTGTTCACCGTGGCCCTGAACTTCGGGGGCCGCTGGGACATCCTGACCGCCGCCCGCCGCGCCGTGGAATTGGCGCAGCGCGGAGACCTGAGCCCGGAGGACCTCACCCTGGAGAAGTTTCGGGAGCTCCTTCCCGGCGGAGCTTTACCTGATCCGGACCTCATCATCCGCACCGGCGGCCACCAGCGCCTCTCCAATTTCTTCCTCTTCGAGGCCGCCTACACCGAGTTCTACTTCACCCCGACCCTCTGGCCGGATTTCACCGAGGAGGAACTCCTTTTGGCCCTGCGGGATTTTCAGGGCCGCACCCGCAACTTCGGAAAGGTGAGCGCTTGAAGGACCTACGCCTGCGGCTCCTTACGGCTTCGCTGGCCATCCCCACGGTCCTCCTCATCTTTTGGCTGGCTGACCGGTTCAGCCAGGATTGGCT
>CALKFO010000111.1 GCA_938084765.1 Candidatus Bipolaricaulota bacterium | reverse complement strand
AGGCAGATTAGCGCGGTCGCCCTCGTTGTAAATGACGATCAAGGTGCCGGCAGGCACTGCCTGCCATAGCTTGTGCTCCGTAAACTTCAACCACACTCCACCGCGGGTTGTGCCCTGCAGGTCGCGCAAGACCCAGCCCCGCAGGTCCACCCTACTGCCCGGCCCCGTTCCTAAAACCAAAAGCTCCACCCATTCTCCGTTGCCACCCTTTCCCTGCCCAAACTCGTTGATCATCACCAGGGGAGCCTTCGGTTGAGCCCAACCACTCACAGCTAACACCAACCCCACAAGGAGCGCTTTGCGAAACATCCCTACCACCTCTTTGTGCGCTCAACGGCGCACGGGTTTGTTCACATAAAGATGACGCTTGATCTCCTGCTTCGTGCTCTTTGCAAAAGGTTGGTCCACCACGGTGAGCGCGTCCTTGTCGCGCAGGCGCTTGAAGGGCGCCAGGTTCTGCTGCGCCTCCTTAACCTTCTCCCAAAGGAAATCCCGGGCTTGGGCAAGGTTCTCGACCCCCTGCTGCTTAAGAAGGTCCCAGTTGGGATACACCATGGCCGCCACCATGGGCTGGCCCCGGGAAGTGTCCTCGTACACCAGGACCTCGGCGATCTCGGGGATGCGAGCAAGCTCCCACTCCACCTCCTCGGGATACACCTTCTTGCCCGACTCCAACATGATCATGTTCTTCTTGCGGCCCACCAGGAAGAGGCGGCCTTCCCGATCCAGACGACCCACATCGCCAGTGCGGAACCAGCCGTCCTCGGTGAACACCTCCTGGGTGCGGCGCGGGTTTTTGTAGTAGCCGAGCATCACGTTGGGGCCCCTGGCCAACACCTCGCCCAACCCCTCGGGATCCGGCCGATCGATCTTGATCTGCACCCCGGGGAGGGGCTTTCCCACCGTGCCCGGCGGGTCGAAGGGGCCGGAAAGGGTCAGAACCGGCGCGGTCTCCGTCAGTCCATAGCCCTCCATGATGCCGATGCCCAGGCGGCGCAGGGCTCCGGCCACCTCGGGATGGAGCGGCGCACCGCCGGAGATGAAAAAGCGGAACTGCTCGCCCAAGAGCCTCTTTTTCACCAGCTTCCCCAGGAGCCGCGGGGCCACCCGGAATAGGACCCGCTTCACCGGACTGGCCTGGATGTTGTCCGCAAGCCTCCGCCAAAGACCATGGTAGAGTTTGGGCACGCCGATGAGAATGGTGACCCCCACCTTTTGGGCAATGGGGATGAGGTTGCGGTAGTCATCAGTATAAGTGACGGAGGCGCCCACCCAAAGCGGGGCCAAGAAGCTCGCGGTGAGGCCATAGATGTGGTACCAGGGCACGATGGTGAGCGCGCGATCCTCCGGCCCCACCTGGATGACCTTGAGCATGGCCTCGATGTTGGCGGTGATGTTGCGGTGACAAAGCATGACGCCCTTGGAGTCGCCGGTGGTCCCGGAGGTGTACATGAGCACCGCCAGATCCTCCGGATCAGGTTTGTGCTCGGGCAAGTCCGCCCCCTCGGGAAGCACATCCCAAAGGGAGAGAGCACCCACGGCCTCCTCCAAGGCCACCACCTCCCGCAGGCTGGGCACGTCCCCGGGAAGGGGGGAAAGCTCGCTGTAGCGGTCAGGGGAGCAGAAGAGGGCCACAGCTTCCGCCTCGCGGAGGAGGCGGCGGACCTCGGCCACCTGGAGGCCGGCATCGAGAGGCATGGCCACCGCACCCAGCCGCTGTACGGCCACGAAGGCCACCGCCCAGCCCCGGGAGGGCTTGGCCAAGATGGCCACCCGATCGCCGGGCTGCACCCCCCGGGCGGCGAGCCAGGCCGCCAGCCGACCGCCCAGCTCCCACAGCTCCCGGTACGTGGTCTCCTCGAGGGTGAGACGCCCTTCGTGGCTCACCGGAAGACGCAGGGCCACGCGATCGCCGTAGGTACGGGCTACACGGGCCAGGAAATCGGGTATGGTGGGATACCGCTTGCCCCGCGTCACTGTGCTCACGTACTGCCTATTGGTGCTCATGCCATCCCTCCCCAAGTTTCAGGTACCGTTCGGCGGCGAGGGCGGCCAACGCCCCCTCGGCCGCGGCCACCACTGCCTGCGCCGCCCGGCCCTGAGGATCCCGCACGTCCCCGGCAGCGAAGACCCCGCGCGCCGAGGTGCGCATCCAAGGGTCCGTCCTAATGTACCCGGCCTCCGTCAACTCCACCACACCCCGAACCCAGGCCGTGGCCGGCTCATATCCGATCTTCACGAAAACCCCGTCCACCGGGAATTCCCGCCGCTCGCCCGTGCCCAAATCCCGCAGGATCACGGCCTGCACCCGCCCGTCGCCCAGGACCTCGTCCACCACCACGTTCCAAAGGAAGACGATCTTGGGGTGGGCCAACGCGCGCTCCTTGAGGGCGGCGGCAGCCCGCACCGCCCTGGGATCGTCCGGAGGATGCCGAACCGCGATGTACACCCTGCGACATAGGTCCGCCAAAAACAGGGCCTCCACCAAAGCCGCGTCCCCTGCGCCCACCATCAACACCTCTTTGTCCCGGAAAAAGAACCCGTCGCACGTGGCGCAGTAAGAAAGGCCTTTGCCGACAAGCTCCGCCGCTCCCTTGGCTGGGAGGGGCCGGGGATGGGCGCCTGTGGCCACCACCACCGCCCGCCCCACCACCCGCCCCTTCTCCGTGTGCACCGCCCAATTCCCTTCCTGGGCCTCCAGGGCCTTGGCGGTGGCATACAGGAACTCCGCGCCCAGGCGCTCCGCTTGACGATGAACCCGGGTCATGAGCTCCATCCCGGAGATGGGCTCCGGAAAGCCGGGGAAGTT
>CALKFO010000110.1 GCA_938084765.1 Candidatus Bipolaricaulota bacterium | reverse complement strand
CCCGGCCGCTCCGTGGCCACCCGCACCTCCCCGAACGCTCGAAACTCCTCCACCAGGAAGGGCACATCCTTGAAGCCGAGGAAGACGGAAAGGGGTGGGCCGAACGCCTTGGCCGTGTAGAAAAGAGGGGCCAAGCCCAAGCCTCCGCCCACCAGGGCCACCCTTCCCTCCGCCCGGGACCAGCCCCTCCCCAGGGGACCGAAGACCTGAAGGGGGTCGCCTGGCTTAAGACGGGAAAGAAGCCGGGTCCCTTCCCCCCGCACGGCGTAGAGGAAGCTCAGGGAGCCCGGGGAAAGGTCGAACACGCTCATGGGCCGGCTGAGGAGAGGGTGGAGGCTCCACGCGCGCAGGAGGAAAAACTGACCGGGTTGGGCGGTGAACTCCCCGCCCACGCGCAGAAGGAAAACGCCCGGGGCCACCGCACGCTGCTCCAAAACCGGGGCTTCCTGGACGACTAGAGGCATGCGGCGAGGTCCGCGGCCATGGCCAGGGCGGCCTCCCGGGCGTACCGGGGAAACCGCTCGGCTGCCTGAGGCTTCCCCCGGTGAGCGGCGAGAATGGACCGGGCCGCCACCACCACCGCGCCGTTTCCCTCCCGGAAGGCGGGCGCCACGTCCTCGGCCCGTCCGCCTTGGGCGCCGTAGCCGGGAACCAGGAAGAACAGGGCAGGGAAACGGGCGCGCAAGCGCGCAAGGACGGCGCGGTTGGCTCCCACCACCGCGCCCAGAAGGCTGTAGCCGCACCGCCCTCGAAACCCCTCTCCCCAGGCAGCCACCTTCTCCGCCACGTGCTCGTGGAGGGGACGGCCCTCCACCCGGAGATCTTGGAACTCCCCCGCCGAGGGATTGGAGGTGCGCACGAGCACGAACAGCCCATGCTCCCCGGCCGCGAGGTACGGTAGGAACGGGGCCAGGGCATCCCCGCCGAAGTAGGCGTTGAGGGTGAGGAAATCCGCGGCGAACTCGCCGGCCAGATGCGCCCGGGCGTAGAAGGCCGCAGTGGAAGCGATATCCCCTCGCTTCACATCCCCAATCACGATGTGCCCCTCCTTACGAAGTTCCCGCAGGAGGTCCCGATAGGCGCCCAAGCCCTCCACCCCGAGGGCCTCGAAGTGGGCGATTTGCACCTTGAAGCAGGCCACCAGGTCCGCGGTGGCCGCCGCAATCTCCTGGCAAAACCGCAGCGCCGCCTCCGCAGGAGACCCAAATTTCCCGACAAAGCCTGGGGGATACACGTCCTCCGAGGGATCGAGCCCCAGGCAAATGGGCCCCCTTTCCCTAACCCGCTCGTACAACCTGTCGATGATCATGGTAATCTCGGCCGCGCACGAGCCCATCCAGGTAGATCACCTCTCCCCGGTGGATCGTGGCCCAGACCTTGCCCCACAGGCGCGTCCCCAAAAGCGGGGTGTTCTTGCTTTTGGAGAGGAAGAACGCCTCATCCACCACGAAGCTTTCATCCTCCTCCACGAGGACGCAGTCGCCCTCGAAGCCCACGCGCACAAGGCCCTTGCGGAGCCTCAGGATCCGAGCGGGCCCCAAGGAAAGATGGCGGGAGAGCTCCGCCAGGGAAATGAGGCCTTCGCGTACCAGGCGCGTGTAAAGGAGGGGAAAGGCCGTCTCCATTCCGGAGATGCCGGGAGCGCCGCGGGCCTTGTCTTGGGGGGTGTGCGGCGCGTGATCCGTGGCCACGGCGTCGAACACCCCGGCCCGAAAGGCCTCCACCAGAGCGCACCGCGCCTCCTCCCGAGGCAACCGAGGGTTTACGGAATAGTTGCCCACACCTTCCTGGGAAAGGCAGAGGTGATGGGGGGTGACCTCCGCGGTGGCCCTCACCCCGGCGGCCTTGGCCTGGCGGAAAAGCTCCACGGAGTGTGGAGAGCTCAGGTGCTGGAGGTGCAAGGTCGCGCCGGTGGCCTGAGCCAAGCGAAGGTCGCGGGCCACCATGAGCTCCTCTGCGAGAGGATGCGGCCAACCCGAGAACTCCGGATGTGAAAGGATGGGCTTCCCCAACGCCACAGCCTGGCGCATGGCTTCGACCAGGAGATCCGCCCGCTCCACCCCTCTCCCATCGTCGGAGTAAGCCCACACCCAGGGGGCTAAAGCCTGGAGGTCCGCGAGTTTCTCGCCTTGGAGGCCCTCGGTGACGGCGCCCACGGGGTAGATCTCCACGAGGTGCAGAGCCCGGGCCTTTTCCAGGATGTAGTGGGCCACCTCGGGCCGGTCGCAAACGGGGTCGGTGTTGGCCATGACGGACACGGCGGTGAAACCCCCATGGGCCGCGGCCCAGGAGCCCGTGGTGAGGTCCTCCTTTTCCGGAAACCCAGGGTCACGAAAGTGTGCATGGAGATCGACGAACGCAGGGAGGAGGGTGCGGCCCTCTCCTGCAAGCACGAGGGCGCCTGGCCAGGAGAGTCCACGTCCCCGGGCAACAAAAAAGCCATCCTGAATGACCACATCGCCATGCCCCTCGCCCAGGGCATCCACCACCCGGACGTCCCGGATGATAAGCACGTTCACACGCGGACCCGCTCGCCGCAGAACGAGCAGCGATACTCCTTGGTGGCGGGGTTGACCAGGGTGAACTCGGGCACGATGTAGGTCTCGGTGGAGGTGATGCAGCGCGGGTTACGGCAGCGGATGAGGCCCACCACCCGCTCCGGAAGCCCGGGCTTCACCTTGCGCACCACCGTCCCGCCCTGGATGTAGTTCACGGTGATCCCGGGATCGAGCAGACCGAGTTTGGTGAGGTCCAAATCCAAAACGCCGGTGATCTTGATCATGTCCTTGCGGCCGAGCTTGGTGCTGGGGACGTTCATGAGGAGGGCCACGGTGAGGCCGCGCTCGCCCAGGCCCAGCTCCTGAAAGATGCGCATGCCCATCCCCGCCCGGATGTGGTCCAACACGATGCCCTCCTGGATGGGCTCCACCCGCAGCACCTACACCACCCCCAAGACGCTGGCGATGAGGGCCATCCGCGCGTACATCCCCAGCTGAACCTGCTGGAAGTACACGGCGCGCGGGTCTGCGTCCACCGCGTAGGCGATCTCTGTGACCCGGGGAAGCGGATGCATGACGATGGCGTCGCTCTTGAGGAGGTGAAGCCGCTCCGGGGTGAGGATGTAAAAGTCCCGCAAGCGCAAATAGTCCTCCTCGTTGAAAAACCGCTCCTTTTGCACGCGCGTCATGTACAGGACGTCCGCGTGAGGCAGGGCTTCCTCCATCTGCTCCACTTCCAAAAAGGGAACCCCGTGGGCTTGGAGCTCGTCGCGCAGGGACTCAGGCAGGCGCAGCTCCTCGGGCGAGACCAGGAAAAAGCGCATCCCGGGATAGCGCAGGAGGGCACGGAGGAGGGAGTGCACGGTGCGGCCATAGCGCAGGTCTCCGCAGAAGGCCACCCCCAACTGGGAGAGCCTCCCTTTGAAGGTGCGAATGGTGAAGAGGTCGGTGAGGGTTTGGGTGGGGTGCTCGCGGGCGCCGTCCCCGCCGTTGATCACGGGGATGGGGGAGTACATGGCAGCCAGATGAGCCGCACCCTCCTTGGGGTGGCGAATCACGATGAGATCGGCATAACAAGCGATAGTGCGGATCGTATCCGCCAGGGACTCGCCCTTGGCCACGGAGCTCGTCTGTGGATCGGCCACGGTGAGGATTTGGCCGCCCAGGCGCAACATGGCCGCCTCGAAGGAGAGGCGCGTGCGGGTGCTGGGCTCGTAAAACAAGGTGGCCAGGACCTTCCCTTTGCACACCTCGGCGAAAGCTTCAGGCTGGGCACGGATTTCTTCGGCGAGATCAAAAAGGGCTTCGTACTCCTCAGGGCTGAGGTCTAAGGCGTTGATGAACGAGCGCCCTTTGAGGGCTACCTCGGCACGCATGGCCGAGGCTCCATACTAGCACATCCGGGTGGACCAAGCAAACACAGCTCGAGCACGGGCTGTGCGGCGAGGGAAAGCCGAAGCTTGCCCAAACCTAGGGCGGCATGGTAAAACGCCGGTGCGGAAAGCCTCGGCAGGTTGACGATTCAAGAAGAACGTTTGCCGGGATTTGGGCGGGCAGGACTAAAATCAATGCCGAACGCGGAAAAGGTGGAAGATGGGGAGGGCGCTGCTTCCCGGGATCGCCGCAGCCCTCGGGTTTGGCCTGGCCTTCGGCCATGTTCAGCCCTTGGGCCCCCCGGCCCTCGCCGCCTCCGCGTTCTTCCTCGGGCTAGCCCTGTGGCGCAAAGCTGTCCCCCTTCTTTGGCTTTCCGCCCTCTTTGTGGGGATGGCCCTCATCCAGCCTGCTTCCACACCCCGACACCTTGTGTTTCAGCTCCCGCGCCTGGTGGAATGCACGGGCGTGGTCACCGATCTTCCCGAGCCCACCGCCAAGAGGCTCTCGTTCGTGGTGCATGTGGAGAACCTGGGCGTGCGCCTTCTCGCCTATGGTCCGCCGGATCTCTCCGTGTTCCCGGGCCAACGGGTTCGGCTTGCGGGACGGTACAGCGAGCCTGAGCCCCTGGGCTACCGGGAATACCTGCGCCGCCGAGGGATCCAGGGCCTGTTTTGGGCCGATCAGGTGGAAGTCCTGGAGGAAAGCCCAAAAGGCCTTTTCTTCTGGACCGCTAAAGCGCGGGAGAAAATTCATCTTCTTTTCTCCGGGCTCCCTGAACGCAGTCGTGCCCTGCTGAGCGCCCTCCTCCTGGGGAGCCGAGGCCTCCTCTCCTCCGAGGAAAAGGAGGCTTTTCGCCAAGCCGGCGTGGCTCACCTTCTTGCTCTTTCTGGCCTTCATGTGGGGATCCTCGCCGCGGGCGGATGGATCCTCTTGGGCCTTCTGCGTATTCCCAAAGCTTGGCGCTATGTTCTCCTGGCCCCTTTAGTAGGGCTCTATGTTCTCCTGGGTGGGCTACGGGTGTCCCTTTTGCGCGCAGCCCTCATGTTCGGGGTCTTGGCGATCTTTTGGCTTCTCTGGGAGCGAGGCTGGGTGGCCCGACGCTGGCTCGATCCCCTACAAGGGCTGTCCTTTGCGGCCATCCTCGTCCTCCTCCTCTGGCCGTGGTCCGCCCTGGATGCGGCGTTTCAGCTCTCCTTTTCCGCCACGGCCGGAATCGTCCTCCTCTTCCCTTGTTGGACCGGATCGGCCTTCCGACGCCGGCTCCCTCGGTTTCTACGCTACCCCACGGATTTGCTGGCCGTGAGCGCTTGTGCCCAGCTCGCTGTCCTGCCTCTTTTGGGCTCCACCTTCGGGTACGTCGCGCCCTACGGGCTTCTGGCCAACCTCGTCCTCATCCCCTGGACCACGGTGCTCCTTTGGGCCAGCATCCTGGGGCTTCCCCTCCTTACGGTGCCTGCGCTCCGGTTCGGGATCGGCGCCGCCCTGGGCGCACTGGCTGAGCCGTACCTTTGGACGGTCAGAGCCCTCGGGAACCTGCCCGGCGCGGTTTTCCCTGTGTCCGAAAGGTTCGGCCTCTGGTGCCTCCTCGCCCTCTGGGCCTTTCTCATGCTACGGGCTGCCCAGGAGGAGCTGCGCGCACCTTTTGGGCCTTGGCCAGAACCTCATCGAGCATGGCCGGGGTGAGCCGGCCAGTTTGGGTGTTCTGGCGGGAAGGATGGTAGGAAGCGAGGACGGCCGGTCCGGCTGGCCGGAGGTCCAGCACCCAACCATGACGAAAGCGGTGACCCTGGGGAACCGGGATACCCAGGGATCGCAGCGCGCGCAGGGTCCCGGAAAAGGCCAGGCCTCCCAAGCACAGGACGACCTGGGGCTGCACGATCCGCAGCTCCTCGGCCAAAAAGGGCAAACAAGTTCTGATCTCTTGCGGAGTTGGGCGGTTTTGGGGCGGAGCGCAGCGCACCACCGCGCTCAAGAAAACGCCGCAAAGCTGGAGGCCATCGTGGCGGGAGCGGGAGAACGGCTGATTGGCCAGGCTTGCGCGGTGCAAGGCGGCCATGAGGAAGTCCCCCGCGCCGTGGGGCCCATCCCCGGTGAACATCCGGCCGGTGCGGTTGGCGCCATGGGCCGCGGGCGCCAGGCCCACGAGGAACAACCAAGCTTCAGGATCCCCAAAACCGGGAACAGGCTTGGCCCAATAGGTTTCGTCCCGGAACGCGGGCGCTTTGCGTCGGGCCACCTCCTCCTGCCAGGCCACGAGCCGGGGGCAGGCCCGGCAGGCCACGATCCTTTTCGCCAGCTCTGTGAGGGCTACGGCCCGAGGTCCCACACCCGGAAGGTCCCGTCCTCCCCGGTGGTCACGAGCCGTGTGTCCGTAAGGAAGATAAGACCCCAGATGCGGCCCTCCTGGCCGGAAAACTCGCGCACCCGGGTGCCCGTGGCTACCTCCCACACCCAAAGGACCTTCTGATGCCCGGCGGCAGCGAGGTACCGGCCCGACGGGGAAAAAGCCACACAGAACGCCGGGTTCTTCACAGGGGTGACCCGGATTTCCCGCCAATCGGCCACCGTGGCCAGACGCACCTCGCCCGGGTTATTGCCCCAGGCCAAATGATTTCCGTCCGGAGAAAAGGCCACGGAGTACACGTTGATCCCGCCCCGCAGCCTTTGGAGGAGCCGGAGGGTTTGCACATCCCAGATGCGCACATAACCGTCGCAGCCGCTGGTGGCCAAAAGCCT
>CALKFO010000109.1 GCA_938084765.1 Candidatus Bipolaricaulota bacterium | reverse complement strand
CATGAGCTCCCACCGGCCCTACCGGCCAGCCCTGGGCGTGGAAAAGGCCCTGGAAGAGATCCAAACGCACGCGGGAAAGCTGTACGACCCCGCGGTGGTGGAGGCTTGCGTCCGGGTCTTCCACCAGGGCTTTCGGTTTCCAAAGGGCAGTTAGTCTCCTTCCGCCCGGGCGGGTTCCTCGGGGACCCCGCGGCCCGGCTTTCCAGGTCGGCTCCCACCGCCCGGTCGCCCGGCAGCTGAGGCCCACCGCAGGTGCGGGGGAAAGGGTCCCTGGGGAGCCAGGGAAAACCCAAGGCTTTTTCCCGCCTGGTCGGCCGAGCTCCGACGGGGAACGCTACCGGCGCGGGCGGGCACCCACGTTGAACCCGGCGGTGGCGCCGGCCGCAGCCACGGGCGAAACAAGAAAGACCCCGATCTCACCCCAGTTGAACGCCATTCCCAAACCGAACGCCAACCCAGTGCCAGCGGTGGCCCCCCAAAAGCACAGCTCCACGTTGCCCTCGATGCCCAGCACCCATCCCGTTCCGATGACGCCCAGGCTGGCTCCCAGGATCGTGCCGCCGGTGAACCCCAGAATGGCCCCCAGGATGCCGTAGCCCAGGGCTTCTCCCAGAGTGCGCGCGCCGGACGCAAAGAGCCAGGCCAAAACGTAGGCGCCGCCGATGCCGCCGACGTAGCCGCCAAGGGTGCCCACCAGGAACTCCGGGATCACCGCCTCCTCAGGTTGGGCGGGCCACGCCGCCACCGCCAAAAGCCCGATGGCCAAGAAAGCCGCGAGAAGCTTAGGCATAAATCCGTCCTCCTTGCGGCCCCAGTATACGCTTGGCAAATCACGAGGGCAGTGCACGTGTCCCTGCATGGCTGAACCTTGGGAAACGGGGGCGAGTCCCGCCCTCGGACGAAAAGTCTTGGTGAACTTCTCCCCAGGCGCTGAGGAGCGCCCTGGATGGGGCTTTGAGAGGGTGCGCCGAGGGGGCCCTGCTGCCTCGGCCGCAGGACGGGTGGCCTTGTGCTGAACGCGGGGTTCCAACCCCGTGCTCACCTGTCCAAAACCTACTCCTCGGGGTCGGAGCCGGGCTCCACGTGGACGACCACGGAGGCCCGGCCGCCCAGGACGGCCCGCACCGCCTCCTCCACCCGGGAGGCGATCTCGTGCGAGGCGGCCACGGAAAGCTTAGGATTCACCTGAATGTGCACGTCCACGAAGGCTTCTTGGCCGGAATAGCGGGTGCGCAGCTTGTGCCAGCCCTGCACCCCCTCCACCCCCTCGATGGCCCGGATCACCTTGTCCCGTTCCTGTTTGGGGAAAGCCCCCTCGGAGAGCTCGTGCAAGGTCCGCCGCAGGATGCCGAACGCAGCCCAACCGATAAACAGGGCCACGAGGAGGGCAGCGGCTCCGTCGGCCCGGGCCAGCCCAAACTGGGCCAGCGTCCCGCCGAGGATGACCGGCACCGAGGAAAACGCGTCGCTGCGGTGGTGCCAGGCGTTGGCCTGGAGCGCGGCGCTCCGAAACGCGCGGCCCAGCCGCACCGTCACCCGGTACACCCACTCCTTGAGGGCCACGGACAGGGCGGCCACCAAGGCCACGGCCCAGCCCAGGCGGATCCCCTCCCCTTGGTGCAGAACGCGCCAGGCCTCCCACATGATGAAGATGCCCACAGCGAGGAGAGCCAAGGCCACCAGGGTGCCCGCGAGGGTCTCGAACTTTCCATGGCCGTAGGCGTGGGTCTCATCGGGCGGCCGCCGGGCCAGGCGTAGGCCGCCCAGGGTGATCAGGTCCGTGGCCAAGTCGCTCACGGTGTGGACCCCGTCGGCGAAGAGCGCCGTGGAGCCCAGGGCCAGGCCCAGTCCCACTTTCAGTCCAAAGAGCCCGAGGTTCACCCCCAGCCCCAGGTACGTGACCCCCTCGGGGCTTTGGGGGCTAAGCGGGCAGGATTTCGATGGGGTCTCCATCTTCGATTCGGTCCAACACCGCAGCATCCCCGAGGATCCGCCCCACCACGGTGACGGGGCTGGCGGGTCGGATCTCTTCGGGATGGCGGGAGGCAGGGGTGGGCCCAAAGAACAGACACAGGGCCCGTCCCGGCGGCCAATACCCCACCGCGCCCTTCTCCACCACCTCCACCCCTCGCTCCAGCTCCACGGCCACGGGGATAGGGAAATACACCTCCTTTCCCCAGCGCTGGGCCGCGGCCTTGAAGGGGAGAGCCTGCCGCAGGGCCGCCACCGTCTTGGGCGCGCGTTCCTCCTCCAAGACCGCGCGCACCTCCCCCACCCGCGGAGAGCGAAGGATGATCTCCATCGCGCGATTCTAGCCCGGGATCAGGGCCCCTTGCACCAGGGCCGCAAGATCGGCGGCCACATAGGTCGGCCGGACCCGGGCTTTTTCCAAGTCCGCCTTTTGGGTGACCCCGGAAAGGACGAGGGCGGTGTCCAGGCCCAGGGCTTGGGCGCCGGCCACGTCGGTATCCAGCCGATCGCCGATCATGAGGACCTCCTTCCCGGCCAGTCCCAGAACTTCCAAGGCCACCTGGAAGGCGATGGGCGAGGGTTTTCCCACCACGACCTCGGGGGGGAAGCCCATGCCGCGGAGCGCGCCCACCACCGCCCCTGCGCCGGGCACGAGCCCGTCAGGAGTGGGAAAGGTGGGGTCCTCGTTGGTGGCCAAAAGCCTGGCGCCGCGCAGCAAGGCCCGCAGGGCCTGGCGCAGTTTGGCGTAGGTGAGCTCCCGGTCCATGCCCACCACGATCCAGTCGGCTTCCTCGGGCGGGACAAGGACATGGCCCGCGGCCTTCATCTCCTCGGGGATCCCCTCCTCGCCAATGTACCAAAAGCGCACCCCACCGAACTGCGTGCGCAAAAACCGCGCCGCCACATGGGAGCTGGGGAGGACCTCGATGGGCTCCACGGGGATCCCGGCGCGCCGGAGTCGCTCGGCGGTGCCCACCCGCGATTTCGTGGAATTGTTGGTGAGAAGGAGCACGGGACCGCGGGTGCGCAGGTCGGCCAGGGCCTCCACGGCGCCCGGAAGGACCTGGCCGCCCCGCACGAGCACCCCATCGATGTCCACCAGGAACCCTCGGTAGCGCTGGAGCACGGGCTCAATGGTAGCGGAGCAGCGCGGGCCGCCCCAAGGGGACGCGCGCCCTTGTCCCGATGGGGTTGCCGTTTGACGATCAAGTATGGGCATGAAGGTGGCGGTGCTGTGCGGGGGCACCTCGGCGGAGCGGGAGGTCTCCCTGCGTTCGGGCGCGGGCGTTCACGCCGCCCTGCGCCGCAAGGGCTGGGATGCGGACTTGGTGGTCATCGACACCTTCGATGGGCTCCCGCGCCGTCTGGCCCCGTACACGGTGGTGTTCAACATCCTCCACGGTGGACCGGGGGAGGACGGCACTGTCCAGCTCCTTTTGGAGCTCATGGGCAAGCCCTATGTGGGCTCCGGTCCTTTGGCCTCGGCCTTGGCCATGGACAAGGTCGAGGCCAAAAAGGCCTTCCAGGGCAAGGGCTTGGCCACTCCGCCCTGGCTTTTCTTCTCCGGCGGGGAACTCCCATCCTTTTTGGCGCGCGCCAAGGAGCTGGGGTTCCCGCTGGTGCTCAAGCCCCGACGGGAGGGCTCCAGCGTGGGGGTCCACCTTGTGCGCTCTGAGGAGGAGCTTCCTGCCGCGGCTGAGGCCCTGGCTCAACGCTATGGAGAGTTCCTCGTGGAGAAGTACGTGCCCGGTCGAGAGGTCACCGCTGCTCTTCTTGAGGACGAGCATGGCCTCCGGGTCCTGCCTCTGGTGGAGCTGCGGCCCCAGGGGCGGGAGCTGTTCGACTGGACGGCCAAGTACACGCCGGGCGCGTGCGAGGTGCTCTGCCCTGCCCCGCTTACGCCGGAGGAGGCCCAGCGCGTGGCCCACGCTGCCCGGGAAGCCTTCCTCCTTTTGGGTTGCCGGGATTTTGCCCGCGTGGACCTGCGCCTCTCCCCTGAGGGCGTCCCCTATGTGCTCGAGGTCAACACCCTCCCCGGCCTGACCGAGCTATCCCTCTTTCCCCGGGCGGCCCAGGCGGCGGGGCTCACCTACGATGATCTTGTGGATCATCTCGTGCGCCGCGCCCTTTCCCGCTTGCCCCACGCCCACAAAATCGGGTAGAGTACCCACGAGGCGAGGAGGTGGTTTCCGTGAAAATCCTGTGGTACGGGCACGCCTGTTTTCGCATCACCTCCGCCGACGGTACGGTGATCGTCACCGATCCCTACGACGCGAGCGTCCCCTACAAGGCCCCGGAGGGGCCCGCCCACATCGTCACCGTTTCCCATGACCACTTCGACCACAACGCGGTGAACCGGGTGAAGGGAAATCCTGAGGTGGTGCGGGGTGTAGGGGAGTGGACCCTGCGGGGTGTGCACATCCGCGGCATCTCCGCCTTCCACGACCCCAAAGGCGGCAAAGAGCGCGGGAAAAATGTGATCTTCCGGATGGTGGTGGATAACGTCGTGCTCGCCCATTTTGGGGATCTGGGCCATGCCCTCACCGCTGAGCAGCTCAAACCCTTGGAGGATGTGCAGGTGGCCCTTCTTCCCGTGGGCGGCTTTTACACCATCGGCCCCAAGGAGGCCAAGGACATCGTGCAGGCTTTGCCCAGCTTGCGGGTGATCTTTCCCATGCATTACCGCACGGAGGTGGTCAAGGACTGGCCCATCCGTCCGGTGCAGGAGTTCCTGGAGGCGGTGGACCTCACCGTGCGCGAGTTCAAAGGGGAGGCGGAGCTCACCGCCGAGAAGCTTCCCAAAGCGAAGGAGGTGTGGATCCTCTCCTATGCCTAACATCTCGGCACGCAGTCAAGCGGCGCCGGCCTCGCCCATTCGCCGCCTTTATCCCCTGGCCGTGGAGGCCAAACGCCGGGGCAAAAAGGTGTACCACCTGAACATCGGTCAGCCGGACATCCCCACGCCGGAGCCCTTCCTGCGCGGCGTGCGCGAGGCCCGGATCAAGGTGCTGGACTACGCGCCTTCGCCGGGCATCCCGGAGGCCATCGAGGCCGTGCGCACCTATTATGCGGAGCTCGGCTTCCCCTTGGCTCCGGACAACATCCTCATCACCATCGGGGGCTCCGAGGCCATCACCTTCGCCCTCACCGTGACCTGCGATCCAGGGGATGAGGTGCTCATCCCTGAGCCCTTTTACCCCAATTACCTCGGGTATGCCCGGCTCACCAACGTGGAGATCCTGCCCCTCACCACCGTGCGGGAGGAGGGCTTTCATCTTCCGCCCCGTCAGGAGCTTGAGGCCCGCCTCACCCCCCGCACCAAGGCCATCCTCTTTTCCCACCCCGGCAACCCCACGGGCGTGGTCTACACGGAAAAGGAGCTGGACATGCTCGTGGACCTGGCCCTCCGGTACGATCTTTTCTTGATCGCGGATGAGGTGTACCGGGAGTTCGTGTACGAGGGGAAGCATAAGAGCCTTCTCTCCTATCCGGAGGCGGCGGACCGGGTCATCATTGTGGACTCCATCTCCAAGCGGCTTTCCGCGTGTGGGGCGCGCATCGGCATGCTGATCTCCCGCAACCGGGACGTCATGGCCGCGGCCTACAAATGCGCCACCATCCGCCTTTCCGCCCCCACTTTCGAGCAGTGGGGCCTCGTGGCCTTCATGAAGGACCCCGACCGCCAGGCCGTGGTGGCCCAGATGATCGAGGAGTACCGGGTCCGCCGGGATGTGTTCTGCGAGGAGCTCCAGCGCATCCCCGGGGTCACCTTCCGCAAGCCCGAGGGCGCCTTCTACGTGATGTTCGGTCTTCCCGTGCAAGACAGCGAAGATTTCATCCGCTGGATGCTCACGGAATACCCCGGGGAGGAGACGGTGATGTTTGCGCCGGGCGCGGGGTTCTACGCCACCCCGGGGAAGGGCCAGGACGAGGTGCGCGGGGCGTACGTGCTCAACGTGGAGGACCTCCGGCGGGCCTGCGCCATCCTCGCGGACGGGCTTGCCCTCTACAACGCCGCTTTGGCCCGGTCGCGGCGATGAGGGAAGGAAAGACTCGCCTCGACCTCCTCCTGGTGGAAAGGGGGCTGGCGCCCTCCCGGGCCCAAGCCCAGGCTTGGATTTTGGCCGGCAGGGTGCGGGTGAACGGCGTACGGGTGGACAAACCCGGGACGCGGGTGGCGCGCGCGGCCCTGCTGGAGCTCCTCAGCCCGCCCAAGTACGTCTCCCGGGGCGGAGAGAAGCTGGAAGCTGCTCTGCACGCGTTTCGCCTCGACCCGCGCGGAAAGATCGCCTTGGACATCGGCGCCTCCACCGGCGGGTTCACCGATTGCCTCCTTCAGCACGGCGCAAGCCGCGTGTACGCCGTGGATGTCGGCCACGGACAGCTGCACTGGAAACTGCGCAATGACCCCCGGGTGGTGGTCAAAGAGGGCCTGAACGCCCGCTTCCTGCGCCCCGAGGACATCGGTGAGCCCGTGGACCTGGTGACGGTCGACGTGTCGTTCATCTCGCTGCGGCTGATCCTGCCGAGGCTTGAGGGCATCGTGCGCGCGGAAGGGGACGTGGTGCCGCTGGTGAAGCCCCAGTTTGAGGCCGGGCCAGGGCGGGTGCGCCGGGGCGTGGTGCGCGATCCCCGAGTGCACCGGGAAGTGTTGCAGGGGCTGGTCCAGTTCCTGCGCGAGGAGCTGCGCTGGTCGGTGAAGGGCGCGATCGCCAGCCCCCTGTTGGGCCCCAAGGGCAACCGCGAGTTCTTCCTGCACGCGGTGCCCAGGCCTGGGGAGGACGGAGAGATCCCCTCCTGGGAGGAGCTGGGTTTAGCCCAGTAGCTCGGGGATCACCGCTTTGGCGGCCTCCCGGCCGGCCTCCACCGCCTCCGATAGGCGGTGGAAATCCAGAAGGCCGAGGGAAGGGAGCTCGGGTTTCACCAGGATCAGGCGCTCGCCCAAGCGCTCGCGCGCCCGGGAGATCTGGAGCTCCTGCAGCGCCCGGGCCGTGATGCCGTAGGCGCGCAGGGCCACGTCCACCAGCGTCGTGGGCTCCGTCCCCAAAGGAGCGGCCACATCCACAGCCACGATGCGCTCCGCTTTGTCCATCACCACGTCGATGGGCAGGTTGTTGACCACACCGCCATCGATGAGCCAGCGCTCGCGCCAGCGGATGGGGCCCAAGAGGCCCGGCAAGGCCGCGCTGGCCCCGATCCCCAAATAGGCGGGGCCCACGTGGAGGCGCACCTCCTCCCCGGTCAGGAGGTCACAGGCCACCGCGGTGAACGGCGGCGAGAGCTCTTCAAAGCGCTGTCCTTTGGTGAACAGGCGCAGGAACGCCAAAAATCGGCTATTCCGTTGCGCCGTAGCCTCCCACCAGGGCTTTCCTCGTAGCTTTTCCAGGAAACTCGCGGCCACGGCTTGCTCCACGAGCGTCCGATGGGTCTTGGGCAGGCCGAAGAAGGAGGGGAGGTCGAGGTGGGCGATGATCTGGCACAAGCGGGCCAGGTCCTGGCCGGCGCAATAGAAACCGCCCACGATGGCCCCCATGGAGGTGCCAGCCACGGCCTGCGGCCGCAGGCCCTGCTTCCCTAGCTCCAGCAGAAACCCCAGATGGGCCAAGCCCCGCGCCCCTCCACCCCCCAGCGCCAGCGCGAAGTCCATCGGTCAAGCGAGCTTTTCCCTGAGCCGCGCCGAGGCCCAGTCCAGAAGCCAAACCATGAGGATGATGAGGATAGTCAACACGGTGGCTTCTTGGAAGGCCCAGCCCCGCAGATACTGGATGAGGCGAAAACCGATGCCACCGCCTCCCACCATGCCCACCACTGTGGCCATCCGCACGTTGATGTCCCAGCGGTAGATGGTGAAGGAGATGTAGGGATTGATGATCTGGGGGATGATGGCATAGCGGATGACCTGGAGGCGATTGGCGCCGGTGGCGGTCAACGCCTCCACAGGGCCGGGATCAATGGCCTCCAGCTGCTCCGCATAGAGCTTCATGAGGTCCACAATGGAATGCACCAAGAGGGCGAGAACGCCGGCAAAGGAGCCGGTGCCCACCCACACCGCAAAGATGATGGCCCAGATGATGGCGTCCACGGAGCGCGTGAAGCTTCCAACCATGCGGAGCACGGTGTAGATGGGGCGGGCGACGGGACCCTGCATGAGGTTGCGGGCCGCCAAAAAGGAGAGCACCACGGCAAAGGGCACAGCAGAGGCCGTGGCGATGATGGCCATGAACACCGTCTCCCCAATGAGCCTGAGGCCCAACCCCAAGAGATCCCATTTCGGGGAGGCAATGGCGCGCCAGAATTTCAAGGTTTTCTCGAACCCCGTGACCAATCGGGAGGGGTCAACTCGGGTGATGCCCACGGCCGCGGCCAAGGTGGCCACCAGCGCGAAACCGGCCAGCCAGCCGGTCAGCGTGCGGTACCACGACCGGTGCACCACAAGGGTGACCTCGGACAGGGTGAGCCCGGAGAGAAGTTCCGCCGGGGAACGGCCCTTCGGATCGACGAAGGCCGTGAGGAGGGTGAGGGGAAAAAGGGGCCAGGTTAGGGCGTAGACAAGCCGTCGGGAGGCCGGCCCGCCCCGCAGCACGTGGTTCACGACCTTCAACCCCACCGTTTGGTCCCAGGCGGACCACAGGGCGGCCATGGGCACGATCACCCCAAGCATGGTCGTCCACGGGAAAAACGAGTACTGGATGCGGCCGAAGCGGAAATAGCTGTAGCTCAAGGACACCGCGACCCAGAGGTACCCCAGGAACCCCAGATCGAGGAGGGCCGAAAGCACCCGCAGCCGCAGGCTTCTCGCCCACTGCGCTGCCCGTTCCTCCACCGTCTCCAATGCGGACATGGCTCACACGATCTTTTCCCGCACCCAGCCGGAGACGTAATCCATGATCCACACCGTGATCATGAACAGGATGATCACCCCGCCCACGAGCGCCCACTGCAGATCGTCCTTGTACTCAAAGAGGAGCCGGCCGATCCCGCCCCCGCCCACGAGGGCGATCACGGTGGCCATGCGCAGGTTGATGTCCCACCGATACAGGGAGAAGGCCAAAAACTGGGGGATGACCTGGGGGACCACCGCGTACCGCACCACCTGGAGGAGGTTCGCGCCGGTGGCGGTCACCGCCTCCACCGGCCCGGGATCGATGTGTTCCACTTGTTCGGAGAAGAGCTTCCCCAGCGCGGCGACCGTGTGGATGAACAGGGCCAGGCTTCCCGCGAACGGTCCAAATCCCACCCAGATGGCGAAGATCGCGGCCCAGTAGGTGGATTCCACGGCGCGGAACACGTTGAAGAAACCGCGCACCAAACCATACACCGCCCAACCCCACGGGCTGCGCGCCGCGATGTTCCGGGCTCCCATGAAGCTCAAGGGGAAGGCCACCACGATGCCGCCCACCGTGGCCAGCAAAGCCATGTAAAGGGACTGCACCAACCCGTCGATGAAGGAGAGCTTGCTGCGGGGGTCGGGGGTGAGGAGATAGCGGAAGTCCGGGTTGATCAGCCCCCGCCAGATGCGCATGGATTTGGACGCGTCGGACAACAATCGCCTTAGGTTGACCTCGGTGACCCTCCAGCCCACGGCCAAGGTCATGGCCACCGCGAGCAGGGCGGTGAGGCCGTAGACCGTACGGTACCAGGGGGTACGCCGCACACCGCTTTCCGGGGAGGGCAGGGGCTGCAAGCGCACGCCTGCCCACCGTTCATGCCAGGGATGGCGAGGGTTCACCCAGGTGCCCAACCCCAGGAGAGCCAGCTCCATGTGGACGAAGCCGAAATAGGCCAGGCGCTGGGCCCACGTGGGCCGCTCCCCGCCTTCTCCGGCCAGATGCACGCCCAACACCCGCTGGCCCAGGCTCGGCCCAAAGGCACGGGTGAGGAGGGTGACCTCCAGGATCCCCAGGAGAACGACGGCCCAACCCCAGGGGGATAAATCCGGCAGAACCAGCTTTTCCTCTGGGCGCCATGGGCTCCAACGGGTGGCCAGGTAGTGCAGGGTGAAGCCGCCATAGAGGAGATAGGCCCAGAGGAGGAAATCCGTGAGAAAGGAAAGGATGCGCGCGCGTAGAAGCTTCACCGCACCTCCACTTCCTCGGCTTCCTCGCCGTAGATCTCCTTGAACTTTTGGTCATCGATGGCCTCAGGAAGGCCATCGAACACGATTTCGCCGGCGCGCAGGGCGATGATGCGCTGCCCATAGCGCCGGGCCAAGGAGAGGAAGTGCAGGCTGGCGATGACGGTCACCCCATCCTCTTTGTTGATCTGCTCGATGTACTGCATCACGGAGTGGGAGGTGGCGGGATCCAGGGCGGACACGGGTTCGTCGGCAAGGAGCAGCTCCGGCTCCTGCATGAGGGCGCGGGCGATTCCCACCCGCTGCTGTTGGCCGCCGGAAAGCTGATCCGCTCGCACGTACATCTTGTCCAGGAGGCCCACGCGTTCCAGACACTCCTGGGCCCGCTGCAGGTCCTTCTTGGGGAAACGGCCAAGCAGCGTGGGCAGGGTGGGGTTATAGCCCAGCCGTCCGGCCAGGACGTTCTGCAACACCGTGGCTCGCTTCACCAGATTGAATTGTTGAAAGACCATGCCGATGCGCCGGCGGACCTTGCGCATGGCCCGGGGCGAAAGCTTGGTCAACTCCAACCCGTTCAGGAAAACGCGCCCTGAGGTGGGCTCCACCAAGCGGTTGATGCACCTAAGAAGCGTGGACTTTCCCGAGCCCGAAAGGCCGATGAGCACCAAGAACGCGCCTCTCTCCACGGAAAAACTCACATCGTGGAGGGCGCGGACCTTGCCGCGCTCGTACACCTTGGTCAGATGATCCACCACCAGGTGTGACATACGAAAAAGGGGGGGAGCAGGTGCTCCCCCCTGGCCTTTCACCCTTGTTCACCGCTGGGGCACCGGATACCCCGCGAGTTTGCGGTAGGAGTCATAGAAGGAGTCGTCGATTTCCGCCACATCGTACCACTCATAGAACCCCGGCCGCGACCAGAGCTTATAGCCCTCAGGCGAGCGGATGTGGATCTTGATGGCCTCAACGATCCTGTCCTCGAGGTCCTTAGGGAAGCCAGCGGAGAAAGCGATGCAGTCGTTGGGCATGGGCCCCACCACGTCCACCACCGCCACCTTCTTCACCAGCTCCCAGATGTCACCGTAGACCTTGACCTCGGTGGCGATGGCCCAGCGCAAGTCGCGGCAGTGGCCGCGGATGCCCTCCGGGTAGAGGTCGTTGTTCCAACGATCCCAGAGCCAGAGCTCGGGGTCCATGCCGAACTCCCAGCGCCAGCCCGCGGCCTTGAGGGCCTCGGCGATCGTGTCCGGCGGAAGCGGCGGCGAACCATAGCCGGTGCAGAAATCAGCCTGACCCTCCAAAACGGCGATCAACGCGTTCACGTGCGTGCCCACCGCCTTCTCCTCCGCGAAGCTCAAGCCCAACTGATCGAAATACTTCTTGGGGATCACGTACCCGGAGGTCGAGCGCGTGCTGGCGAAGGCCCACACTTTCCCTTGGAGGTCATAGACGGACTTGAAGCCCTTCTCGCGCAGCGCGTAGATGGAGGCGAAGTAGTAGGGGTAGCCGGCGCGCACGGCCGCCAACCGGGCGTGCACACCAGGGTTCTCCATGGTGATCCGGGCGTACTGATCGGTGGTGGGAACACCAAACATGTCGCCCTTGGCGGTGATCATGGCCTCAATGAACGCGGCATAGTCCGCAGCGATCACCGGCTTGATCACCAGACCCGTCAGCTCCGAGAGGGCCTGCGCAATCTGGGGCCCCACCTCCTGGATCACATCCACCTTCACCGAGGGCACGAAGAGCATGATGATGGGCCTCTCCGGCGTGCCCAGGGCTTGGGCCAGGGTCGCCAGCCCAAACGCCGCCAACCCGATGAACACCAAAGCGACTCGCTTCATCCGAGAACCACCTCCCTTTAAGCCATTATACCCCACCTACTCCCGGCGATAGGGAATGCCCAGGGCTTTGGGAAAGCGTACCCTTCCGATCACGCCGGCCACCACCAGGAGCGTGGCCACATAGGGGATCATGGCGATGAACTGCCAGGGGACCACCTCCTTCACGCCCGGGAGGGACTGAATCCACGTGGCGAGGGACTCGAAAAATCCGAAGAGGAGGCCGCCGGCCAGGGCCAAAAGGGGGCGCAGCCCGGAGAAGACCACCGTGGCCAAGGCGATGAAGCCCCGTCCTGCGGAGATCTCCTTGGTGACCGAACCCAGCCAGGACACAGAGATGTAAGCCCCGGCCAGCCCCGCCAGGGTCGCCCCAACCATGGTGGACAAAAGCTGGGTGAGCTCCACCGGGATCCCCGCGACATCCGCGGCCTCCGGGTTTTCCCCCACGGACTTGACCACCAGCCCCAGGCGCGTGCGGTTCAAGAACGCGTGCACGAGGAAGGGCAAGACGAGGGTCAAGGGGATCAGGGGGGAGAAGGTGCCCACGCGGGTGCGGATGGGCGAAAGCTGAACCGCGCGGGGCACCGTATAAAACCCGGGCGATCCCAGCACCTGGAGCCCGAAGGCCACAAAGCCCAGGGCGAACAGGTTGATGCCCACGCCCGCGATGAGTTGGTTGCCTTTCCAGTAGGCGCAGATGAGGCCGAACACCAAGCCCACGGCCAGGCCGGTGATCATGCCGGCAAGCAGGCCCAAGAGCGGGCCGCCGGCCCGCGCCCCCAGCGTCCCCGTGAAGGCGGAAAGAAGAAGGATTCCCTCCAGACCGATGTTGAAAAGCCCAGCGGACTCCCCGATCACCTCGCCCACCGCGGTGAGGGTGATGGGCACCATGGCGTGAAGCGAGATGGAAAACAGGCTCCAAAAATAGGCCCAGTTCATGTCGGTCTCCTTAGGCGCCGGATCCGGCCCAGGCGGCGGATGATTCGAATGAGCTCGGGCAAGGCCAGAGCCAACACGATCACCCCCTGCACCGCCCGGACCATCTCAAAGGGCACTTTGGCCCACATTTGCATGAGGCGGGCCCCGGCTTGCAGCCCGCCGTAGAACACCGCGGCCGGGATGATGCCCAAGGGATGGGTGCGGCCGATCATGGCCACCCCGATCCCATCGAAGCCAAAGCCCGCGAGGTTCGTGAGGCCGCTGTACACGGCATAGGTGGGGGGCCGGCCCAGGGTCTCCACCGCGCCCGCCAAGCCCGCCATCGCCCCTGCCAAGGCGAACACCCACAGGATGGTGGCCCTTGGGGAGACGCCGGCGTAGCGGGCGGCCTCCGGGTTCGCCCCGGCCGCGCGGATCTCGTAGCCCCGCACCGTGTGCCAAAGCCAGATGTACACGAGCAAAGCGCACCCCACCGCGACTACGATACCAAACGACAGGTCTGTCCCGCGCACCAGCAGGGGAAGCCGCGCTGTTTTCGCCACAGAGACCGTCTTCTCCGCCCGCACTGGGTCCACCAGGACGTTGGCCACAAGGTAAAACGCGAGGAAGTGGCTGAGCCAGTTGAACATGATGGTGGAGATGACCTCATGGACGCCGCGGACGGCGCGCAAGGCGGCGGGAACCGCGCCCCACAGGATCCCGGCCAGGGCCGCCATGGCCAAGCTCAGGAGAGGATGAACCCCCGGGGGGAGGCGCAGCGAGCCGGCGGCCACGGCGGCCATGGCCCCCATGTACATCATTCCCTCCGCGCCGATGATGAAAAGGCCGGCCCGGGCGCCCACGCTGAACGCCAACGCCGTGAGGATCAGGGGCGTGGCGTTGGCCAACGCGCTGGCCAACCCATAGGTGTTGCCGAAACTTTCCCGAAACAGCACGCGGTAGGCCGGCCAGGGGTTGTAGCCCCAGGCCCACATGATGAGGGCGCCCACGCCCAGGCCGATGAGGCCAGCCACCACGGACTCCGTCAGGGGTCGTAGGCCCGACCAAAGGCGTCTCATTCCACGCCTGCCTTCACTCCGCCCATATACAGCCCAATGGCCTCCGGGGTGAGCTCTTCAGGCTTGGCTATCCCCGTGAACGTCCCCTCGTACATGAAGGCCACGCGGTCCGCGAGGGACAACACCTCGTCCAAGTCCGCGGAGATGAGGAGGATGGCCCGCCCCTCGTCCCGGAGCTTCAGCAAGAGCTCGCGGATGAACTGGGCTGCGCCGATATCGAGGCCCCGGGTGGGCTGGGCGGCCACGATGACCTGGGGGTCCTTCGTGAGCTCCCGGCCGGCGATGAGCTTCTGCTGATTCCCTCCGGAGAGGCTCTTCACCGGTACGTGAAGTCCTGCGGTTTGGATCTGAAATTCCCTCACCAAGCGTTCGGCATGGGCTTGAGCGGAGCGCCGCCGCAAAACCCCAAAGATCCCCCGAAACGCCCGCTCCCGCTGCATGCCCAAAATGGCGTTCTCCCAGACGGTGAAGGAGAGGACCAACCCGTGCTTCCAGCGGTCCTCCGGGATGTGGGCCAAGCCTCGGTGGTAGAGCTTAAGGGGGGAGCGCCCCGTGACCGGTTCCCCCAAGAGGCGGACGGTGCCGGCCTCGATGGGCCTCAGGCCACACAGGGCCTCGACGAGCTCCGTTTGTCCATTTCCTTCCACGCCCGCGATCCCGAAGATCTCGCCGGGGAAGACCTCCAAGGACAGGCCGCGTACAGCCAGCTCACCGG
>CALKFO010000108.1 GCA_938084765.1 Candidatus Bipolaricaulota bacterium | reverse complement strand
GGGTCCACGAACAGCCCCGCGGCCGCGGAGAGCACGAAGTACCCGTGGGCCACCCGTTTGCCAAAGAGGCTTTTTTGAGCGGCCAGCTCGTCGGTGTGGGCGTAGAAGTGGTCCCAGGAAAGATGGGCGAAAAGGGCGATGTCCGCCTCCGTAACCGTACGGCGGTGGGTCCAGAGGGTTTCCCCGATCTCCAGCTCCTCGTAATACTTGCGGAAAGGATGGACCTGGGCGGGCCTCTCCGCCCCCTTGGCGTACTCCCCGGTGAGGGCTTGGAGGATGTGGGGATCGGCCTGCAGGGCCAGGCGGGCCAGGTGGCGCTTCACCGCCAGAAGCCCCCCTAGCTCCTCCCCACCCCCGGCCCGCCCCGGCCCCCCGTGGAGGAGGCGGGGCAAGGGGGAGCCGTGGCCGGTGGAGGCATGGGCGTTCCTGCGGTTTAGGATGTGCAGCCTTCCCACCTCTCCCGCTAGCCCTTGGAGGTAAAAGCGGGCCTCCTCGAGGTCCGGGGTGGCCACGGTGGCCACCAGCATGCCTCCCGCCATGCGGGCAAGGCGCAAGGCCTCTTCCCGGTCCCGGTAGGGGAAGAAGGTGGCCACGGGTCCGAAGGGCTCCACCTGGTGGAGGGTTTCCGCCCAGGGATCCTCCGCCAGGAGGAGGGTTGGAGGGAAGAAGGCCCCATCCCGCCTTCCCGGGTGCCGCCAGTACACCCTGGCTCCCCCGTACACCAGGGCCTCCACCGCCTTTTCCACCTCCGCCTTCTGCTCCAAGGAGGCCAAGGGGCCCAGGTCCACGCCCTCCTCCCTGGGGTCGCCCAGCTTGAGGCCCTCCAGGTGCCTGTGGGTGGCCTCGAGGAGGGCTTCCAGCCGCCCCTCGGGTACCAGTACCCGCCGGATGGCCGTGCACCGCTGCCCCACCTTGATGGAAAGCTCCTGGGCGATCTCCTGAGCCAGCCTGGCCAGCTCCTCTTCTCCGGCCTCCTCCCCCAGGATGGCGGCGTTTAGGGAGTCGGTTTCCGCATTCAGGTGGACCCCCCGTTCAAGGAAGGCGGGGTGGCGCCTAAGGAGGTCGGCCGTGGCCTTGGAGCCGGTAAAGTAGACGCTATCCCGATGGCCCAGGGCATCCAGGGCCTCGCCCAGGCTTCCCGCCAGGAACTGCAGGCTCCCTTCCGGCAACACCCCAGACTCCAGCATGAGCCGCACCAGCCCTTCGGCCACGTGGGCGGTGGGGGTGGCCGCCTTGGCCAGGGTGGGCACCCCGGCCAAGAAGGCCGGCGCAAACTTCTCCAAAAGGCCCCAGACGGGGAAGTTGAAGGCATTGATCTGCACGGTGATCCCCCCCTTGGGCCCGAGAAGGTGACGCCCCTGGAAGGAAAGGTCCCGGCTTAAGGGGATGGGGTCTTCCTCCAGCAGGAAGTGGCCTTCAGGGAGGTTCCGGGCCAAGGAGCTATAGGCGTAAAGGACCCCGATCCCCCCATCCACGTCGTACCAGGCATCCCGCCTGGTGCCCCCGGTGGTGGCGTAAAGCCGGTAGAGCTCCTCCTTCCGCTCGCCCAGGTACTGGGCCAAGGCGCGAAGCCTTCTGCCCCTTTCCGGGAAATCCAAGGCCAGGAGGGCCTTTCCTCCCACTTCCCTCCCCCAGGCCACCGCCTCCTTAAGGGGCAGCCCTTGGGCGGTAACATGGGCCAGCACCTCCCCCGTGGCGGCATCCCGCACCGGTACCCCTTCCCCCTGGCCTACCCGCCACTCTCCCATGAGGTAGCTTCTGACCTTTTCTCCCGGCACCGGCATCCTCCTAAAAGGCCTCCGGAGCCCTTAGGGAAGGGTCCAGAGGCGCTGGGTCTCAGACGGTTTTAAAGGCTTCAAACACTTCCCCGCAAGCGGCACACTGGAAAAGCATCTTGCACAAGGTGGCCCCAAAGGGGTTTTTCAGCTCCACCTGCAGGCTCCCGCACCGCGGGCAGGGGGGGTTGGCCTCCGCCATGGATAGGGGCATGGGCGGAGCCACCCCATAGCCCAGGAGCTTGGCCTTGGCCTCCTGGGTCATGTCCTCGGTGCTCCAGGGGGTTTTGGCCTCCACCACCTCCACCTCCTGGGCCCCCGCTTCCCGCAGGGCCTTTTCCATCTCCTGGCGGATGAGCCTAAGGGCGGGGCAGCCGGAGAAGGTGGGGCGGAAGCGGACCCTAACCCTTTCCCCTTCCGCCTCCACGGAGAGAACCATCCCCATCTCCACGATGTTGAGGACGGGGATCTCCGGATCCTTAACCCCCTTTAGGGCTTCCCAGTACCGCTCTACCATGCCTTGGCCTCCGGGTCCCAGCGGGCTACGGACTGCATCTCCGCCAGGAGGGACCAAAGGTACTCCGTATGCTCCTGACGGCTTTTGGGCACGTACCCACCCTGAGGAGGTCTGAGCCCTACCCTCTCCAACCTGGCCTCCACCTCCTCTAGATAAGGGGCCTCCAAGGCGCGCAGGTCTGGCAGGATCCCCGCCTCTACCAAGGCCTCGTCCGTGGGCAGGAGTTGGAAGAGCTGGCGAACATAGGGGAAGAGGGTGTCCAAGGCCTCCTGGGCCCGGCGGTGGGATTCCTCGGTACCCTGGCCTAACCTTTCCAGCCAAAGGGAGCTGTGCCTAAGGTGGAACTTCTCCTCCTTTAGGATGCGGCCTGCCGCCTCGGCCAAGGGAGGATAGGCGCTTTGGGCAGCCTCCTTGAGCCAGAGGTTCTCGTAGGCGTCAAAGAGGTACTGGCGCACCATGGTAAAGGCCCAGTCCCCCTTGGGAAGCTCCACCAAGACGGCGTTTTGGTACTCCAGGGGATCGCGGAAGAACACCAGGTGGTCGGGGTCGGAGCCGTCCAGCTCCTGCCGGAGTTCCAGCCAGACCTTGGCGTGGCCCAGCTCGTCCTGGGCCAGGTTGGCGATGGCGATGTCCTCCTCGAGGATGGGGGCATGCCCCACCCACTCGGAAAGCCTTTGGGCCAAGACCACCTCGTCGTCGGCCCAGGCGGTAAGCCGGGCCACCAGGGCTTCCTTGAGGTAGGGGTCAAGCATCCTCCACCCCCTTGGCGGTGATCAGACCGTAGTAGCTTTGCAAACGGTACCTCTTATCCTTGGCGGGGGCGAACCAGCTCTCCACCACCTCCTCCGTGGGCTCCGTGCCCACCACCAGCCGTTCCGGCACCGCCCAGAAGGCCACCCCTTGGGCCTGGAGGAGGGCTTGGGCGATGGCGTCCTCCGGTCCTTGGGCCAGGAAGCGGCCCACCAGGTCCCCGTAGACCATGCTCCGGCGGTGGCTGCGCTTGGCGAAAACCCAGTAGGCCTCCTCGGGCCCGCCTTCCCTTCGGGGCGCCAGGTCCTTTAGACCTTCTTGGGAAACGTGGAAAAAGGCCTCAGCGGGGGCCACAAAAAGGGCGTAGGCCGCAGGGCGCCGCACGAAGACGTGCCGGGCCACCAAGAGGGCATGCTCGGGGTCGGCGGCGTGCACCGAGCCCACCATCTGCGGGGGGCTATGCTGGGTGTCCTGCTTGATCACCTCAAACCGGGGCCACTCGGTTCCCCACATGCCCCCCTCCTAATCGGCCGCCTGGGCCAGTTGCCGCTGGGCGTAGGCCTCGAGGGCCTCCCGCACCCAACGCCCTTCCTCGTGGGCCCGCCTGCGGGCCAGGAGCCGCTGCCGGTTCATAGGACCCTCCCCGTTGATGACCTTCCAGAACTCATCCCAGGGAATGGGTCCATGGATCCAGTTCCCCGTCTTCTCGTCGTAGCGCAGATGGGGATCGGGGATCCTCAGGCCCGCCTCCAAAAGCTCCGGCACGTGCTCGTTCAAGAACTCCTGGCGCACCTGGTCGTTGGTCTTGGTCTTGATGCCCCAGCGCAGCAAAAGCGGGGTGTGGGGGGAGTCGGTGTCGTGGGGCCCGGCCATCATCAAGGTGGGCCACCACCAGCGGTTTAGGGCATCCTGGACCATCTGGCGCTGCTTCCTGGAACCCTTGGCGTAGAGGAGAACCGCCTCCTTGCCCTGCTTGTGGTGGAAGGTTTCCTCGGCGCAGATGCGCACCATGGCCCGGGAATAGGGCCCGTAGGAGCACTGGGCCAGCATGGTCTGGTTCTTGATGGCCATCCCGTCCACCAGCCAGCCGATGATGCCCACGTCCGCCCAGGTCAGGGTGGGATAGTTGAAGATGTTGGAGTACTTGGCCTTGCCGGAGAGGAGGGCCGCCACCATCTCCTCCCGGGTGATCCCCAGGGTTTCCGCGGCGTGGTAGAGGTACTGGCCGTGCCCGGCTTCGTCCTGGACCTTGGCCAGCAGGATGAGCTTCCGCCGGAGGGAAGGAGCCCGGGGGATCCAGGCGCCTTCAGGAAGCATCCCCACCCATTCGCTATGGGCGTGCTGGGAGATCATGCGGATGAGCTGGCGCCGGTACTCCGCGGGCATCCAGTCCCCGGGCTCAATCTTCTCCCCCCGGGCGATGCGGGCCTCAAACTCCGCAAGCCGCTCCCCGTAGTCGGGATCCTCCGGATAACCGATCCTAAGCTTCACCATCCTGGTCTCCTCCCTTTGCCTGGTCCATACCGAGAGCCCCCAGGAGGAGGGCGGCGTAGGCTTGGGAAAGCTCCTCCAAGGATAGGGGCCCCTCGGGCCGGTACCACTGGTAGGTCCAGTTAAGGGCGGAAAGGGCAAACAGGGTGGCCAGGCGCACGCTGGGCACGCGGAACACCCCTTGCTCCACCCCTTCCTGGATGATCCTTTGCACGCCTTCCTCGTACTTCCGACGCAGGGCCTTGGCCTCCTCCAACAGGGGAGGGGAGAGGTGCTTCCACTCGTGGAAGAAGACCGTGGCCCGGGGGAGTTCCTGGGCGATGACCTCCAGGTGGCCGCGCACCAAGCCCTTAAGCTTGGCCACCGGATCCCCCTCCAGGGAATCCAGGACCGCTAAAAACCGCTCTGCCGCACGGCGCACCACCTCTATGAGGAGCTCCTCCTTGGAGGCGATGTGGGCGTAGAGGCTTCCCCCCTGGAGGTTAAGCTCCTTGGCCAGATCCCGCATGCTGGTGGCGTGGTAACCCCGCTGGCTGAAGAGGTGGCCGGCTACGGTGAGGATTTGCTCGCGTCGTTCCATGGCGAACGGTCGTCCGTTAGGTTAGCACGCCCAGGCAAGGGGGACAAGTGTCCCGCATCACCTTTACGGGATGGAGGCTGGCGTCCGGCCCGCCCGCCGCCGGCGGCCGTCTGGGCCTGGGCCGGGCCTAGAGCTCGGGGAGCCTCGAGGCGGCCTCCCTCAGCCGTTCCCGAGAGGCGTGCAGGTAAATCTGGGTGGTGGCGATGGACTCATGGCCCAGGAGGTCCTTGACCGCATCCAGCTCCACGCCGTTTTCCACCAGCAAGGTGGCATAGGCGTGGCGGAGCTTGTGGGGGGTGAAGCGCCTGGGGTCCAGACCCGCCCGCAGGGCCGCCTCGCGGAACCTGGCCTCCACATACCGGGCCGAGGGTACCCGGCCCTTGTGCCGGCCCTGGGAGAAAGTGAAAAGAGGCACATTCCCCGGGGGTGGGCCCAGTTCCAGGAGTACCTCCCGGGCGGTTTTGGAAAGGGGCACGAGCCTTTCCTTGTTGCCCTTGCCCACCACCCGGATGGCCACGGGGTGGCGGCCTTCCAGAAGGATGTTGCGCCCCTTTAGGGAAAGGGCTTCAGAGATGCGCAGGCCGGTGCCGTAAAGGAACCGGGCCAGAAGGCTTAGGAGCCGGGCTTCCTTTTCCCCTTGGAAGGCCTCGAGGAAACGCTTCAGTTCCTCAGGGCCTGGATGTAAAGGAAGCCGGCGGCCGGCCTTGGGCCGGCCGATGCCCTCCGTGGGGTCCGACACCGCCTCGCCCCGCACCTGGGACAGGTAGCGGTAGTAGCTGCGCAAGGCGGCCAAAAACCCCTGCACCCGCCTCGGGGCCCAGCGTTCCTTTAGGAGCAGGGCCCGCACCGCCTCGGGGCCCGGGGGCAGGTTTTCCGCCTCGAGGAAGCGGAACCAAAAGGCCAGATCCTGGAGGTACCGGCGCACCCCCCGGGGGGAATAGCCCCTTTCCAAAAGGAGGTATTCCGCATAGGGGGCCAGGCCTTGTAGGGCCCCATCGGCCCGTTTAATGCCTAGGGTTTTCCAAATAAGGGCTTGGGCCACGGGGCGATTATATCACATGCGTGAAATGTACCTTTCGCGAAAAAGCATCTCATCCGCCAAGCGGCTACGCAAGGTTCGTTCCAGCCGCAACTGCGTGGATCCTTACTCTCACGCTAAAGCTCCATCCAACCCTTCCCCGGGGGAAACCCTCCGTGGCAAAGGAGGCCTAGGAGAAGCCTTGAGAAGGAGGAGACTAGTCCCCTGCTTGAAGCCACCGTTCCAACTTAGCTGTGGACCCTTCCAGCACCAGAAGCCACCACCCCTTCATGGGAGGCTGGGGAAGGCTAAAGCCCCTGGGAACTGCTTGCCAGGTTCCCTTTAGGTAGCGGGCAACCAGAACAGCTTCGCTGGTATTTCCGGGCAGCGCCCTCCAAAGAACGCCGCCCTCCGTCAACCAGACCCGCACCGGCCCTTGCCCAAGACCCACAGGGTTCCCTGGCCCCTGATAGTAGGCCCAAATGGTTGGGTACAGCACCCTAATCTTACCCCCTTCCACCTCCACCACCATTCCTGGGGCCAGATAGGGTACCAGGTAAGAGCTTACTTGGAAGGCCTTGCCCCCCATCCAAAGGGTTTGGCCCTCAACCCCTTCCACCTGCCCGTAGTAGCGGGCAGGCGCCTGTTTCTCGGTTTCCCCATGTTTCCCTTGCCCTTTCCCTTCTCCCTCTCCCCTATTACTCTCGCTCCTTCCCATAACAAATCCAAGCAGCATCGCGTGAAGGGCAAGGTATAGCTTAACTAGAAAGGCCCGCCGTCCCACCTTGCCACCTCGGTAGCCTTATGCGCACCCGTAGTCCCGGGTGAGCGTTTTCCAGTTCCAGCTGACCCCCAAGACGCCTTACCACCTGCTCCACCAAGGCCAGGCCTAGGCCCAATCCCTCCCCGCTTGCGGGTTTCCGGAAGAAGGGTTGGGTGAGGTGGCCTAAGGCATCCTCAGGGACTCCAGGGCCGTGATCCCGCACCTCCAGGACCACCTGGGTAGCCTCCGTGTCTAAGCTTACCTCCACGGGTGGTTTCCCATGCCGCAGGGCGTTCTCCACCAGGTTATCCATAATCCTTTCCAGGAGCATGGGGTGCGCGAGAACCCATGCCGGTTTTCCTGCAACCCCGTAAAGGTGAAGCCCACCACCGGACCCCTTGGGTAAGGGCTTGGCAAGGCGGACCTCCTCCTGCCCCTTTACGTAAGCTTCCAGGAAGCGCGCCAAATCCATAGGGACTAGGTCCATCTCCAGATCGGCTTCCCCTCGGCTCAAGGTTAGAAGGCCTTCCAGGGTCCTTTCCATGCGCGCCGTGGCTTCCTCCAGGTGGGGGAGGGCTTCCTGCCAGGTTAGGAGGCCAGCCTGAAGGGCTTGAAGCTGGCTTCGCAACACCGCAAGGGGACTTCGGAGCTCGTGGGAAGCGTAACGAGTGAGGGTCTTTTCCCGCTCTAAGGCTCCCTGGACCGCTTCCACTAGGCGGTTGAAAGCGCGGATGAACCGGGCCAACTCCTGTTCCCTTGGAAGAGCTAGGGGTTTGGGGAAGCGGAGGGCGGAGAGGCTTTCCACCGCCCGGGCAAGCTCTTGTAAGGGCCTCGAGAGAACGCCCGCGAAGTAGAAACCCAACAACGCCGCCAGGAGGAGTAAGGGTAGGAGTAAGGTTAGGCTAGCCCTAAGGTAAGTGGAGAGGGCCCGTTGATAGTCCTCTACTCGCAGATTTACCTCTAAGATATAGCCCTGCCACTCGGCTTTGTTCGTGCGCCAGGCCTCTCCCTCCTTCGGGGCAAACCCCCCTTCTAGGACGGGCTCCCTTCCCTTTAAGAGCCGGAAGCCGAACACGTAGTGAGTGCCTAAGAAGACATCTCCCTGGCGGAGCCTGGGGCCAGAGTCGGTGGATTCCAAAGCCTGTAGGACCCGGTTTGTTACCTCCATCAGGTCAAGGGCGATATCCCGCTCCACCAGATTGCGAAAGACCCAGTATCCCGAGAGGAGGGAGAGGAGGCCAATGCCGGCTGAAAGGAGGAAAAAGGCATAGGCTAGCCGCGCCCTGAGGCTCATGGTTTTCCCAAACGGTAACCACCGGGTACCCGCTCCACCACCCAAGGAGCCAGGTTCTGGCGAAGCTTCTGCACGTACACCCGAAGCACCGCCTCGCTTTCAGCGCCAGGGAAGAGTCTCTCAAGAAGCTCTTCCCGGCTGAAGGTTTTCTCGGGGTTCCTGGCCAGAAGCTCCAGTAGGGCAAAGGCCTTAGGGGAGAGATGCACCTCTTTCCCGGACAGGGACACCCGTCTGGCCACCAGGTCCACCTCCAGAGGACCCCTGTGCAGGAGGCGGCCCTTAAACTCGGCGCTCCTGCGGGCCAGGGATTTAACCCGTGCGAGGAGTTCCTCTAGATGGAAGGGTTTGACCAGGTAGTCATCCCCGCCCAGTTCCAGGCCTTGGATGCGGTCTCTGAGGGCATCCCTGGCGGTAAGAAACAGAATCCCTCCCCGGTAGCCGCTTTGGCGCAGGGCTTCCGCGAGGTGGAAGCCTGCATCCTCCCCCTCAGGGAGCATGACGTCCAGGACCAAAACCTCGGGTTCCCCCTCAAGGAACTTTTCCCAGGCCTCCTCGAGGCTACGGGCTCCCAGGACCTCGTACCGCTCCCGTCGGAGAAGGGCCAGTACGGGCTCCAGGATGCCCGGTTCGTCCTCCACCACCAAAACCCTCATGGTCTACGCACGTACAGGGCCAGGGCGCCTAGAAGTCCTAGCCCGCTTATGGAAAGGGGAGCCAGGGGTGGGGGCAGGGTTTCCTCCCCCTCTCCTTTGCCCACCCTAGGGTACATGGGGTAGGCCTCCCCGTCCTCGTCCACCAGGCGCACCTGGGCGGGCATGTGCACCTCCACGCTCTCCTCTATGTGCTGGAAAAAGCCAAAAAGCCCTACGCTCATCAGGGCTAGGAGTAGGCCTATGGCCCAAGGCCGCGCCGCCTTCAGCCAAAGGCCGGCGAGGGCGGCCAAAGCCCCTGTTGCCGCTGCCAGGGGTGCCAGGACCTGGATCCCCTCGGTATGGGTGGTGAGGAGGAGCTCCGCCACTAGGGTAAGGAAGCCCAGGGCGCTAAAGAGGACCACCGCTTCAGGAAAGCGCTCGCGCATATACTCCTGCATATTCCCTCCTTAATCTTTCCTCCTCCAAGCCTTGCCGTCCAGCCCATGACAGTAGGCGCAAAAGTTGGCGGGTAGGAGAGTGTTGAAGGCCTTTTCGTCCTCGGGATTTCGGATCAGGGCGAGCTGGGCCTCTTGGAAGGCCCGTGCTTGGGCCATCTCCTTGGGGGAGATGCCGAGGGCCCCGCGGTGGCAGCTGGCACACTCCGTGGCCCCACCGTGTTCCGCCCTGTCCCCGTGGCCTTGGGTAAAGTTTTGCCCGTGGTCCTTGGGAACGTGGCACTGGGCACACGAAGCCTCCCCCTTGCGGCCAAAAGCGGTGAAGATGGGGGCTTGGAGGGGGCTTCGGCTGCCAGCAATCCCGTTGGGGCGGGTTTTGCCATCGTGGCACGTGGCGCAGAAGCGGCCCAAAGAAGTGGCCTTGTGGGGCTCCAGGGCTGGGCTTGGTGCCAGGCTTCGCCAGGTCTTGTTCTCGTCCAGGGCCTTGTGGCAGGTTTCGCAGGAACTTCCCTTGGCCCCCAAGGCGGCAAAGTGGCGCTCATGGCTAAAGACCACCCGGCTTGCCTCCTGAGGTTGGTAGACCTTCACCAGGTCCTGGGGAGGTTGCCACTGCTTTTTGGGCTTTAAACGTCCTTCTTCCCTCTCCACGTACTGTCCGGGGATCAGGGGAAGCCCTGATGGAAGCGGGGAGCCATCCGAGAGGAAGGCTTGGCCCCTTTCCGCATCCCAGCGCACAAAGAAGTAGCGTTCCCCCCCGCTGGCCAAGGCCAGGCCCAAGAGGAGGGGCCAAAGCCACCTCATCGGGCCACCCCCTGTCCCCTGACCCGCACCGTCACCCGGTCTTGCACCCGCATACCCATGAAGCTGGGGGCCTTGAGTCCGTAATCGCCAAGAAGGATTTCCAGTTCGCCTTCAAAGTCCAGGGTTGTCCCCCCTGGCCCTAGGGTATAGCGGACGGGAACCACCACCTTGCGCTCTACCCCGTGAAGGCTAAGGATCCCCTGGACGAGGCTTTTGCCTGCATCAAAGCCTTGGATGTGCAAGCAGGCCTTGGGGTAGCGGTCCACCTGGAACATGTCCCGGGTATGTTTGTCCCGAAGGGGCTCTTTGGAATCCCAGGCGGAGAGGTCCAGACACACCTTTCCCTGGAGTTGGCTCTGGTTGGGTTCAAAGACCACCTGGCCCTCGAGGGTGCGGTTAACCCCGCGGAAGGCTCCTATGGGAGCCCGGGCCTCGTAAACGGCATCTCCCGTGACCAGGAAGTTGGCGGCAAGGGCCCAGCCCATGGCCCAGAGAACCGCTATTGCGCGCATGTTTCCTCCACCTCCCACCCCGAAGTTAAAGGGAACACGTAAACAAGATGTAAACAAAGGACAGGGCCGTGGGGCCCTGCAGGTCTGGTGAAAGCCAAACTGCTTGGGCCAGTCCCCAGGCGGGTCAACGAGTTGTTGCATCTGGGTGCGGAGGTAACGGTGCGCCTCGAGGGTGCTGTCCATGGTACGCAGGATCCTGTCCTTTGGTTACGCGTAGCCGGGTTTCAAAGCCACACCCAGGGGCTTGGCCTTCCGATAGTGCCAACGCTTCCGTCCACACCGCTCGCTTGAGGCAACCGAAAGACCTCCCTTAGCTCCACCTGCACCCAAAGAGTCCCCGGGGCACACGGGTAGACCTCAGCCCCGTTACATAAACCAACCGCGGGCATGGCGCTACCAAGGGCCTGCCTTGCCGCGTACCAGGTGTCAAACAGCAGCCCTCCCCAGGAAACCCCCTCCTTTGCCCAATCCAGTAAAGCTAAGGTCTGCTTGCCCTACCCTTCCTCCCTGAAGGCCAAGGGAACCCGGAAGGTACGGGAGCCGGGGAGGCATGCTGCTAAAATGCCCCAAGGTGGTGATCCACGATTGGTTAACGACCAATCTGTGGGCCATAGAGGCTCTTCGGCCCCCCAAGCCCCTTGTTGTAGGGCGGGCGTAATGGCCCCGTGTGCCATGGGTGACCGCGCGTTGCATCCAAGCTTTTAGCTTGACTAGGTTACAGGTGGAGGTAGGCTTCATGGGGAAACTCCCTCTAACGCATGCGCCAGCCTTGGCCCTCTCCTTGGCGGTGCTGGACCTGGGTTCGGGAACCTTTCGGCTGGTGGTCTACGCCTACGAGCCGGGCCGCGGGTATCACCGGGTGGACGAGCTCCGCGAGGCGGTAGCCCTGGGTGAAGGGCTGGCGAAGGGCCAGCTCACGCCCGAGGCCTTGGAACGGGGGGTAAAGGCCCTTAGGGCCTTTGCCGATTTCCTCTGCGCGGCAGGGGCTGAGGAGGTGCGCACCCTGGCCACCAGCGCCATCCGAGATAGCGCCAACGGAGGGCTGATCCTGGAGGAGGCCAGACGGCTTGGCCTAAGGCCCGAGCTCCTGGCGGGGGAAGAGGAGGCTCGCTTGGGGGTTTTGGCCGTGGCCAACGGCCTGAACCTAAGGGATGCCCTGGTGGTG
>CALKFO010000107.1 GCA_938084765.1 Candidatus Bipolaricaulota bacterium | reverse complement strand
AACAACTACCCGGGGCCGTACGTGTACTGACCCCAGGTTGGCGCAAACGGAGGGGGTCGGGGAGACCCGGCCCCCTTTTTTCCTTTAGGGAAAACCGGCGTGGGCGGCGCGGGGTACATTTTCATGGCGAGGAGGTGGTGCCGTGCGTGGCGTCCTTCCGGTTCTGGGCTTGCTGGGGGTGGCCCTTCTTGCGGTGGCTCAACCCAGCTCCTGGGCCAGCGTGGATCCGCCGCCCAACCCCTACGGATGGCACAACACCCCGCTGGTCACCGTGACCCTGAACGCCAGCGGCGGCAGCAACCTCAAGGTCTGCTACCAGGTGGGAAGCGGAGGAACCGTGTGCCAACCCCCACCCGCCGTTTTGACCCTTTCCGCAGAAGGCACGCACACCATCAGATACTGGGCCATGGACGACACCGGCCAGGAATTTCCGAAGACTGTGGTTGTCCGAATTGACTGTACGCCGCCGCGGATCGTCATCACCAGCCCGGCCCGCGACGCCAAGTACCTCTTGCATCAACTCGTCGTCGTCGATTGGTATGCTTACGATCGCCTTTCGGGCTTGGAGTTTGCGGAGGCCAGTGCTGCGAGCGGAACCCCTTTGGACACGTCCTTCCCTGGTTTTCAGACCTTCTGGGTTGTCGCGCGGGATCGCGCGGGAAACACGGCCCGCGCGGAAGTGGACTACCGCGTGGTGTGCGTCATCGAGGCTGTTTTGCCCTCGGGCTTTTACCTGGATCGCTGGCTTCCCCCTGAGGAAAGGGTCCTGATGTGGAAGCGGCCCGTTTTGGCCCGATATGTGCGAGGGGAGCCCATTGTGATCGCCTTCCGGCTTCTGGATGCGCAGGGCCGGGCGGGAGCTTGGACGCGCCCTAGCCTCCTCCTCACCCAGGTGCGGCCCGACCCAGAGTTCGAGGAAAAGCACACCATCTGGGACCTGGTCCCCATCCCCTACGATGCCGAGGCGGGTTGTTATCGGCTCGTTTACGACTCAGGCAAACGCGACCCCGGGGTCTATGATCTTTGGGTGAGCTTCGGTGACGGCCAAACCGAGCGGATTCGGATTCAAATCCTTCCTGAGGAGGGAAAGGAGGGGTCATGAGAAGCGCTGTTTTGGGCATGGTTTTGGTGGTGGGGTTGGGAGGGCTGGCTGCCTCCAGCCTTTCCGTGGCCCCCTCTCCAAACGCTTACGGGTGGAATAACACCCCGGTCACCGTCACCATCACGGGATCCCCTCCCATCTATTGGCAGGTGGATGGCGGTCCCATCCAGCAGGCCAACGCGTCTCCCGTCACCTTCGTCATCTCCGATGAGGGCGTGCATGTGGTGAGGTACCGTGATGACACCGAGTCAACCTTCAAACAGGCGGTCATCCGCTTGGACTTCACCCCGCCGGAGATCCGCATCCGCGTGCCTGAGGCAGGTGGGGAGTACATCCTGAACCAGCCGGTTCTCGCGGATTGGGCGGTGTGGGACTGGCTTTCCGGGGTGGCCGAGGTCAAGGCTTCGGCCTCAAGCGGCGCGCCCATTGACACCCGCTCGCCTGGGCAGACCAAGTTCACCGTGTGGGCCAAGGATCGCGCGGGGAACGAAGCGCAGGCCACTGCGATCTACTTCGTGCGCGGCATCATCCAGGCCGTGTTGCCCAGCGGCTTTTACCTCGATCGCCTCCTCCTCCCCGAGGAAACGGTGAAGGTGGGCAAATACCTTTTGCGTGCCCGCTATGTTCGGGGGGAGGATGTGGTTTTCGCCTTCGTCATGAAGGATTACTTTGGCCACGTTTTCACCCGCGCGGGCGCAGAGATCAGCGTGGTCCGCGTGCGTTTCGTGGATGACAAGGAAGAATACCCGCTGGTCAAATGGCTCCGCCTGCCGTTCGACGCCGAGAAGGGCTACTACTTCGTGAGCTTCTCCACAAAGGAGTTCGAGCCTGGCTTCTACGACCTTTGGGTGCTTTTCGGCGACGGCCGCTTCGAACGCATCCGCATCGAAATCTTGGCTAAACCTTAAGGCTCCCTGCGCTGCAGCCCTTCCCCACCCTGGGGAAGGGCTTTTTCTTTGCCTTCAAAGCCCGTAGACTCACTAGATGTGGAGTTCGCTCAGGTTGTGGCGCGATGCGCGGAGATTCTGCGGCGCGTGCCCCCGCACGTGACCGTGGTGGCGGCCACCAAGGACCGCACGGTGGCGGAGATCCGGGCTGCAATATCCGCGGGCATCCAGCATATCGGCGAAAACTATGTCCAGGAGGCGGAGAAAAAGATGCGGGAAATCCCGGAGCCCGCCACGTGGCACATGATCGGCCGCCTGCAGACGAACAAAGCCAGAAAGGCTGCGCAGCTTTTTCACTGGATCCAGAGCGTGGACTCCCTGGAGCTGGCGCAACGGCTGGCGCAGGCGGCCGCCCAAGCCCGGAAAATCCTTCCTGTGCTCATCCAAGTGAACATCGGCCGCGAGCCCCAGAAAGCTGGGGTTTGGCCGGAGCAGGTGTTTGCCTTGGCCCAGGGGATTCGTGGTCTTCCCAATCTGGAGCTCCGGGGGCTCATGGCCATCCCGCCGGCGCCGGAGCGGCCCGAGGACTCCCGCCCCTATTTCCGCGCCATGCGCACATTGTTCGAGGAGCTACGCGCCGCGGGCTTCCCCATCGATACGCTTTCCATGGGGATGAGCGCAGACTGGGAGATCGCCGTGGAGGAGGGCGCCACCATGATCCGCCTGGGCACAGCCCTGTTCGGCCCGCGCGCTTAGCACCCCCCTCACCCTCTCCCCCATGTGGGGGAGAGGGTCCATTTTCGGGGAAGAGCCCGTCAGGAAGTGAGCCGACCATGTTGCCCGCGCCGTATGGCCCCTTCAACCCCACCTTCACCCGGTGTGGTTAACTAAGGCTTCGCGTCCGACGTTGGGCGCAGATGCCCCGGGGCACACGCTGGGAGAAGCTGGTAGAATCTGGCCGTTTTCGGAGGAGCCGATGCCCAAATATTTCGGAACAGACGGCGTGCGGGGAAGGGCGGGGAAAGAGCTCACGGTGGAGCTGGCCATGGCCCTGGGGAAAGCCGCCGGCAGGGCCTTTCGGCCGCAGCGGGTGTTGTTGGCCCGCGACACGCGGGTTTCCGGACCGGCCCTGGCCGCTGCTGCCGCCGCCGGCCTCGCCGCCCAAGGCGTCCTCGTCCTCGACGCGGGCATCCTGCCCTCGCCGGCCATCTCCCACCTCGTCCCCCGGGAGAAGTTCGACCTCGGTCTTGTGATCTCCGCCTCCCACAACCCACCGGAGGACAACGGCCTCAAATTCTATGATCGCGAAGGATTTAAGCTTTCCGTGGCGGAAGAGGAGCGGCTAGAAGCCGAGCTCGCTGGCGCTTCGTCCCCGCTCAGTCCGCTTGCGTTTGGGGAAATCAAGCCCTGGCCCCAGGCCGTGACCCGCTACCTTGAGCTTTTGCACTCCTTGGTGCCTGCGCTTCGCCTCGAAAGGTGGCGGGTGGTGGTGGACTGCGCCTTTGGGGCCACCGCGGTGGCTGCACCCCAGCTTTTTCATGGCCTCGGCGCTTCGGTCCAAGTTCTGAGCGCGGAGCTCGACGGGTGCAGGATCAACGCCACAGGTGCCGCCGCCCCCTCCTCCCTTCAGGAGGCCGTGAGGACCGCGGGAGCCGATCTCGGGATCGCTTTTGACGGCGACGGGGACCGGGCCGTCTTCGTCGACGAACAGGGAAACGTGGTGGAAGGGGATCGGCTCATGGCTGCCCTGGCGCCCCACCTTTGGGCGTGGGGGGAACTGCGGGAAAAGGCCGTGGTGTTCACCGTCCTTGCGAACCTTGGCGCTGAAGAGTACCTGCGGGGACGCGGTTTTTCCGTGCTCCGGGTGCCGGTGGGGGACCGGAATGTGGCTTGGACCATGCGCGAAAAGGGGATCGACCTGGGCGGGGAGCCCTCCGGCCACATCGTGTTCCGCCGCTACACCGCCACCGGTGACGGACTCCTCACTGGGCTTCTAGTGCTTTCCTTCCTCCAGCGGCTGGGGCAGAGCCTGGGCGAACTTGTGGCGCCGGTGCCCATGTACCCCCAGGTCCGTGCCGACGTGCCCGTACGCGATCGCGAGGGCGTTTTGCGTCACCACTCCGTTCAGAAGGCTCTCGCCCAAGCGGAGCACCTTTTGGGGAGCCAAGGGAGGCTGGTGGTGCGACCCTCGGGCACCCAGCCTCTTGTGCGGATCATGGCCGAAGGACCGGACGAGACCATCCTCCGCAAAGTCGTGGAGCACCTAGCCGAGGCCATGCGTGCCGCGGATCGCACGCTCAGCGCCGGCCTTTGAACATCCGGAGCAACCTGTTCCACCAGGATTTCAGCTCGCCCTCTTCCCGCACATAGCGCTCCGGGTTTTTGACAAACGCCTCTTTGCAGCCGGGCGCGCAGAAGTAATACGTCTTGCCCTTGTACTCCGCCTTCGCCGGCGCCCTCTCGGGGTCCACCTTCATCTTGCACACCGGATCCACCACTTTCCTCGCCATCCCCGCCTCCTTCCCCAATATTATCCGCCCAGCCCACGCCAGCGGCTCAGCCCAAGCGCACGCGCCGCAGCAAGTTGGCATTCCCCACCACGGTCACCGAGGAGGTGGCCATGGCGATCTCCGCCAGCACCGGGTGCATCCACCCCATGACCGCCAGCGGAATCATCACCACGTTGTAGAAGAAGGCCCAGAAGAGGTTCTGGCGGATTTTGCGGAAGGTGGCCCGGGAGAGGCGCACTGCCTGTACCACACCCCTGAGGTCGCCGCGCACGAGCACGATATCCCCGGCTTCGATGGCGATGTCCGTGCCCGTCCCCAGGGCGATACCCACGTTGGCCTGCCGCAGGGCAGGCGCATCGTTGATGCCATCGCCTACGAACGCCAACGGGCCGAACTCCTCCTGAAGCCGGCGAATCTCCGCCACCTTGCCCTCGGGCAGGACCTCCGCGCGCACGTGGTCGATCCCCAGGCGCCGGGCCACGGCCTGGGCTGTACGCCAGTTGTCGCCGGTGATCATGGCTGTCCGAATCCCCATCCGGCGGAGCTCCTCCACCGCGGCCACCGCCTCCTCCTTCAGGGTGTCCGCGATGCCTAAAACCCCCAGAGCGCGTCCCTCGCCAGCCACAACGACCACAGTCTTGGCCTCCTCTTCGAGGCGGTCCAGCGCGGGGGCCAGCGGCCCCAGGTCCACCCCGAGTTCTTGCATCAGCCGGGGAGCGCCCACGACGACAGGCCTTCCGTCGACCACGGCCGTGACGCCCAGCCCCCGCCGGGCCTGAAAATCCACGGGCTCGACCAGCGGTATCCCTTCGGCCTCGGCGCGGGCCACCACGGCCCGGCCCAGGGGGTGCTCGCTTCCCCGTTCCGCGGACGCCGCAAGCCGCAGGAGCTCCCGCGGATCCACCCCCACGACCGGGACGACGTCGGTCACTTCGGGCCGCCCCTTGGTGAGGGTCCCCGTCTTATCAAAGACCACCACCCGGACATCCTTGAGGGTCTGGACCGCCTCGCCGGAGCGGATGAGGATGCCGCGCTCGGCGCCCATGCCGCTTGCGACCATGAGCGCGGTGGGCGTCGCCAGGCCCAGCGCGCAGGGGCAGGCGATGACCAGGACGGCGACGGTGGCG
>CALKFO010000106.1 GCA_938084765.1 Candidatus Bipolaricaulota bacterium | reverse complement strand
TGCTTTGAATTCCTCCGCATCGAGCCTTACCATGGCTGCACCATTCCCCCTGGCCGTTATTGCATGTATTACACCAATGACCCGGATATGCCCAGTAATACTTCCACCCACGATTTCGGCTGGTATTCCGAGGCCGTGGGGTGCGGCGCGCTTTACACCTTGGTTCGTGGGCCCATCTACAACCGAAAGTGCGCGTACATCCCCAGCGACGACCCCTTTGAAGTCCTTCCTTGCGATCCAGGTTGGGGCGTGTACTTCCCCGAACCCTTCCAAAAGATCGGCTTTTGGCTCAACAACCCCTATAACCCTCAGGGCGCTCACATTTACACGGGTGGCCACTACTTCACCTGCACCTCTCGAAACTGGGATGGCCTTCGGCACGCGTACATCTACACTGCCGATTACGTGGCAAAGGAAATTTGCGACCCGCGCCTTTACCCCACTACTGCTCCGGTAAAGTGTGTCTGTGACTGCTGTGCCCACCTCCCCAAGGGCACGATGTACCTCATCTTTTGGGAGGACTGCTGCCAAGGTGGCGATTGGGACTGGGATGATTTCATGGTAGCCCTCATCCCCTGTCGCGGTCCAGCGATTTCCCTGGTTCGCTAGCGATGGAGGGATCGAAGGAAAGGGGGCGCTGGGATGCCGGCGCCCCTTTATTTTCTGGTTCAGCCCTTGAGGGAGCCAGCAAGAAGCCCGCGCATGAAGTAGCGGCCCAGGAAGATGTACACCAAAAGGGTGGGCACAGCGGCAAGAAGGGCCCCAGCCATCTGCACATGCCATTCACGAAGCCGGCCTTTCCGGCTCGGATCAGTTAAAGGTTGATCAACCGGTTGACGAATTAGTCAAGAATTGCAACCATTCTTCCCGCTCTGGGCGATCAAAAAAGGAGGTGAGCCATGGGGGCTTTTGACGCCCTTGCCGAGGCGTGGTGGATGATGAGGAAAAGACCGAAGGTGCTCGGGCTGTGGCTATGGATCGCTGTGCTCAATCTGGTAGCAGCCCTTCTTGCAGCCAAGCTGATTTTAGGAGATGTAATGGCTACTAATCAGATACTAGAAGACCTGTTCAAGCGATCCATTCTTCTGAGCGTGATCTTCGGGGTTGTTGACCTGGTCCTCGTTTCCTGGGCCTCTGCCGTGACGCTCTTGCATGTAGGCGCGTACAGCCGCGAGGAGGCATCCCTTGCCCATCCCCTCCGCGAAGGCCTGCGACGCACCCCTTCCTTGGTTCTGTTGATAATTCTCCGCGTTCTTCTGCTCGCGGTCAGCGTGGCATTACCCGCCGTGATTATTGTGCTCATCGTGCGGGCCTCTTGGACAATAAGCGCTCTTTTTACCTTGGGGATTTTCTGCTGGTTTCTAATTTTCATCACGAGGATCAGCCTGGCTGATGCAGCCCTTGTCCTTAATGAGCTTCCGCCTTCAGAAGCAATAAGTTGGTCATGGGATTACTCTCGGGAGGCCTTCTTTTCTCTTCTGGGCCTCTTCGTCCTTCTCCTGCTCATGGGCTTTCTTTTACACCTTCTAACGAAGATCCCGCTGCTTGGGGCCTTCTTGACTCCCTTTGTGTTCAGCTTCCAGTGGTACCTCGGTACGGCAGCTTTCGGGTTCATGTACGTGAATCTGCGCCAGGGAGAGGAAAGAACCGCTTAGCCTGAAGGACTTAGCTCACTCCTCAAGCTCAGAAAGGAGAGTGGAAAGGGATTCGCCCTCCTTTTTGCGGGTGATCTCCACCAGGCCGAGCTTCGTGATGTCGATGAAGTCCGCCGGCACTCGGTCCTTCTTGAGCTCCTCTTTGAGCACCTCAATGACCCTCTCCCGGTCCTTTTCGTTGGCCATATCCACGAAGTCCACCACGATGATCCCGGAGATCTTGCGGAGCCGCAGGATCCGGGGGATAAGGCGTGCCGCCTCCAGGTTGGTGTTGAGGATGGCCGCGGCCTGGTTCTTGTGGCGCACGTCCGAGCCGGTGTTCACGTCGATGGCGGTGAGGGCCTCCGTCTCGTCCACGGTGATGAACCCGCCCCCCTTGAGGGGGATCTTGCGCTGCAGGGCCTCGCGCAGGGCCTCCTCCACCCCGTAACGCACAAACAAGGGCACGGTGCCCCGATAAAGCCGCACCCGTCCCTTTAATTTGCGCAAATTCAGCTCCTCCAAGTACTTTAAAATCCTGGCATGCGTTTCCTCATCGTCCACGATGAGGGAATCCACGTCGTCAAGGAAGCGATCGCGCACCACGGTCTGCACCAGATCCGGTGGCCGATAGAGGAGTTTGGGCGCCGCGGACTTCTGGGCCTGCGCGGTGATCTCCTTCCAAGTGTTCAGGAGAGCCTGGAAATCCCGTTCCAGATCCTCGCGGGAAGCAAAACGCGCTGCGGTGCGGGCGATGAGGCCCGCGCCCGGAGGCTTGAGCTCGTGGGCCAGTTGCTTCAGGCGCCGCACGTTCTCCCGCTCCTCGATCCGGCGGGAGACGCTGACCCGCTCCTCGGTGGGCAGAAACACCCAAAACCGGCCGGGGAGGCTGATCTTGGTGGTCCCTTGGGCGTTCTTTTCGCCCACCTCATCCCGCCGCACCTGCACCAGGACGCTCTCCCCGGGTTTGAGCAGTTTTTGCACAGGAGGGACGCCACGGCCGGGCTCGAAGCCCTTGGCCTTCAGGATCCCATCATGGAGCTCGTGGGCAGCCAAAAACAGGGGCTTCTTTTCGCCTACCTGGACGAACGCCGCCCCCAGCCCGGGCAGAACCGTTTCCACCTTGCCTTTATAGATGTTGCCCACCAAGGAACGGTGCTCGGGGACGTCAAAGTGCACCTCCACAAGCTCCCCGTCCTCCACGATGGCCACCCGCGTGCGGGGGCCGTTCTCACCCCGTTCCACAGTGATGAGGATGTGATTCCCCTTGATCGTGCCGACCTCCTTGGCTTGGGTCCTAGCCTGGGACCACAAGCCGGCTGAGGTCGGCCAGCCGGAGGAAAAGCGCGGAAAGCTCGCGCAGGAAGCCCAGGCGATTGGCACGTACCCTTCCGTCCTCGCACATCACCAAGACCTCGTCGAAGTAACGATCGATGGAGGGCTTCAGGGTGAGCAGCTCCTCCAAGGCCGCACCATAGCGATGCGCGGCCAATGCCGCTTCCACCAGGGGCTTGACCCGTTGATACGCGTGCCAGAGCTCTTGCTCTGCGTCCTCCGCGAAGAGCGCGGGATCAAAACCTGAGGCTTCCTGGCCTTTGGTGATGTTGTGGACGCGGCTGAAGGCCAGGGCCAAGGCGGAAAGCTCGGGTCGATGGACCCAAGCGCTCAGGGCCTGGGCCCGCTCCCAAACCCCCAAGAAATCGCCGTCCTCTTTGGCCATCACCGCATCCACCACATCGTAAGGAATCGCTCGCTCCTCCAGCGCCGACCGCAGCCGGTCCCAAAGGAATGCCTGCACTTTCTCCACCGGCTCGGTCCCAGGGTAGAGATCACCCACCTCCTCCACCAACGCGAAAAGGTCGAATCGCAAGCCCTTTTCCAGGATGAGGCGCACCACGGCGCTCCCCCGGCGCCGCACCCCATAGGGATCACGCGATCCGGTGGGAACCTCGCCCACGCGGATGGGCCCGATCACGCCGTCCAGCTTCTCCGCGAGGCTGAGGGCCGTGCCCAGAGGGCTCTCCGGAAGGGCATCCTCACGGCTACGGGGTCGCACGTGCTCCCCGATCGCTTGGGCCACCTCCTCCCGTTCCCCATCCAGGCGGGCATAGATCCCGCCCATCACGCCCTCCAATTCCGGGAATTCCCGCACCATCACGGTGAGGAGGTCCGCCTTGCATAAGAAGGCCGCGCGGTCCAGAAGGTCCGCCGGGAGCCCCAACCGCCGGGCCAAGTGGCCACAGATGTGGCGGATGCGCTCCACACGGTCCCAGAGGGTCCCCAGGCGGGCCTCGTACACCACGGTGCGCAGTTGGGGAACCCGCGCGCTCAGGGGCTGCCGGCGATCCTCCACGAAGAAGGAGCGGGCATCGCGCAGCCGGATCCCCACCACCCGCTCATATCCCTGGCGGATCACCTGGGGGTTGCCCTCGCCCTCCGCGAACCCCAGGAAGACCTCGGCAATGCGGCCGCCGCGGGTGAAGGGCACGAACTTCCCCTCCTCCCGCAGGGCCGCCACCACCACGGGCTCGGGAAGCTCCAGGAACTCCGGGGGAATGCGGCCCACCACGGGCTGGGGCCATTCCGTCTGGCCCAAAAGCATCGTCCAAAGCTCGGGGGAAAGGGCGGCCTTCGCCTGGTAAGCGTCCTCCACCTCCGTGATGGCCTGCCGCAGGAGTTGGGCGCGCTCCTCCGGGTCCACCAGCACCTTGGCGGCGCGCAGGCCGGCCACGTAGTCCTGGGCCCGCCGAAGCTCCACCGCGCTCCCGAAGAAACGGTGCCCCTGGGTGATCCGACCGGCCTCCACCCCCGCGAGCTGGAGGGGCACCACCTCCCCGTCCCAGAGGGCCACGACCCAGCGCACCGGCCGGAGGAAGGCCATCGCGCCGTCCCAGCGCATGAACTTGGAGCAGGGCACAGCGGCCAACGCCCGGGAAGCGATCCCCTCCAACAGCTCCTTTACGGGCTGGCCTCTTTTCCGCACCAGGAGGAAGAGATACTCCTTGTCGCCAAGCTTTTTGCGGAGGAGATCCTGGGGAGAGCCCCCATAACGCCGCAGGAACCCCAGGGCTGCGGGCGTGGGATTGCCCTGGGGATCCAGCCCCACGGCCACGGCAGGACCCCGCACCTCCTCCACCACGTCCTCCTGGGTCTCCGCGATCTCCTCCACGAGGAGAGCCACGCGGCGCAGGGTCCAAAAGAGGCGCACCGGGCCGTGTGGGATGCGTGCCGCGCGCAGCTCCTCTTGAAAGGCCCGATGAAAGGCGTGGGCCACAGCTTCTGCTTCCTCGGCGGGCAGGTCCTCAAGGCCAATTTCAAGGAGCAGCGCGGGCACCCACCACCTCCGCCAGATAGGTCTCCGCACAGGCGCGGGCCAGGGCCCGGACCCGGGCAATGTAGCTTTCCCGCTCGGCCGTGGCCAACGCACCCCGGGCGTCCAGGGTGTTGAAAAGATGCGAACAGCGCAGGGTGTGATCGTAGGCGGGGAAGACGAGGCCTAAGGCCAGGCACTCCTTGGCCTCCGCCTCGTGGAAATCGAACATCTGCCGGGCGCGCTCCACCGAGGCCTTCTCAAAGTGATACACGCTGAACTGCCGCTCCCTTTCGCGGAAGAGCTCGCCATAGGTGAGCCACTCCGCCCAGCGCAGGTCAAAGGCGGACTCCCGCCCCTGGAGAAAGAGGGCGATGCGCTCCAGCCCATAGGTGAGCTCCACGGAGACGGGATCGAGGTCCACCCCGCCCATCTGTTGGAAGTACGTGAACTGCGTGATCTCCATCCCGTCCAGCCACACCTGCCAGCCCACGCCCCAGGCGCCCAGGGTGGGTGACTCCCAGTCATCGTGGGAGAACTTCACGTCATGCTCGCGCAACTTAAGGCCGATGGCCTCCAGCGAGCGGAGGTAGAGATCCTGCACATCGGCCGGGGGCGGCTTCAGGATGACCTGATACTGGTGGTGCAGGCCGAAGCGGATGGGGTTTTCCCCGTAGCGGCCGTCAGCCGGGCGGCGGGAGGGCTCCACGTACGCCACCCGCCAGGGCCGCGGACCCAACACCCCAAAGAACGTGGCGGGGTTGAACGTGCCCGCGCCCTTCTCCAGATCGTAGGGCTCCACGATGGCGCAGCCCTGGTCCCGCCAAAAGCGGTGCAGGGCCAGCACCATGTCCTGAAACGTGTTCATGGCGCGCTCTTGGCGACCTCCACCACCTTGGCGAAGGCCTCCGGATCGCGAAGGGCGAGCTCCGAGAGGACCTTGCGGTTCAGGCCCACGCCGGCGCGGCGCAGCGCCCCCATGAATCGGGAGTAATTGAACCCGTAAGGCCGCACCGCTGCGCCGATCCGTACGATCCAAAGCCGCCGCATCGTCCGCTTGCGAAGCTTGCGGGACACGTAGTGGTGGCGCAGGGCTTTCAAAAGCGACTGCTTGGCGATGCGGTAACAGTTCTTGCGTTTGCCTTTGAACCCCTTGGTCAGGTCCAGGATTTTGCGGCGACGCCGCGCGTGCTTCACCCCTCCAGGAACGCGCATCTCTCCCTCCTCAGACCCCAAGGAGGCGGCGCATCATCTTCTTGTTGGCGCCCAGGACTTCCACGGGCTTTTGCGCCTCCCGTTTATACTGCTTGCGCTTCTTGCTCAGCTTGTGCATGTACCCGGCCTTCCGGTGGAAGATCCGTCCCGTGGCCGTGACCTTGAACCTCTTGGCCGAAGCTTTGTGGGTCTTTCCCGGTTTCATGAGCCTCCTCCTTTGCGGGGAAGGGGGGCCAAAAGGAGCTCCAAGGTCCGCCCCTTTTCCTCCGCGTCGTGCTCCACCTTGGCCAGATCCTGGGTGAGCTGGACCACGCGGTCCAGGAGCTCCTTGCCCTTCTCGATGTGGATGATCTGGCGGCCCTTGAAGAACACCACCGCCCGCACCTTCATCCCCTCCTCCAGGAACTCCCGGATCCGCTGAACTTTGGTCTGGAAGTCGTGCTCCCCGGTCTGGATCGTGAATTTTACCTCTTTGACCTTCCCCGCCTTGGGCTGCTTTTTCTCCCGCTTTTGCAGCTGATAGCGGTACTTCCCAAAGTCCACAATTTTACAGACCACGGGGTTGGCGTCAGGGGCCACCTCCACCAAGTCCAGCCCCCGTTCCCTGGCCAGTGCCAACGCCCTGTCCAATGGGGTTACCCCCAAATTCCTCCCGTCGGTGTCGATGAGCAAAACCTCCCGGGCCTGAATCTGCTCGTTGACGCGAAACTGCCGTTTGATGTGAACCCCTCCTTTCCTCGCCTATTCTAGGGGCGAGGTCCTCCGTGCACCATAAAGGCCGCGTTCCCGGATGAACCGGTCCACGGCCGGCGGTACCCAGCCCTCCGTAGGCAGGCCCAACCGGTACCGGCGCCGCACCTCCGAGGAGGAGATGGCAATGGGGGCCATCTCCAAGAAGTAGAGCTCCGCCCGGTCGAAGGGCGGTTGGCGGAAGCGCCCCAAATCCACGCCCGGCCGGGGCGCCACGATGAAGGGGCACAAGGTCAACAGCCTGGGCCAATCGTGCCAGATCTCGATCTGGGCGAAGATATCCGCGCCCACGATGTACGCCACGCCCTCCGGGCGTTCCTCTTGCAAAAGGGCGATGGTGTCCACGGTATACGCCGGTCCGGGGCGATCCAATTCCACGCGGGACACGGCGAACCCCGGCCGACCAGAAATGGCCAGCTTCACCATCTCGTAGCGCAGCTCCCCCGGTACCCCATCGGCCACCTCGCGATGCGGCGGCTGTCCGGTGGGGATGAACAGCACTTGACGCAGGCCAAATTGTCGCAGGGCCTCCTCAGCCACCCGCAGGTGCCCCATGTGGATGGGGTTGAACGTCCCGCCGAACAGCCCCGTCCTACCCGCCAAAGGCAAGGGTTTTCCCCCCTATGCGCACCGCTTGGCCAGCGACCACACCCCGTTTGCGCAGGGCCTTCACTACGCCCATCCTTTCCAGCTCCTCCCAAAGGTATTGGCGGGCATCGGGCGTGGAGAGGTCCAGCCGACGCACCAAGCGTTCCACCGCCGGCCCGCGCACGGCCACCATCCCCTCCTCCTCCCCCACCTCAAACGGCGGGGGCTCGGGCGTGAGCCGCCACACCCGATAGCGGGGCCGCGTCAACGCCCTCTCCGGCGGGAGCTCCTGGAGTTTTTGCCACAAAATTCGGACGAGCTCTCGAACGCCTTGCCCAGTGTGTGCGGAAATGGGGTGGAGGACGATGCCCTCACGGGCAAATCTTTCCACCTCCTTTTCCACCTGCTGGGGCGTCAGGAGATCGATCTTGTTTCCCGCCACCACCTCCGGTTTCTCCCGCAGCTCCGGCCAGGCCTCCAGTTCTTTGCGGATCGCGAAGTAGTCGGACAGGGGATCCCGGCCCTCCACCCGCGCCAGATCCAAAAGATGCAGGAGGAGGCGGGCCCGGGTGGCGTGCCGCAAGAACTTGTCGCCCAGACCCCGCCCTTCATGGGCCCCCTCGATGAGCCCGGGAAGATCGGCCATGACGAACGAGGAGAACTCGTCCACGCGCACAACGCCCAAATTGGGCGCAAGGGTGGTGAAGGGATAGGCGGCCACCTTGGGCTTCTTGTCGGAGACCCGGGAGAGGAGGGAGGATTTGCCCACGTTGGGAAAGCCGATGATGCCCACATCCGCCAGGAGGCGGAGCTCCAAGCGCAGCCAGCGGGACTCCCCGGGTTCGCCGAACTCGCGGATGCGGGGCGCACGGCGGGTGGAGGTGGTGAAGGCCTTGTTGCCCCGGCCGCCCTGGCCGCCCCGGGCCACCACCACCTCCTGCCCCTCCGCCACGAGGTCGGCCAGGATCTCGCCGGTATGGAGGTCGCGCACGGTCGTGCCCACGGGAACAGGGATCACCAAGTCTTCGCCGCGCTTGCCCTGGCGGTTGTGGGGGCCGCCCGGACCGCCGTCCTCCGCACGAAAATGGACCTGCTCGTGGAAATGGGCGAAGGTGTTGACGGAGCGGCTGGCCCGCAGGATCACGTTGCCGCCGTCGCCGCCCCGGCCGCCGTCCGGCGAACCCCGGGGGTTGTGCCGGGTCCGGGCAAAACTGATAAGGCCATCGCCGCCTTTCCCACCGGCAACGTGGATGACGGCCTCGTCAAACCCCACCCGCCGTCCTTATTTCTCCTCCCCCAAGGGGATGACGTTCACGTAGATGCGCTTGTGGCCGGCGAATTCCACGATGCCGGTGGTGGTGGCGTAGATGGTGAAGTCCCGGCCCATCTTCACGCCGCGGCCGGGGTAGAACTTGGTCCCGCGCTGCCGCACGATGATGCAGCCGGGCCACACCCGCTGCCCCCCGAACCGCTTGATCCCCAGGCGCTGCCCGGGGGAATCGTGCACGTTCTGGGTGGACCCGCCGCTGGCCTTGTGCGCCATCCTTGCTCACCTCCTAGACGAGGACGTCCAGCCCCACCTCGCGAACCGCCACCTTGCCCGGGCGGTCCTGGGCCAGGGCCCGCAAGCCCAACACCATGGTCTCGAGGATCGCGTCCAGTTCCCGGTCCAAGAAGATGTCGGACCGGTCCACCCGGTACCTCAAGACCGTGCCCTCGCGGGACACCTCGGGGTCCAGGTGCAGGTAATTTTTCATGCCCAACACCGGGGCCTCCACGAGCGCGGCCGCGGCCAGCCCTTCCGGCGAATCGTCCCCGTACAGGGTGACCACCTGCACCCGCCCCTCCTCATCCCGCTCGATCAACACCTCCACCATGCTCAGCCCCGCACGATCTCCAGAATTTTAGTGCGCATGAAGGGCTGGCGATGCCCCTTCTTGCGCCGATACCCCTTCTTCGGGGTGTACTTGAAGATGATGACCTTGGGGAGTTTCCCCACCTCCTGCACCTGCCCCACCACCCGCACCCCGGGAAGATAGGGCTTTCCTACCTCGATGTGCTCGCCGTTGCGCAAGAGGAGGACCCGGTCGAAGGTGATCCGCTCACCCACCTCCACCCCAGGGACCAGCTCGTGGATCACCTCCAGCCCGGGCTCCACGAAATATTGTTTGCCCCCGATCTCCACGACCCCGTACATGTCGTTCACCTCGCTCAGCTCAAGGCTTTTGGGGAACAAAGCCAATCCTAACGGATGCGGGTCCCGGGCTCCACCTCGCGGTCCGGCCCCACCAACGCCAGTGTGCCATCGGAAGCGGCCAGGATCATGCCCTCGGAGCGCACCCCCCGGATCAGGGCGGGCTTGAGGTTGGCCACCAGGGCCACCAGCCTCCCCCGCAGCTCCTCGGGTTGGTAATGCTTGCGGATCCCCGCCACCACCTGCACCTGCCGGTCACCCACGTCCAAAATGAGCTTCAACAGCTTATCCGCCCCCGGGATCTCCTCGGCGTGCACGATGCGGGCCACCCGCAGGTCCACCCGCCCAAACTCCTCCAACGTGATCAGCCCTTCTTCCTTCAGCACCTCATACCTCCTCTTCAGGTCGGCCATGTCCACGTGGGCCAAAAGCGGCCGAGGCTGCGCGGCCAGACGGACCCCAGCCGCGCCGCGCTCCACCTCCCTCAGCCCCGGTTCCGCCACGCCCAAAAGGCCGTAGATCTCCCGGGAGAACATGGGCACGAAGGGGTCAAGGAGGATGGCCAAGGCCTTCACCAGGTGGACAGCGGAGGCCACGGCCTCCTCGTCCCCGGTCTGCCAGGGCGCGCGCTGCTGGAAGAAGCGGTTCCCGAACTCCGCGAGTTTCACGGCGGCGCGCAGGGCCGGCGCGAGCTGCCCCGCCCGCACCGCCGCCCACGCCTCCGCCTTGGCCTCCGCGATGCGCTCCCGCACCGCCTCCGCCGTGGGCCGCTCCGGCACCACACCGCCGTGCCGCGTCCACACATACGATAGCACGCGGTGCACAAAATTCGCGATGTTGTCCACCAAAACCGCGTTCACCGTCTTGTCGAACTCCTCCCACGAGAACTCCACGTCCTTCGTCTCCGGCCGGTTGTAGAAGAGATAAAACCGCCAATACACGGGCGGAAGGAGCTTCAAGGCCTCGTCCGCAAAGACCCCGATGCGCCTGGTCTTCGAGAACTGTTCCCCACCTTCCCAGCTGAGGTACTCCGTGGCGGAGATCTGGTCCGGGAGGTGGAACGGTCGCCCAGAGGCCAAAAGCAGCGCGGGCAGGATCACGGTGTGGAAGGGGATGTTGTCCTTGCCCTGGGTGTAGATCTGCCACACCTCATCCCCAAACCAGAAATCCTTCCAGCGTTCCTCCTCGCCACGGCGGCGGAAGTGCTCGATGGTGGCGGAGATGTAGCCCAACACGGCTTCCGCCCACACGTAGATGACCTTGCCCTCCGCACCGCGGAAGGGCGCGGGGATGCCCCAGCTCAGGTCACGGGTGACGGCCCGCGGCCGAAGCCCCTCCTCGATCATCCGTTGGGTGAAAAGCTTCACGTTGCCCTGAAAGTCCCGGCTGCGCACGTATTCCAAAAGTTGGGGCGCAAGCTTCCCCAGGTCCAAGTACCAGTGCCGGGTGGGGCGACGCACGACGTCCGTGGCCCCACAGAACGCGCAACGGGGGGAAAGGAGAAGCTCCGGCTCCAACAGGGCGCCGCAGGCATCGCACTGATTGCCCTGGGCGTAGGGATAGCCACAGCGGGGGCACGTGCCCACGACGAACCGATCCGCCAAAAACCTGCCGCAGGACCGGCAATAGGCTCGCTCCTCATCCTGGGCAAAGATGTAGCCGTTCCGCTCCATTTCCTGGAAAAGTTGGGTCACGAACTCCTTGTGCACCGGGCTTTCGGTGGTGGTGTAGTTGTCGATGTCGACCTCGAAGGCGCGCAGGACCTCCACGATCTCTCCGTGCACGCGGGCCGCGAGCTCCGCGGGCTTCAGGTTCTGTCGGTAGGCCTCGTACTCGATCTTCGTCCCGTGGGCATCTGTCCCGGAGACGTGGAGGACCTCGTAGCCCGCCAGGCGGTAGAAGCGGGTGAAGGCATCGCCCGAGAGGAGGCAGCCGATGAGGTTACCCAGATGGGGGACCCCGGACCCATAGGGCCAGGCGCTGCACACGAGGATCCGCTTCACCGTCGGGTTCATCGTGGGCTCGGTTTGGCGGCGATTATACCGGATGGGGGAAGAAAGCGCGGTAAACTATAGGCTTGTGCGGCCGGCCACGATGGGCAAGGAGCTGGTGGTCAAGACGGCCAACCGGGTGGGCCTCCTCGCCGATGTGGCTAAGCTCCTTTCCACCCAAGGCATCAACATCCTGGCCACCGCGGTGTTCGTGCAGGGGGACGAGGCCGAACTCCACCTGGTGGTGGACGCCCACCACTATGCCTTGGAGAGCTTGCGGGCAGCGGAGTTGCCCACGGAGGAGCGGGAGGTGGTCCTCGTGACGCTGCCCAACCGGCCCGGCTTCCTCCGGCGCATCACCGAAGCCCTGGCCCGGCAGGGCTTGGACATCCGCTACCTGTACGCCTCCGCGGCCGAGGACACCTCCCACACCCTCGTGGTCTTCTCCTGCACCCACAACGGGAAGGCCGTTCTCCTTCTGCGCGAGCGCTAAGCAAGCTGGGAGGTGCAGTGCGGACAGCGCACAGCCCCGATGGGGATCTGCGTCTTACAGTAGGGGCATTCCTTGGTCGTGGGAGCCGGCGCCTCTTTGGGCTTGCGCATCTTGATGACCGCACGCACCAGGAGGAACATGACGAAGGCAACGATGAGGAAGTTGATGATGTTGTTGATGAACCGGCCATAGTAGATGGCGGGGGCACCGGCCTGGCGGGCGGCCTCCGCGGAAGGGTACTTCTCCGGGCCCAACACCACAAATAGGCTAGAGAAGTCCACGTTGCCCACCAGTTTCCCGATGGGCGGCATCACGATGTCGAAGATGAAGGAGTTCACCACCGCGCCGAACGCCGCGCCCATCACAAAGGCCACGGCGATCTCCACGAGGTTTCCCCGGGCGATGAAGTCCCGGAACTCCTTCCAGAACTGTTTCATCGTCCCTCCTTTCTTCCTCACTATATCGTAGCCCTAGCGGGCGGGGCAAATTGTGCGCTACCATTCCCAGCATGATCGGCACCTGGATCAACCTGGGGACGGTGTTCCTGGGCGGCACCCTGGGCTGGGCCCTGGGCGAGCGTTTTCCTGCTCGAGCGCGGGAGGCGGCCACCCTGGGAGTGGGGCTCGTAACCCTTGTCTTGGGGATACAGATGGCCCTCAAGACCCAAAACGTCCTCGTGCTCCTCCTCTCCGTGATCGTGGGGGGCGCTGTGGGTGGGGCATTGGGGATCTCCGCGGCCCTGGAGCGGGCAAGCCAACGGGTGGAAAAGCTCTTCCGCGGGCAGCCGGTGGCTCAGGCCTTCCTCACCGCAAGCCTCCTTTTCTGCGTGGGTCCCATGACCCTGGTGGGCGCCATCCAGGACGGCCTGTTCGGGGATTGGACCATCCTGGGAGCCAAGGCCGTTTTGGACGGGATCTCTGCGGCGGCCCTTGCGGCCGCCCTCGGCCCAGGAGTCCTCCTGTCCCTGTTCGTGATCCTGGTCTACCAGGGCGGGGTGACCCTGCTGGCCCGCCTCTTCGCCCAGGCCCTGGCGGGGTTCAACCCCCAGGACCCGGCGGTGGTGGAACTCACTGCCGCCGGCGGCGCCATCGTCTTGGCCATCGGCCTCAGCCTTCTGCGGCTCAGGGACACCAAGCCCGCGGACTTCCTCCCCGCCCTCCTCCTTGCCCCCTGGTTTGCCCTCCTGTTCCGCGCCCTGGGGTGGTGAGCCCATGGCCCCCAAACGGGCCCTCCCGCTGTTGATGGCCGCTCAGCTTGTGACCTCCACCGGCTTCTCCTTGGCCCTTCCCTTCCTTTCCCTGTACCTCGTGCAACAACGGGGTGTGCCCATGGCCCTGGTGGGCACGGTGATGCTGGGCGCGGCCTTTGCCGGCGCCTTTGGGCAATTCGTGGGTGGGGAGGGCGCGGACCGCTTGGGTCGGCGCCACACCCTCCTGGGCGCCCTGCTTGTGCGAGTCGCGGCCTTCGCCGGCCTGGGCACCCTCATGGCCCTCAGCGGCCCGGTGTGGGCCATCGTCCTGCTGTTCCTCCTGGTGCGGGTGAGCGGCGGGATGGCCATGCCCCCTGTCTCCGCCCTCGTGGCGGATCATATGGAGCACAACCGCATGGAGGGCTATAGCCTGCTGCGGGTGGGCGCGAACATCGGCTGGGGCGCAGGCCCCGCGTTGGGCGGCTTCCTCGCCACCTTCCTCCCCTATTCCCACCTCTTCCTCTTGGCCTCCGGAGCCACCGCCTTGGCGTTCCTCCTCGTGCTGGTGGGGGTGCGGGAAGGGAAGCGCGCGCAGACGTCCACCGCGACCCATGAGGTGTTTGCCGCCCTGCGGGATCGCCGCTTCCTGGCCTTCTTGGCCCTGTGTTTCCCGGTGTTCCTGGTGGCGGGACAGCTTGTGTCCACCCTTTCGGTGTTCACCGTGGAAAAGGCGGGGCTTTCCCCCGCGCAGTTCGGAAGTCTCCTCACCCTGAACGGGCTGTTGGTGGCTGTGGCCCAATATCCCCTGGCCCGGGCCACGAGCCGCTTGGCCCGCCATCGCCTCCTGAGCCTGGGCGCCCTCCTCTACGGCCTGGGTTACCTCAGCTTCGGCTGGGTGCGGACGTTCCCCGGGATGTTGGGGAGCATGACGGTGGTGACCGTGGGGGAGATGTTGTTTGCCCCGTCTTCGTTGGCGGTGGCCGCGGATGTGGCGCCTGCGGAGCATCGCGGCCGGTACTTGGGCGCCTTTGGCCTGGTCGAGAGCTTCGGCTGGTCGGCCGGCTCGTTCTTGGGCGGGCTTCTTTTGGATTTCATTCCGTCTGCGCCGGGCCTTTGGGGGACGGTCTCGTCCTGGGCGTTCCTAGCCGCGGTGCTGTTCGGCTTCGCCGCACAGGGCCGCCACAGCCCGCTCCAACTCAAGCCCACGCGAGCCCTTGACCAGGAGAAGCGCCGGACCTGAGCCCAAGGCCTCACGTACGCCCTGAAGAAGGCGCTCCAAATCGGTGGGCTCGGCCAACCCCCCGCCCCCCCAATGGGCGAAGGCCTTGGTCATGCGGGGGCCGAAGGCGAAAAGGAGGTCCAGGCGGGCCGCGCGGGCGGCCTCCACCACCGCCCGGTGGAACAACTCCTCCTCAGGCCCCAGCTCGAGCATGTCCCCCAGGAGCGCGGCCCGAACTTCCACGGGGAGCCGCAGCTTCCGGAGGGTGACAAGCGCAGCCTGGACGGACACAGGATTGGCGTTGTAGCAATCGTCGAGCACCCAACCGAAGGGCGCGGGGCGCAATTCCAGCCGGTGGGGCAAGGGCGGGACCTCCGCCAATCCTCGGGCGGCGAGCTTCCCGGGCACGCCCAGTCCCCACGCCAGGGCCAGGGCACCGCAGGCCAACACCGCCCGATGCCGGCCCAAAAGACGGAGTTGCACGTCCACCGCGCCGCCTGGCGTTTCCGCCACAAACCGCACCCCCGCCGGGTCGTCATCCACCACGTCGCGCGGGAAAAAATCCGCATCCTCGCCCTGGCCGAAGCGCAGGCAAAAGCCGTTGCAGCGCTCCACCCGTGCGCGAAGCTCCGGGAAGTCCCAGGCCAAGGCCAGGATCCCCTCCTCCGGCAAGGACTCCGCCAAGGACCACACAGCGTCAGCCGCGCGCTCCACGCTGCCCAAAAGGGCCAAATGAGCGGGGCCCACGCTGGTGATGAGCCCGGCCCAGGGCTGGAGAAGCTCACAGAGCCTGCGCAGCTCCTCGGGGTCAGACTCGGCCAGCTCAAAGACCGCCATCTCCGTGTCGTTGGGCACAGAAAGGAGGCTCAAGGGCACCCCGATCTCCGTGTTGTAGCTCTCCGGCGCGCGGAAGGTGCGGTAGGCTGGGCTCAACGCTCCGGCCACGAGCTCCTTGGCCGTGGTTTTGCCGAAGGAGCCGGTGATCCCCACCGCCACAAACCCCAAGGTATCCCGGCGCCAGCGGGCCAACTCCCACAGGGCCTTCTTCACGTCGGGCACGAGGAGCAGGTTGTGGCCCACCCCGGGATCCCGGGAGACCAGGGCGCCCACCGCGCCCTTGGCCAGGGCCTCGCCCACGAACTCATGGCCGTCGTGGCGCCGACCAGGCAGGGCCACGAACAGTTCCCCCGGCCGAATTTTGCGGGAGTCCGCGGAGGCCCCCCGCACCTCGTAGGGCCCCTTGGGCCGGAGAAGCTGGGCCTCCAAAACCTCCGCTGCCTCCCGCAGGTCCCACATCACTCCTCAAGCGGCAAAATCCGGGAAACCGTGCCGTAGACCACCTGACCGGGGAAGGTGGTGGACAGGGCGTCCACCCCAAAAAGCCAGGCTTCGCCCACCAGATCAGAGATGGGATGGATTCCGAACAGTTCCACCGTGAGGGTGTCGTAGGTGGGGATGCCCTCGATGTAGTCGAGGATATCCGCCAAGGACTCGAAGATCTTGGGCGGCTCCCCCTTTTCGCGCCGGCGAGGCCCCCCATAGGCTCGGAGCTCCACGTAAGGGCCGCTCAGCCCTAGGGGAATTCGGATGGATCCCTCGAAGGTTTGAATTTGACCTCGCCAGTGACGCACGAGCACGGTGAACTGCACGGTGTCGCCAGGCCGATAGCTGGCGCGATCGGTGGCCAAATCCAGGATCTCCACGGCTTTGAAGGTGGGATCCACCTTGGCCGTCAAGCGCACCGCGGAGATCCCCGGATCGCGGAACTCGTTGTAGGCCAACACGTCCAACACGAGCGCCGCCTCCCAGGGCGCGTAGAGGGCCACATCCTGAGTGGAGAGGAACACGTTTTTGCGGGTGAGGGGACGGGGCAGGCCTCGGCCGCTTAGGGTGTATTCCACCTCCACCGTGCCTGGGCCGATGCGATCCAAAGCACTATCCACCGCCTCCACCCCTGCCACATAGAAAAGGAGGGGCGTAAACCGGGGTTCATCCACCAGGCGCGCGCTCAACTTCCCTTGCGCTTCACCTTGGACGACGAAGCTCACATCCAAAGCAAAGGGGAGGCGATCGGTACGGCCGCCGATGCCCGCCCAGCGATCCGCGAACACCCCGCCCCGCGGCTCCGCCAGGGTCCCGAACTTATAGGAGACGTCGTATGCCGCCACGGTGTCCAACACCGCCGCCCCGGTGAGGAAGTAGCGGGAGGGGCCACTGAACAGGAAGGGATGACCGAAGGCCAGGACCTTGGGGCCGTCCACGAGGGTGACTGTCCCTAGGGCGCCCACCGTGAAGTCGCCCACGCTGAGGGCCACGCCCACGGGCGCACCCGGCATAAACTCCATGGCCGCCGCGCTTCCCCCCGCCGGCGCCAGATACATGGGCGCAAACCCCAGCTCACCCAGCCCGGAAAGCCTCCCCTGCCAGGAGGGAATGAGCTCCAAAAGCGGGTGGTCTTGGAGCCGAAGGTCCACGCCGCGGCGCAGGAGGGAAAACGTGCGGGAAGATAGTCCGCTCACCACAAGGGGGGTCGTGAGGGGCCAAGTCACCAACGCTCCTTCAGGCATCTCCTCGGGAGGCGCAGCCACCCACAAGATCCGCTCGATTCCCAGCGCCCGGAGATTGCCCTCCCGGGGGGTGGGGATCTCTTCCCGATCCAGCTCCGCGAGGATCGGGAGCATGGAGTCGATGGGGGTGACCAAGCCCAGGGGCTTGGCGCGGTCCAAGGACCAGGCGGCGGCCCGGGACAGGGCGCCCGCCAGCTTCCCCTCGAAATACACGGGGCTTCCAGACATCCCCGCCGCGATCCCGCCGGAGCGCTCAATGGCCTCGCCAAACACCCGCACCACCACGAAGTCGTACCGCTCCCCAGGCTCGTCCAAAACGTCCACCACTTCCACCTCGAAGCGGGCGATCTCCATGCCCCGCACCACCGTGAGCCCATAGCCCACCATTCCCGGCCGGATTTCTTTGAGGGGAATGGTCTCCACGCCCCATGCGGGCAAAAAACCGAGGGCAACGAAAACGCTCAGGATGACCTTTGCTTTGCGCATCTCAACCTCCCTTGACCAGGGCCACGGCCCGGGCTGCGCCCTCCTCCATGGTGCGCACGGGCACAAAACCCGCTTCCGCCAGAATCCGGCGGCCTTCTTCTTCGTGGGTGCCCACAAGCCGGATGACCACGGGGATGTCCTTGCCGCGCAAGGCCTCCACGAGGCCGCGGGCCACCTCATCGCAGCGGGTGATCCCACCGAACACGTTCACCAAGAGGACCTTGGCCCGGCCATCTTTCAGGATGATCTCCACGCCCTTTTTCACCCGTTCGGCCCGGGCTCCGCCGCCGATGTCCAGGAAGTTGGCGGGCCGGCCGCCGGCCTGCGCCACCAGATCCAGCGTGGCCATCACCAGCCCAGCCCCGTTCCCCAAAATCCCGATCTCCCCGTCCAGGCGCACGTAACTCATCCCCGCCGCCTTGGCCTCGGCCTCCAAGGGGTCGGTCACCGCCTCGCTCAGCCCGGCGAACTGCGGCCCGGGCGTGTGATCATCGTCAAGGATGAGCTTGGCATCCAAGGCCACAAGCGCACCATCGACCTCGGCCAAGGGGTTGATCTCCACCAAGTGCGCCTCGTAGGTGAGGAAGACCTCCCAGAGCCTTTTGGCCGTGTCGGCGAGGGCCGGGCGTAGGGAAGGGGGAGCGATGCGGAACAGGCGCCGCAGGCGGAAGGCGGAGGGCCCCTCCAGGGGCGGCACATGCACCCGGCTCACAAGGTGCGGGCTTTCGCGGGCCACCTCCTCGATCTCCACCCCGCCCTGGGGGGAATAGAGGAAGATGGGAAGACGGCGGGAGCGGTCAAGGGTGAGGCCAAGGTAGTGCTCCGCCGCCGGGCGCAGGGCCTCCACCACCAACACGCTTTCCACGGGAAGCCCTTTCAGGCGGGAGCCGAGCATTTCTTGCGCGATCTTCTCAGCCTCGTCGGGGTTTTGCGCGAGGCGAATGCCGCCGGCCTTGCCGCGGCCGCCCACCGGCACCTGGGCCTTGAGCACCACCGGACGCCCTAGCTCCGCGGCCCTGCGCCGGGCCTCGGCCGGCGAACGCACCAGCCCACCCGCCGGGACCGCGATCCCGGCCCGCGCCAAAATCTCCCGCCCCTGCCACTCCAAAAGCCGCACGCTCCCTCCTTCTCGATGGGGAAGGTTACCCGCATCCCTTGCCCAAAACCAGGGTCATGGCGAACCCTCTTGCGGGACAAACGTCGATGGCTTGCAAATTTTCGCCCTTTTGCTATCATCAACGTGGCCATGGCGGAGATTCGTCCTCACGACTACGACGTGGACAAGATCAAGGTGCTGGCGGACATGGAGGCCGTGCGGCAGCGGCCGGGCATGTACATCGGTTCCACCGGCCCCGATGGCCTCCTCCAGATGATCTACGAGGTCGTGGACAACGCCGTAGACGAGGCCCTCGCCGGCTTTTGCACCGAAATCGAGGTGATCATCCACGAGGACAAAAGGGTCACCGTGCGCGACAACGGCCGGGGAATCCCGGTGGGGATCCATCCCGAAGCGGGGGTCAACACGGTGGAGCTCGTGCTCACCACGCTCCATGCCGGCGCGAAGTTCGGCGAAGGCGGGTACAAGGTCTCCGGCGGCCTCCACGGCGTGGGCGTCTCCGCGGTGAACGCCCTCTCCGAGCACTTGGTCGTGGAGGTCCGTTGGAAGGACGGGAAGATCTACCGCCAGGAGTTCTCCCGCGGCAAGAAGCTCACCGAGCTCACGGTGGTGGGCACCACCAAGGAAACGGGGACCACCGTGACCTTCCTGCCCGACCGGGAGATCTTCGGCGAGATCAACTACAACTTCTCCAAGCTCGCGCACCGTCTGCAGGAGCTGGCGTACCTCGTGGCGGGACTCACCATTCGCCTGGACAACCGCATCACCGGGGTCAAACGCACCTTCCGGGCTGAAGGCGGCATCATCGCGTTTGTGAAAGAGCTGGCCGTAGGGAAGGAGCCTCTTCATCCCGAGCCCATCTATTTGGCGGAGGAGCGAACGGACATGGCCGTGGAGATCGCCCTCCTCTTCACGGACGCCGTGGAGGAGGAGGTGTTCACCTTCGTCAACTGCATCAACACCCGGGAGGGGGGTACGCACCTCACCGGTTTCCGCACCGCGCTCACGAAGGTGGTGAACGATTACGCCCGGGAAAAACGTCTTTTGCGCCAAGATGAGGAGGGCCTCCCCGGCGAAGCCATCCGGGAGGGGTTGGTGGCCATCGTGGCCATGAAGGTGGTCCGGCCGGAGTTCGAGGGCCAGACCAAGGTGAAGCTGGGGAACCCCGAGGCCCGCACCTTCGTGGAGGAGGTGGTACGGGACCAGCTTTCCGCGTACTTCGCCAAGAACCCGGCGGTGGCCCGGGCCATCGTGGAGCACGCCTTGACGGCCCATCGGGCGCGCATCGCGGCCGCGCGGGCTCGGAAACTGGTGCGCCGCAAAGGCGCCCTGTTCGCCGGCGGCCTCCCCGGAAAACTCGCGGACTGCACCAGCGAGGACCCCACGAAAGCCGAGCTCTTCATCGTGGAGGGCGATTCCGCGGGCGGCTCGGCTAAACAGGGACGCGACCGCGCGTTCCAAGCCATCCTCCCCCTGCGCGGGAAGGTCCTGAACGTGGAGAAAGCCAACCTGCGCAAACTCTTGGAGAACGAGGAGCTCAGGGCCATCATCACCGCGTTGGGCACGGGGATCCGTGAGGAGTTCGACATCACGAAGCTGCGCTACCACAAGATCATCATCATGTCCGATGCCGATGTGGATGGCGCGCACATCCGCACGCTTCTCCTCACCTTTTTCTACCGCAACTTGCGGCCGCTCATCGAACAGGGGCACCTCTACATCGCCAAAGCCCCACTCTACTTGGCCCAGAAGGGCACAACCCGGAAGTACCTGTACTCCGAGGAGGAGCTCCAGCAATTCCTGGCCCAAGCCGATGGGCAATGGACGGTGCGGCGGTTCAAGGGCTTGGGCGAGATGAACCCCGAGGAGCTGTGGGAGACCACCATGAACCCGGCCACACGCATCCTGCGCAAGGTCACGATCCGCGACGCGCTTGAGGCTGACGAGATCTTCACCACCCTCATGGGCCACGATGTGGCCCGCCGGCGGGACTTCATCCGGGAGAACGCCCACCGCGTCTTCTCCTTGGACATCTAGTTGCGCCCAGGGGGCCTTCCTCGGAAAATAGTTATGGGCCAGTGGGGGCGTAGCTCAGCTGGGAGAGCGCTGGCATGGCATGCCAGAGGTCACGGGTTCAAGTCCCGTCGCCTCCACCACCGCGAGGACTTAGGAGATCAGTCCCATCTCTATCCCCAATGTGTCCAAGCTGGCACTTTTTCTGTTGGCGTGGCCTGGGCCCACACGCCCGCCGGGTCGCCGCCCATGGGCGGGGTACAAAACGGACGCGGCCCGAAACCGTAGGTTGAGCAGCGAAACCGCCGGGATGCGTCCCTCCAGCCAGACCACCCGGGATAGCCCCCTGGCTCAGCCGAACCCTTGGGCCGACGTGAGCACTTGCTTGACGTAAAGTCCCAGGACGAGTTAGGGTCCCCTCCGGAGGCGACCTGGGCCTGGAGACCGTCGGGTGCCGGGCTGGAGCCAAACGTCGCCCTCGAAAGCGCCGCGCGCCCAGCCCCACCGAAAGCACGAGCTCCCTCGCTCTACTTTTTTGCTCCTCGGATAGGGGGACTCGGAATGCGAGTTTGGCGGTCGGCGGCTGCGCTTGCCGAATGGTCTTGCCTGCCGCGGATAGCACGAAGCCATGGCCAACGCAGGCAAAGGAACAGCAAAACCAATCATGTGCACCCGCGGGGACGCAAAGGGATGGACTCGAAAAGAACAAAGCAGAGGCAACGGTTGGGGCTTGTGAACCTTGGACTGGCCGGACTCATGGGGGCTTGTCCTCACCTTATCCCGTCGCCCCCTAGCTGGTGTTTTTCCGACCCCCTTCTCCCGGGGGTTGGTTCCCGCCCTTTGCAGGGGCGCCTTCGGTCCCCGAAGGGCAGCCCCTCGCATCGGAAGAGCCACCCGCTTCGGAAGGCGTTGTCGTTCCAAACCTTCCCCCGAAAGCCCGGGTTCCTGGGGATGTTCCCCCGGAAGGCACACGCTCTCCACGTGAGGTTTGGCCTTCAGCCTATGTGCAGGCCGGAAAGCTCACCGACGAGTGGAATGGCTGGCGGGTGGCGGAGGAGGCCTATCGCCTGGAGCGGCTCCCCTCCGGAGAGCTCCCCCCGCTTTCGGAGGCGAGGTTTGACGTCCGCATTGTGCTCCGGAATGTGCGTTTGGCGTTCATCCAGGAGGTCCGTCTCAACAAAGGATTCGTCCCTCTCCTGGACCGCCTAGTGGTCCGGGGGCCCTTGGGCGTGGGCAACAGGAGGTTCACCGTGGCCGTGGACGGGGAGCGGGCCCTGGCCGACACCGGGGGACGGACGGCACGAGGTTCCTGGGCACGCCGGGGCTTGGGAAGGATCGGCCATCCCCGCATTCGAGGTTGAAGCTTGTCCCCAAACCCTCTTCCGCTGGCCTACGCCCCGCGCTGGGCGGGGCAAAGCTGACGAGCCCGTTTCGCTGAGCCCCGTCGAGGAGCATCAGACCCACCCCCGTGGCCGAAACGGCCAACCGTGGGCTTTCCCCCGGTTTCCTCCACGTGACGCCCGGGATACTCGGCCACGCTGGAGCACAAGACGTCCGCGCCGGGAAAGCAAGTCGCGTCGAGGGCTCAGATCCGCGAGATGACCCCCAGCAAGGCATGGAGCGTGGCGACCCCTAACGTGGCCAAA
>CALKFO010000105.1 GCA_938084765.1 Candidatus Bipolaricaulota bacterium | reverse complement strand
GAAGGGCTCAAGGCCCTGTTGAGCCGGGCGGGGTTCGATGTCGTGGCCGAGGCGGCCGATGCCAGCCAGGCCTTGGAACTCCTGGCCAAAACGGAGCCGGACCTGGCCATCGTGGACGTGGCCCTACCCGGCGTCTCGGGTTTGGAACTCTGCCGGCGGTTGCGCCGCCGCTTCCCCGAGGTGAAGGTGGTGCTCCTTTCCATGTTCGACGAGCCGGAGTGGCGGGCGGAGGCCGCTCGGGCCGGCGCCTGGGCCTACCTCCGGAAGGACGTGCCCTTCGAGGCCCTTTTGGAGAGCCTGCGCCGGGTGGCCCAAGGCGAAAGACTCCTGCCAGAGGGAGAGCCCGCCCTCCCCCTCACCGAGCGGGAACGGGAGATCATCCGCCTCCTGGCCCAAGGGAAAAAGACCACGGAGATCGCTGAACTTCTTTGTCGCTCGGTCACCACGGTCCGATCCCACAAGGTCTCGGCCATGCGGAAGCTTGGGGTGCGCACCACCCGGGAGTTGATCCAGGCCGCGGTGCGGTTGGGCCTCGTGCCTGCCATGGATCTTCCCCAGCCATGAACGCCCTTTCCCGCTATCGGCCTTGGGTGGTGGAAGAGCTTCGGCGCATTCTGGCTCTGGACGGGCCCCTGGCGGTGCTGGTGCGTTATCCCTTGGGGCTGGCGGAGGCCGATGGCTCGCCCGGCCCGGGGATCGGCGGAAAGCTCCTGCGCCCATGCCTGGTCCTTTTCGCCTGCGAGGCCCTGGGTGGGGAGCCCAGGCGTGCCCTTCCTTTGGCCGCGGCCTTGGAGCTGGTGCACAACTTTTCCCTGGTCCACGACGACATCCAGGACGGGGATGAGCTTCGGCGCGGCCGGCCCACGGCCTGGAAGGTCTTCGGGGTGGGCCAGGCCATCAACGCGGGGGATGCGCTCCTCGCCCTGGCCCTGCGCGCGGCTCTGACCGCGGACCTGCCCCACCCGGCGCGGCTTCAAGCCCAAGAGGCCCTGCTCTCCGCCACCTGGCGCATGATCGAGGGCCAGGCCTTGGACCTCGGGGGCGAAGGACGGCCCATGGGGGTAGGGGAGTACCTGGCCATGGCTCGGCGCAAGACCGGGGCCCTCCTGGGCTGTGCTCTAGCCCTGGGTGCCGTTTCCGCCGGCCGGCCCGATCTGCAAAACCTCTCCCAGGAGCTGGGCGAGGAGCTGGGCCTGGCCTTCCAGATCAAGGATGACCTCTTGGGCATCTGGGGCGATCCCGAAAAAACGGGAAAGCCCGTGGGAAGCGATCTTTTGCGCAAAAAACGCTCGTTCCCCGTGTGCTACGCGCTGGAGCAGGATCCTGAGCTTTCCCTGTGGCTTTCCCAGCCGGAAGAGCACATGGAAGAGATCCTGGAGCGGCTGGGGAAGTCGGGGGCGAGGGAGGCCGCGCAGAAGGAGCTGGAAAAGCACTTGGCCATGGCGGAGGAACTCGCGCGGAACCTGCCCTGGCCCGCCTGGGCCCGCGCTACGTTTGCCGAGCTTTTGGCGTTTCTAGCCACAAGGGAGGCCTGATGGGACGCCCGCTTTCCATGAGTTTGGATTTAGCTCGCTATCTTCTGCCTCGGCGGAAGTGGCCAAACCGGGGGAGGCTCTTCCCCATCGTCCTCATGCTCGAGCCGCTTGAGGCTTGTAATTTGCGCTGCGCCGGCTGCGGCCGGGTGCGGGAGTACGCCTCCGTCATGAACCGCCGCATGTCCGCCGACGAGGCCCTGCGGGCCGCCGAAATCGCGGGCGCGCCCGTGGTCTCCGTCTCCGGCGGGGAACCCCTCCTCCACCCCGAGATCCCGGACATCGTGGAGGGCCTCATCGCCCAAAAGCGCTGGGTCTACCTTTGCACGAACGGCCTCCTTCTGCGGGAGAAGCTTGGGGAATTCCGGTGCCACAAGCGCCTGTGCTTCGTGGTGCATCTGGACGGAACGGAAAAGGTGCACGACGCCATCACCGGCCGGCCCGGCACGTACCAGGAGGCCCTGGCGGCCATTCGGGAGGCCCTGCGCCGGGGATTCCGCGTGGCCACGAACACCACGGTGTTCCACGGCTCGGATGTCGAGGACCTGAAAGAGCTTTTCCGCACCCTCACCGACCTTGGGGTGGAGGGCCTTATGCTCTCCCCCGGCTACGCCTACGAGTCCGTCCCCGCACGGGAGCTCTTCCTCCAGAAGGAAGAGGCGATCAAGGTGTTCCGGGCGCTCCTTGCGGGCCGCAACGGCTTCCGCTTCTACGACAACCCTCTCTTCCTTGATTTTTTGCAGGGGAAGCGGGCGTACCGGGAGTGCGCAGCCTGGGCCATCCCCACCTACACCGTGTTGGGCTGGCGGCTTCCTTGCTACCTCATCGCCGACCGGCACGTCTCGGACCTCCGGGAGATCTTGGATCCCGGGCTTTGGCAGAGGTATGGACCAGGTCGGGATCCCCGCTGCGCGGGGTGCATGCTGCACTCGGGGTTCGAGCCGCAAAGCGTCCTGGAGGCGGTGAACCGGCCGTGGCTGCTTCTGCGGAGGTGATGGTGGTGGCTGCGCTGCGCACGGAGCTCCTGTTTGTGCGCGGCCCCAAGGCCGCGTTGGGCGTGGGCCTGCGGGCGCGGCCCACGCTGGAAAGGCTCGTGCAGACCCAACGGCCCAGGGCCGTGGCCGTCGTGGGCTACGCCGGCGGACTGCGCGCGGATCTCAGGCCGGGCGCCCTCGTCCTTGTTGATCGCGTGCTGGACGAGGAAGGCGTGGTTGAGGTGGATGACAAGCTCCTGAGGCGGGCTAAGCTTCGCCTTCCCTGGGCGGAGGTGGGCCCCTTGTTCACTGACCGGGATCTCACCTCGCCGAAGGCGAAGGCCGAACTCGCGAGGCGGGCCCTTGCGGTGGACATGGAGACGAGCTTTCTTGCGCGGGAGCTTCGCGCGCGGGGAATCCCTTTCCTTGTGGCCCGGGTGATCTTGGACGCTGCGGAGGAGGAGGTGGGGTTGGGCTGGCGCGCCGTCCGGTGGGCGGGCCGGGCCCTGAGATGTTCGTGGATCCTGGGCCGCGCCGCAGCGGCTCTCCGGGCGGCCCTCGAGGAGGCCGGATGCGCCGCGTGAGCCGCACCGTGCGGGTGGGCGATGTTCTCCTGGGGGGTGGAAACCCCGTGGTCGTCCAGACCATGACGAACACGGACACCCGGGACGTGCTGGCCACGGTGGACCAGATCCGGGCCGCGGTGCGCGCCGGCGCTGAGATCGTGCGGGTCGCCGTTCCCGACCACGAAGCCGCCCAGGCCATCCGAGAGATCAAGCGGGAAGTGGCCGTGCCCCTGGTGGCGGACATCCACTACGACCACCGCCTGGCCCTGGCGGCCCTGGAGGCTGGCGCGGACAAGCTCCGCCTGAACCCCGGGAACATCCGGGACCCCCAGAGGATCCGGGAGGTGGCCCGCGCCGCCAAGGAAAAAGGCGTGCCCATCCGGGTGGGCGTGAACGCCGGCTCCCTCGACCCCCGCTTCCTTACGAAGGGGAAGGAGGTCACCCCGGAGGCCTTGGTCCAGGCCGCCCTGTGGGAGATCGAGCTCCTGGAGCGGGAGGGCTTCCAGGACGTGGTGGTCTCCCTCAAGGCCCACGACGTTCCCCTCACCGTGGAGGCCAACCGACTCCTGGCGAAGGAGGGCGATTGGCCGATTCACCTGGGCGTCACCGAGCCCGGGCCGGAGCTTGAGGGGATCGTGAAATCCGCGGTGGGGATCGGGGTCCTCCTTGCCGAAGGCATCGGGGACACCCTCCGCGTGTCCCTTCCGGGCGATCCGGTGCGGGAGGTGGCGGTGGCGTGGGAAATCCTGCGCGCGTTGGGTTTGCGCAAACGTGGGCCCACATTTGTGGTCTGCCCCACCTGCGGCCGCACCGGCATCGACATCGCCGGGATCGCCGCGGAGGTGAAGCGGAGGCTCTCCTCCCTCGAGAAGCCCGTCACCCTGGCCATCATGGGCTGCCCGGTGAATGGCCTGGGCGAGGCGGAGCGCGCGGACTTCGCCATCCTCGGCGGAAAAGGCTTCGGCACGATCTACGCCGGCGGAAAGGTCCTCCTTCCGAAAGTCCCTGAGGAGAGGCTCGCGGAGGAGTTCGTGCGGGTGGTGCTGGAGGAGGTGAAGGCTGATGCTTAAGGAGACCGCGACCGTCGCTTCCGCGGACTTGGACCGGGCGGTCGAGCGGGCCGCCGATTGGCTCCTCCGCCACCAATACCCCGAAGGCTATTGGTGGGGGGAGCTGGAGAGCAACGTGACCATCACCGCCGAGCACCTCTTCTTCACCCACATCCTGGGGATCGGCACCCAGGAGCTCTGGGAGAGGATCGCCCGTTACATCCTTTCTGAGCAGCGGCCGGAAGGATTTTGGGCCAATTGGCACGGCGGGCCGGGCGACCTCTCCACCACGGTGGAGGCCTACCTGGCCCTGAAGCTGGCCGGCGTGGACCCGGACGCGCCGGCCATGCGGAAGGCCCGGGAGTGGATCCTCGCCCAGGGCGGGGTGGAGAGGACCCGGGTCTTCACGAAGATCTGGTTGGCCATGCTTGGGGAGTGGCCCTGGGAGGCCACCCCCATGCTTCCCCCGGAGCTCGTCCTCCTCCCTAAGTGGTTCCCGGTGAACCTCTATTCCTTCGCCTCCTGGGCCCGGGGGACGATCCTGCCTTTGGCGATCCTGCGGGTCCTGCGGCCGGTGTGGCCCATCCCCGCACATGCCCGGATCGACGAGCTCTTCCCCCGCGGCCGCGCCGGCGCCGACCTCTCCTTACCTCGAAAGCGCAGCGCCTGGGGCCGGTTCTTCGCCGGGATGGACAGGCTCCTTAGGCTGTACGAGCGGCGACCGATCCGGAGCCTCCGGAGACTCGCCCTCCAGCGGGCCGAGGAGTGGATCATGGAGCGCCAGGAGGCCGATGGCTGTTGGGGCGGGATCCAGCCGCCTTGGGTCTACTCCCTCCTCGCCCTGTACGCCCTCGGCCACGCGGTGGACTCCCCCGTCCTTCAGCGGGGGATCGCCGGCTTTTCCCGCTACGCCATCGAGGACGAGCGCGGTTTTCGGCTCCAGTCCTGCATCTCACCCGTGTGGGACACCGCTCTTTCCATGATCGCCCTCCAGGACGCCGGGCTTCCTCCGGATCATCCGGCGCTGGTGCGGGCAGGCAGGTGGCTCCTTTCCCAGCAGATCTTCGTGGGCGGTGACTGGCAGGTGAGGTGCTCCGCCCGTCCCGGCGGCTGGGCCTTCGAGTTCGACAACGATCGCTACCCCGACACCGACGACACCGCGGTCGTGATGATGGCCCTGCTGAACACAAAGCTCCCCGAGCAGGCCAAGGGGTTTGCGCTCGAGCGGGGCCTGGAGTGGCTCCTGGGGATGCAGTCCAAGAACGGGGGCTGGGGCGCGTTCGACCGGGACAACACCAAGACCTTCCTGCGGGAGATCCCGTTCGCCGATTTTGGGGAGATTCTGGACCCGCCCTCGGCCGACGTGACCGGCCACGTCGTGGAGCTCCTGGGCCGGCTAGGCTACCGGCGGGGCTTTCGCCCGTTGGACCGGGCGGTGCGCTACCTCCTCCGGGAACAGGAGGAGGACGGCTCCTGGTACGGCCGCTGGGGGGTGAACCACATCTACGGGACGGGCGCGGTGCTTCCGGCCCTTTCGGCCATCGACTTCCCCCTGGACGACGGGCGGGTGCGGCGGGCCGTGGACTTCCTCCTTTCCCGCCAGAACGCCGACGGCGGCTGGGGCGAGGACGTCCTCTCCTATCACCGGCCGGAGCTGCGGGGCCGTGGCCCCTCCACCCCCTCCCAGACCGCTTGGGCCCTCCTGGCCCTCCTCGCCGCAGGGGAAGCGGGCTCCGAGGCCGTGGCCCGCGGGGTCGCCTACCTCCTGCGCACCCAGCGACCCGACGGAACCTGGGACGAGCCTTACTTCACGGGAACCGGCTTCCCCACGGACTTCATGATCCGCTACCACCTCTACCGCCACTACTTCCCGCTCATGGCGCTGGGCCGCTTCCGGCAAGCCCAAAGGAGGGCAGCATGAAGGTGGAGCTCGCCGAGGTCTACGGGTTCTGCCCAGGCGTGCGTCGGGCCGTGGCCATGGTGGAGGAGCACCTGCGGGTGAAGGGGCCGCTTTCCACCCTCGGGGCCATCGTCCACAACGCCCAGGTGGTGGAGGAGCTTTCCCGGCTGGGCGCCCAGGTGGTGGAGGACCTGAGCGCGGTGCGGGAGGGGACGGTGGCGATCACCGCCCACGGTGCTGGCCCCGAGGTGTTCGAGGAGATCGCGCGCCGGGGGCTTCACCTCGTGGACACCACCTGCCCCATCGTGCGCCGGGCCCAAGAAGCGGCGCGCTCCCTGGCCCAGGAGGGGTTTTTCGTCCTCATCTACGGGGAGGAGACCCATCCCGAGGTGCGGGGGCTTCTCTCCTGGACGCGGGGGCAGGGGCGGGCCACCCTGGATCCCGCTGAACTGGCCAAGCTGGAGGGCGACCGACTCGCCCTCATCTCCCAGACCACCAAAGGGCGTGCGGAGTTCTGGGCGTTTGTGGCCGCTGTCGTGGAGCGGTGGAAGCACGAGCTCAGGGAGGTGCGGGCCCTGGACACCACCTGTCCGGAGACGGGCCGGCGCTACCAGGCCGTGCGGGACCTCGCTCGGCGCGTGGAGGCCTTGGTGGTGGTGGGCTCCCGCAACTCCGCCAACACCCGCAAACTCGCGGAGGTGGCCCGGACCACGGGCCTCCCCACCTTCCACATCGAGCGCGCAGAAGAGCTCCAACCCGCGTGGTTCCAGGGGGTGAGCCGGGTGGGCGTGACCGCCGGCGCCTCCACCCCGGAGGCCGCCGTGCGGGAGGTCGTGGCCCATCTCCGCCGGTTGGGAGGTGAACGATGAACCCCATTCTGACCTCTGTCCCCATCGTGCGTAGCTATACCTTCACCGTGCGAGCTCAGAAGTTCCCGGAGTTCGTGGACATCACCGCGGAAGTGGAGCGGGCGGTGGCCACCTGCGGGGTGCGCGAAGGGATCGCCCTTATCTTCTCCTGCCACACCACCGCGGCGGTCCGCATCAACGAAAACGAACCCCTCCTTTTGCGGGATATGGAGGAATTCTTGAAGCGCCTGGCGCCTCGCGACCTCTACTATTGCCACAACGACTTTGGCATCCGTACCCACAACATGACGCCCGAGGAATGTCCCAATGCCCATGCGCATCTTCAGCACCTCCTCCTTGGCGCCAGCGAGGCTGTGCCCATTCACGAGGGGAAGCTGGCCCTGGGCCGCTGGCAACGCATCTTCCTGGTGGAGCTGGATCAGCCTCGGGAGCGGAAGGTGCTGGTGCAGGTGGTGGGTCATGGCTGAGGGGAAAGGGGTTCCGGCGAGCGAGCGGGTGCTCCTTTTGCCCCACTGTCTGCGGCCCAGCGACCGGTGTCCGGGGCGGCCCACGAAAGAGGGCTTCCTGTGTCCCCCCGATTGCGCCGTGGAGGGCTGCCCGATCCGGATCCTGCGGGCGGAGGCGGAGCGGCTGGGGTACAAAGGGGTGTGCGTGGCGCCCGGCGGGGCCTTGGCCCTGCGCTTCGTGCAGGAGAAAAGACCCGAGCTGGTGGTGGCCGTGGCCTGCCACAAGGAGCTCCTGGAGGGGGAGGAGGCGGTGCGCCAGTTGGCGGAGGTACCGGAGGTCTGGCCTCTGCCCCTTTCCCGCGACGGTTGCGTGGACACGGAGGTGGACCTGGCGGCGGCCCTGGGTCTCCTCCGCCAGGGGCTGGCGGGTTCTTGACGGGCGAGGGGGACCGCGCTATACTAGGGCGCCTCGTCCGAGGTGGGAAAGGCTGGTCTTCGACAGGTGGATAGGGATCGGCGGAGAACCCTGTCGAGCCCTTGAGTTCAAGCTAAATCGAGAGGGTATGATCCCGGCTCAGGGCGAACGCTGGCGGCGTGCCTTAGACATGCAAGTCGAGCGGTAGACCCCCTTCGGGGGTCGAGAGCGGCGAACGGCGGAGTAACACGTGGGTAACCTGCCCCGAAGACCGGGACAACCCGGGGAAACTCGGGCTAATACCGGATGTGGATGCCTTTGCTTTGGCGGAGGCATCTAAAGGGATTTCCGCTTCGGGATGGGCCCGCGGCCTATCAGGTAGTTGGTGAGGTAATGGCTCACCAAGCCTGCGACGGGTAGCCGGTCTGAGAGGATGATCGGCCCGAGGGGCACTGAGACACGGGCCCCACTCCTACGGGAGGCAGCAGTCGGGAATCTTGGGCAATGGGCGCAAGCCTGACCCAGCGACGCCGCGTGGAGGACGAAGCCCTTCGGGGTGTAAACTCCTTTAAGCAGGGACGAACGCAGACGGTACCTGCAGAATAAGCCCCGGCTAACTACGTGCCAGCAGCCGCGGT
>CALKFO010000104.1 GCA_938084765.1 Candidatus Bipolaricaulota bacterium | reverse complement strand
GAAACCGACGGCTGGGGAAGGATTACGAGTACCATCCTGAGGTAACGGAAGCCTGGATGTACCTAGGCATGATACGCTTGCTGGTGAAGCGGCTGGCCAGGGCCGCATAAGCTGGTGGGGGGGACTTTTACAACAGTTTCTAAGACGTCTACCACCAAACGCTCAAAAGCTTTGGGGGGAACCTCCCGAATTTTTTCAACGAGTTCGGATATTACGGCCGCGCGAAGCTCTTGGTATGCCTGCTCGAGGGTCTCGCTGGGAGTGGCCTTTGCAATTGGGGTTTCTCTTTCCGGCAAGGCAGAGGTGCTGCCTGCCCGGCTCTGCTCTATAAACACCTTGAACTCTTCAAACTGCATGAGAAAATTCACATCAAGGGGCTCGGGGTTTTGCTTTAAAACCTCCTTGCCCCTCTGGGTAATCTGGTAAGAACCTCTTTGCGGCGCGGCAATGAGCCCGGCCTTTTTCAGATAGGCCACTGCCCAACTTACCCGGTTGGCAAAAAGAGGAGCCCTCCCGCTAGGAGTCAAAAGGGCCTTTTCCTCATCCGTCAGTTGGAAACGACTCTCCAGTTTGCCAAGCAGTTCGCGCCTTGTGAGCGGGTTGCCGTCTGCTAGGGCCTCGAGGATGGGTTTCATCAAGGTTTGATAATCGGGTAAAGCCATGGATACATTATATAGACCCTTGCCTTAGCCTGACAAGGCTCAAAATCACGGCCAAGGTTCTCCCAGCATTGGCTCGGCTTCCTTTTGCTTCCCGAAGGAGCGCCTTGACTTGAGTTGTTGCAGCGGAAACACCTCCTCCTCACCGTTAGCGACCACATCCTCCATCCGAGCTTTCAACCCCGTCCGTTTCTGGGTACATTATAAGCCAAAGCCAAAACTCCCGGTTGCCCTCCTTGCCGGGCAAGGGGCTTTCCCCCTCCCCCAGCACGTGGAAGCCCAGCTCCAGGGCCCTTTCCCGCACCCGGGCCAAGGCCTTTTGCCAGAGGGCCTCCTCCCGCACCACCCCCTTGTGCACCCCAGGGCCCAGTTCAAACTGGGGCTTCACCAGGATGAGGGCCTCCCCTCCCGGCTTCAGCATTTCCCGCACCTTGGGGAGGAGCAGGGTGGAGGAGATGAAGGAGACGTCCATGACCACCAGGTCCACGGGCTCCGGCAAGGATAGGGTGCGGGCATCTTGCCCTTCCAGGCTCACCACCCTGGGGTCTTCCCTCAGGCGGGGGTGGAGCTGGCCCCGGCCCACGTCCACCGCATAGACCCGCCGGGCTTCTCTTTCCAAGAGGACCTGGGTAAAGCCCCCGGTGCTGGCCCCGAGGTCTGCGGCCACCTTGTCCCTCACCTCTATGGGGAAGGCCTCGAGGGCCCCCAGGAGCTTGTAGGCCCCCCGGCCCACGTACCGCTCGGGGGCGAGGACCTCCACCTGGGCGCCTTCCGCCACCTGGTGGGCGGGTTTGGTCACCACGACCCCTTCCACCCGCACCTGGCCGGAGCGGATGAGCCTTTGGGCCTTTTCCCGGGTTTCCGCCAGACCCTGTTCCACCAGGTAGCGGTCCAGCCTCACGAGGGGTATTATGCCTCCTGGGATGGAGCTATCCGGCACCTGGTACATCCTGGAGGGGGAACCGGGGGAGCACCTGGTGCTGGAGGCTTTGGGAAAACGGCTTTCCGGCATCTGGACCTCCGAGGCCCTGGCCCAGGCCTTCTTGGAGCGGCACCCGCACCTGGGCATGCGGGTGAGCCCTTTGGCCAGCCGGGCCCTGAAGGAAGCCTTCCTAAGGGCCTTGGGGATGCTGGGGGTGGAGGGGGTGCTGGTGGACTATGAGCCCGGGGCCCACCGGGCCAGGATGGCCGGGTTGGCAACCCTATGGCAGGAGGTGGAGCATGCGTAAGGTATGGGCGGTTTTGGCGGTGGCCTTGGCCCTGGGCCTGGCCCAGCGGGCCGAGGTGAGCGTGGGTAGCCCCTTTGGCGTGCAGGGGGGTTTGCGTTTCCCCCTGGTGCCCCTTCTCCTGGACGGGAGGGTGTACGGAGGGGTGGGCCTGGAGGCCCTGGGGGGTGGGGTGGACCTCCTCCTGAAGGTGCCCCTCACCGACCTTTACCTGGGCCTAGGGGGGTTCTACGGGACGGGCCCGGCCCTCACCCTGCCCCAGGACGCCCGGGGCCAGGGGGGCTTGAGGGGGGTTTTGGGCACCTGGCTCAACCTGCCCTTGCCCCTCGTTGGGGTGTATGTGGAGGTGCACCCCACCCTTTTCCTGACGCCAAACACGGGCTTGGGGATCGGGGGAGCGGTGGGGGTAAGCGTGGGGCTCTAGGCCCCTCTACTGAGGCCGGTAGCCCTCCTTGAGGGGCACGATGCGGTTCATCACCAGCCTTCCGGGCCTGGAGTCCCCGGGGTCCTGCCAGAAGTAGCCCAGGCGTTCCAGCTGGTAGCGGGTTTCCGGGGGGTCCTGGGCCACGCTGGGCTCAACGAAGCCCTTCTTGACCTCCAGGGCCAAGGGGTTCAGGTTCTTGAGGAAATCCCCTCCTTCCTCCGGGTCTTGGGTGAGGAAAAGCCGGTTGTAAAGCCGGTACTCCACGGGCAGGGCGTGCCGGGCGGAAACCCAGTGGATGACCCCCTTGGGTTTGATGCCGTCTTCGGGGTTGGCCCCCAGGGTGCCGGGGACCATGCGGGCCTTGAGGAGCTTCACCTCGCCTCCCTCCTCCACCACGTCCTCCAGCTCAATGACGTACGCGTGCCTTAGGCGCACCCGTTGCCCCGGGGCCAAGCGCTTCCAGCCCTTGGGGGGGTTGAGGCTGAAGTCGGAGCGCTCAATGTAGAGTTCCTGGGAAAAGGGCAGGGGCCTGGCCCCCTCCTTGCCGATGTCCCGGGGCCAGTAGGGGGCTTCTAGCCACTCCTCCCCCTGGTAGTTGGTGAGGACCACCCTTAAGGGTTCCAAAACCCCCAAGACCCTGGGGGCGATGGGGTTCAGGTCGTCCCGCACCACCTCCTCAAAGAGCTCCATCTCTATGCGGGCCTCGTGGCGGGAGATCCCCGTGCGCCGCACGAACTCCCTTATGGCCTCGGGCCGCACCCCCCGGCGCCTCAGGGCCCTGAGGGTGGGAAGCCGGGGGTCGTCCCAGCCCGAAACGTAGCCCCCCTCCACCAGCCTGATGAGCTTCCGCTTGGAAAGCACCGTGTAGGTGAGGTCCAGGCGGGCGAACTCGTACTGGTAGGGTCTGGGGGCGAGGGGTAGGCCGCACTTCCCCTTGAGGTTTTCGATCACCCAGTCGTAGACGGCCCGGTTGTTCTCAAACTCCAGGGTGCAAAGGGAGTGGGTCACCCCCTCAATGAAGTCCTCGAGGGGATGGGCATAGTCGTACATGGGGTAGATGACCCAGCGGTTCCCTGCGTGGTAGTGGGGGGCGTGGACGATGCGGTAAAGCACGGGGTCCCGGAGTTTGAAGTTGGGGTGGTCGGGCTGGATCTTGGCCCTTAGCACCCGGCTACCCGTGGGGAACTCCCCTTGGCGCATCCTTTCAAAAAGCTCCAGGTTTTCCTCCACGCTGCGGTCCCGGTAGGGACTGGGCTTTCCCTGGGCCCTAAGCTCGCTCATCTCCTCTTCCGAAAGGTCGTCCACGTAGGCCTTGCCCTCCTGGATGAGGACCAAGGCGCACCGGTACATGGTTTCAAAGTAGTCGGAGGCGTAGAGGACCCTGTCCGGAGTGAAGCCCAGCCAGCGCACATCCTCCTCAATGGCCCGGGCGTACTCCTCCTTTTCCGTTTCCGGATTGGTGTCGTCGTAGCGCAGGTTGCACTCCCCGCCATAGTCCAGGGCCAGGCCGAAGTTCAGCACGATGCTCCGGGCATGGCCGATGTGGAGGTAGCCGTTGGGCTCGGGGGGAAAACGGGTGAGAAGCCTGGGGTACTTGCCTTCCCGCAGGTCCCTTTCCACGATCTCGGTGATGAAGCAGGGGGGAACAAGGCCCATAAGGGAAGTATAGCCCTGGCCGGGCGGCCTAAACCTTTGGCCATCTTGGGGTTATGCCCCTATCCTTTCCGGGGTCCCAGGCCAGGACGGCATCGGAACCTGGGAGGGCGCTATCCTCGGTTTGGATCTGGGGTTCTTCAGAACCTAGGAGGCCTCTTTTCAAAGAAGGCCCGGATGCCCTCCTTAAGGTCCCCCGTTTCCCGGATCCAGGCGTTGGCCAGGGCGGCCAGGCGGAAGCCATCCTCGAGGCCCATTCCCGGCAAGGCCAGGAGAAGCTCCTTGGTGAGGCGCAAGGAGGTGGGGGCGTTTTGGGCAAGCCCTTGGGCCAGGTTTAGGGCCTCCTCCAGGGCCTTGCCCGGTTTGGCGATGCGGTTCGCCAGG
>CALKFO010000103.1 GCA_938084765.1 Candidatus Bipolaricaulota bacterium | reverse complement strand
GGCCAGGAGCTCCTCCACCGTGGCCTCGGGATGGTCCAAAAGGTAAAGGGTGGCCTGGATGAGCTCCCGCAGGTTATGGGGCGGAATTTGCGTGGTCATGCCCACAGAGATCCCCCAGGCACCGTTAGCGAGAATGTGGGGAAACCGCACGGGCAGGACCTCCGGCTCCTGGAGGGAACCGTCGAAGTTGGGGAGGAAATCCACGGTCTCCTCGTCCAGCTCCTCCAGGAACTCCAGGGAGATCGGGGCCAAGCGGGCCTCGGTGTAGCGCATGGCCGCGGGCTCATCCCCATCCACCGACCCGAAGTTCCCCTGCCCATCGATGAGGGGATAGCGGGTGGTGAAGGGTTGGGCCAGGCCCACCATGGCCTCGTACACGGCCATGTCGCCGTGGGGGTGGTATTTACCCAGCACCTCACCCACGATGCGCGCGGATTTGCGGTGCGGGCGGTTGGGCGCCAGGCCCAGCTCGCGCATGCCGTAGAGGATGCGGCGCTGGACGGGCTTGAGACCATCCCGCACGTCGGGAATGGCGCGCCCACGAATGACGGAGATGGCGTAGTCGATATACGACTGCTCCATCTCCTCTTCGATGAAGGCCTGTTCGATCCGTTCGGTCATAGGCGGAAAATCTTACGACGGGCACACGAAAAGCGCAACGTTGTGGAAGAGCGCGCGCATCGCTAACCTTGAGGGGCATGCGGCGCTGGTGGGGAATAGCCTTGTTGCTTGTGGGTCTAGGAGCCTTTGCCCTCCTGGTGGCCGTAAGCGGCCCCCGAGAGATCTGGAACGCCGCGCGCCTCCTTCCCCTGTGGGCCCTGTTTCTCCTTTGGGGCTTGGAGCTTCTGGGGCTCACGTTCTGGGCGGCAAGCTGGATGGCGCTCCTTTGGGGGACCGGGATTTCCGCGCCCTGGCGCACGGTCTGGGCCGCGGCCCTCGCCGGCTACGCTGTTTCCTACATCACCCCCGTGGCCTATTTGGGGGGTGAGCCTGTGCGCGGCTGGATCGTGGTGCGGCGCACCGGCGCCGACCCCGCCTCTGTCGCCGGAACGCTGGTGTGGGACCGCGTCGTGGCCGGCTTGGTCCTGTTGGGGTTCGCCCTGTTTGGGGCCGGTTTGGTGCTTCCCCTGCTTCCCCCAAGCCAGCGGGTTTGGGCCCTGGCCGGCCTCCTCGCACTGGGCATGGCCATCTTCCTCGGGGCGCTGAGTTTCGGCCTGGGCTGGCATTGGCTCAGCCGGCTCGTGGCGTTCCTCAGCCGTCGCTCCGCCCGCCTCCACATCCTCGCCCAGAAGGCCCGGGACATGGAGAACACCATGCACGGCCTCTTCCGACATCGCCTAGGAGCCTTGGGGGCGGCCCTCGTGCTTCAGCTGGCGAGCTTCCTGTGCCACTATTTCCGGCCCTTCTTCTACTTTGGGCTGTCCCAGGGGCGCTGGCTGGGCTGGCGGGAAATGGGGGTGTACTTCAACCTCAATGCTTTCCTGTCCCTGTTTCTTTGGCTCACCCCCGCCGGGGTGGGTACCGCGGAAGGCGGACGGGTGGGTATCCTGGGCCTTTTGGGAATCCCCCCGGCCTCCGCCCTGGCCTTCTCCCTCACCTACCGGTTTTTGGAGCTCGTGCTGGTGGGACTAGGGCTGGCCATCGCCAGTTGGTATGGCGCGGGGAGGCACGTGCGCTACGGCCTGGGCTTCCTGCGCGGACTGGCTGAGGCGGGGAATTTCTTGGTTTACGGGGTGCTCTTGCATCCTCGGTTTCTTCCCCGTCTTTTCAACTGGCGCTTCCGCCGCGACGATCCTTGGGACTACGAAACCAGCCCTTACGAGCAGAGGAAGTACGCGCTGAAATTGGCCATTTTGCCCAAACAAAGGGGGGAGGGTGGCCCGCCGTACCGGCGCGCGCTGGACCTGGGCTGCGCCGAAGGGCTGTTCACCCGTCGGCTCGTGGAGGCGGGCGTGGCGGCCCAGGCGGTGGGGGTGGACTTCTCGCCGCGGGCCCTGGCCCGCGCCCGGCAAAAAAGCGCCGGCCTCCCCGTGGAGTACCATGAAATGGACATCGGTGAAAGCTTGCCCGAGGGCACCTACGATCTGGTGTTTTGCTCGGAAGTGCTCTATTACCTGGGTTACCGCCGGCTGAAAAGGCTTGCGGAGCGGTTGGCCCACAAGATCGAGCCCGGCGGCCACCTGGTGTTGGTGAGCGCCTGGCCGGCAGCCAAACTCTTCCACCGTCCCTTTCTGCGCCACCCGGCGTTTCGCCTGGTGGCCGAGCACGTGGAACCCCATCCCACGCGGCCCTATGCCATCACCTGTCTAGAACGACGCTGAAAGTGTCCAGGGCGTAGATCTCATTCTGCCGCACAAACGCGGCGAGGAATTGTCCGTTGGTGAGGCGTTGGGAGCTGTGGGCACGCAGGGCCTGCAGCTTCTTCTCCGCCGCCTGGGAACTCACGGGAAGCTCCCGCCACTCCCACCGCTCTTGGAGGAAGTGCGGAGGGGCGAGGCTGGCCCGCTGATCCAACCGGCGCGGCTGGGGCCAGCGCGGGGCATGGATGAGGTAATAGCGCACCTCCGCAACGAGGCCCGTCTCCGCCAGGGCCAGCCGCAGGAACTGCGCCGCCGCCCGATGATCCGGGTGACCGTCCTCGGGATGGGTGACGTAGATCACCGTGGGCTGGAATCCACTCAAGATCGTGGCCAAATCCTGAAGCAGATCCTTTCCCGTGTAGCGTGCCTGGGGGTTGAAGCTGTTGCGATAAAACGGGCGGTCCTTTTTGGTGTAGGGGCTGCGGTACACAGCTTCCCAGTGGGTGGTGAGGAGGTTGAGAAGCCCGCGGTCCGGGTAGCCCAAAAAGAGCATATGGTCTTCCGGAACGCCCAGGATGCGCAGGGCCTGGCCAGCCTCCTTCATGCGGCGGTAGCCCAGGGCCTGGTAGTCCTCGGCCCGGTTCCAGGGGCTCCAGGTGAAGAATTTTTTGGCAGCGATGTTGGCGTCACCGGCGGTGAGAAACACCACCAGCACCTGGTGCCCCTGCTCCAGCGCATCCACGATCGTTCCGCCTACACCAAGGACGTCGTCGTCAGGGTGGGGGGCAATCACCAAAATCCTCTCCACGCCCGCCACGGGAGCGGGTACATCGACCCGAGGAGGAATGGGGAGCCACCAAGTGAAAAGCCCCAAGAAAGGATGGGGCACGCCTGGGATGATCCCCAACGCCATGGGGACGAGCAGGACCCCCAGCACCCCCACGAGGAATCGGCGGCGCCGCATGGTCAACGGGCCATTATAGTGAGGTTGGTCCCCCTGTGTCGGACCGGGAAAATCCGGGGTGGGAGGGATGGGTGAGCGGCCGAAACCGCCGGTCTTGAAAACCGGTAAGCCGAAAGGCTTCGGGGGTTCAAATCCCCCTCCCTCCGCCAGCTACCGGTATTCCAGCACCTCGGTGAGGGGACGTCGCGGCCGGGGACGGGGGGTCTCCGCCGGTTTGCCCACGGGGATCAGGGCCACCGGTCGGAGGCCCTTGGGAAGCCCCAAAAGGTCGGCGACCCTCCCCTCCTCGAACGCACCCACCCAGCAGGTGCCCAGGCCCCGGGCTGTGGCCGCCAAAAGGAGGTTCTGAATGGCCGCAGCCGTGTCCTGCAAGCAATAAAGGGTCTCGCCCCGCTCGCGGTATGCCCGCCTCGCCCGCTCTAGATCCGCACAGACCACGATCACCACCGGCGCCTCAGCCAAGAAGGTCTGGCCGTAAGCGGCAGCCACCAGCCCCTCCCGCAGCTTGGAATCCCGCACCACAATGAACCGCCAGGGCTGAGCGTTTCCCGCGCTAGGGGCAAGGATGGCTGCAGAAAGAAGCTCCGCTAAAACCTCATCCGGAACGGGATCTGGTGTGTAGCGGCGCACGGAACGCCTGGTCCGGATGGCCTCAAAGACGTCCACATCCCCTCCTTTCCCTGCTATTATAAGCAGCCGATGATCCGCGCAGTGCTCTTTGACTTAGATGGAACGCTCTGGGAAAACCCGGTGCGTTGGGATGAGCTCCGGAGGGAATTGGGGCTCCCCCCCGATGGGCTTCCCATCTACTGGCACATCTCCCATCTTCCCGAGGAAGAAAGGAAGCGGGCGGAAACGCGGCTACGGGAGAAAGAAGCGGAGGGGGTACGTTTCGGCCGGTTGAAACTCGGGGCTCCGGAATTATTGGAATTCCTGCGTGCCCGGGGCGTGCGGTGCGTGTTGGTGACGAATAACTCTCGGGAGAGCGTAGAGGGTGTGTTGCAGGCTCATCCCCTTCCTTTCGATCTTGTCTGGGCGCGAGAGGATGGGGCGCTCAAGCCTGATCCCGAGGCATTCCTGGCGCCCCTGCGGAGGCTTGGGATCCCTCCGGAGGAGGCGGCGGTGGTGGGGGACTCCCATCTCGACCTTCAGGCAGCTTACGCAGCTGGCATCCCCACCATCATTTTGGTCAAACCCGCCCTGTGGATGCGCCGCTTTTTCCCGCCGGGCTCCGTTTTTGTGGAAGCCGAGGATTTGGCTCAGGTCAAGGAAACGCTTTCCCCTCTCATCCCCTCTTTGGGAAGCTGAAGGGGCACGGGCGCGGTCCATAGGGAGCGAATCACGGCTCCATAATCCCGGGCCTCCCGGACTTCGGCGTCGTCCACCACATGGAAGTCGAACAGATTCCTTGGGCCGACGAAGTGCGTGAGCGCCCGATATCCCCGCAGAAGCAGCGCATCCACCTGCCAGAGGAGATTTTCCAAGGTGGGGAGCCTCCTCCGCACCCACACGATGATGTCCACATCAGATGCAGGTCCTGCCCGGTTGTCTACGGTGCTCCCATACACGTAAACCCGGCGAATGCTTGGGCAGAGCTGGGCAAGATAGAGACCCAGTTCCTGGGCCAGGGCGTAACGGAAGAGGGAATGGGCCCAAGGGTCCCCGGTGCGCAGGGCGGAAACCACCGCGTCCACCCCGGAAAACCCTTTTCTGGCCGTGTTCTCCAGGGCGCGTGCTAATAATCCCTGGACCTTGGGGCCGAGAAGAGCGCTGGGCGGGGAGATCATGGGAAGAGCCCACGCAGACGGATGGCCTCCGCCACGCGGGACAGGGCCAGCATCTGCGCGGCCATGCGCAGGTTGACCTCCTTCTCCTGGGCCAGCTGCCACACGTCGCAGAACGCCCGTCGCATGAGGCGAGCCAAGCGCGCATTGGTCTCCTCTTCTTCCCAGTAGAAACCTTGGAGGTTTTGGACCCACTCGAAGTAGGAGACCACGACACCCCCTGCATTGGCCAGGATGTCGGGGACGACGAGACAACCGCGCTCCTCCAGGATCAGGTCGGCTTCAGGTGTCGTGGGCCCGTTGGCTCCCTCCACGATGACTCGGGCCCTGACCCGTGCCGCGTTTCGCTCGGTGATCTGCCCCTCCAAGGCCGCGGGAATGAGCACATCCACATCGAGGTACAGAACGTCCTCGCTGGGGATGGAAGAAACCCCGGGTGCGGAGTAACCAGCGATGAGCCGCTGCGGGGATTGCCCCACGTACGCCACAAGCTCGGGGATGTTCAGACCGTTGGGGTTATAGAGTCCGCCGGAGATGTCGGCTACGCCCACCACCTTGGCCCCAGCTTGATGCAAAAGCAGCGCCGCTACGGATCCAACATTTCCAAATCCCTGGACAGCCACGGTAATGCCACGCAAGTCCCGCCCCAGCCTGGCCAGGACCTCCTGGGTGATGATCATGACCCCCCGGCCCGTGGCCTCCCGCCGGCCCCGCGCTCCACCCACCGCCACGTCCTTCCCGGTGACGATGGCATACATGGGCTCCCCAAGGAGCGCGGTGGCGGTGTCCATGATCCAGTTCATGATGCGGGCATTCGTGTTCACATCGGGCGCCGGAACGTCCCGCCAGGGGCCGAGCAAGGGCAGGATCATGGCGGTATAGCGACGGGTAAGCCGCTCCAGCTCGGCCTCCGAAAGTTTGGTCGGATCACAGACAATCCCCCCTTTGCCTCCGCCCAAGGGGATGTCCACCACCGCGCACTTCAGGGTCATCCAGCCCGCCAGGGCCTTGACCTCATCCACGGTCACCCCCGGGTGGTAGCGAATCCCGCCCTTGCAGGGCCCGCGGGCCGAGGAGTGCTGCACGCGGTAGCCCGTGAACACCTCGACGTGTCCGTCGTCCATCCTCACGGGGATGGAAACTTCCAGCACCCGCTCGGGGGTCTGGATGATCTCCA
>CALKFO010000102.1 GCA_938084765.1 Candidatus Bipolaricaulota bacterium | reverse complement strand
GTTCCCCTGAGGTACCTGGAGCACCTCTCCTACATCCTCTGGGTGCGGCAGATTCCTCCGGTGATGGACTAAAGCTCCCTGGCGGAGGGGAGTTCCAAGCGCAAACACGCTCCGCCCAAGGGGCTTTTGCAGGCTATGAGCCTCCCCCCGTGGGCCTCGGCCACCCGCTTGGCGGTGTAGAGGCCGAGCCCTGAGCTTCCCCGTAGGCTCTGCCCTTGGCGGAAGGGCTGGGCCAGGGCCTCCAGGGGCAGGGGAAGCCCTTCCCCGTCGTCCTCCACCTGTATGGCGCCCTCTTCCACCCAGATGCGCACCTGGGTCTTGGCGTGGCGCAGGGCATTGCCCAGGAGGTTGGCCAGGGCCCGTTCCACAAGGAGCCTCTCCCCCCGGGCCACGCCCGCCCCCGCCCCCTCTACCCTCAAGGCGATTCCCCGCCTCTTGGCCTCTTCCCCATACCGCAACAGGAGATCCTCGGCCAAGGCCCTGAGGTTTAGGGTTTCCCGCTGGGGCGTCCGGGCCTCGAGGCGGGAGAGGGCCAGGAGGTTTTCCACCAGGAGGTGGGCCTGGGTTAACTCTCGCCTCAGGGCTAAAAGGAGCTCCACCCGCTTTTCGCGGCCCAGGTGGTCGGCCCTTTCCAGGTACTCCAGGGCGCGGATGGCGGAGAGAAGGGGGGTCTTAAGGTCATGGGCCAGGGCCCCGTAAAAGGCCTCCCTGGCCTCCATCAGGCGTTGCAGGCGTTGAAGAAGCTCTCCGAAGCGGGTGCGGAGGAGGGCGATCTCCCTGGGCGGAGGTTCCTTGGGGGCAGGAAGCCTCAGCTCGCTCACCGGGCCCTCCTTCAGGGAGAGGTAGGCCAGGGTGCGGGTGAGCTCCTCCAGGGGCCGGAGCAGGCTCCGGGCCAGGAGATACCCCACGGCTCCGGAAACCAGGGCGATGAGGAGAAGCCAGAGCACCAAGGGGAGCCATGGACCATTCCCCATGAGGCCTAGGGTGAGGGCTAGGACCAGGTTGGGCAGAAAGGCTAGAAAGGCGATGACCAGGGCCAGCCTTGCCCTAAGGCTCATTCCTCCCCGCCGAAAGCACCGCCAGGAAGGCCTCCTGGGGGACCTCCACCTTGCCGATGGCCTTGAGCCGCTTCTTCCCTTCCTTTTGTTTTTCCAAGAGCTTCTTCTTCCGGGTTACGTCCCCACCGTAGCATTTGGCCAGCACGTCCTTCCTCAGGGCTTTCACCGTGGCCCGGGCGATGATCTTCCCCCCGATGGCCGCCTGGATGGGCACCTCAAAGAGCTGACGGGGGATGACCTCCGCCAGCTTGTCCACCATGGCCCGGGCCAGGGCGTAGGCCTTGTCCCGGTGGGCGATAAAGGTGAGGGCATCCACGGGTTCCCCGTGCACCAGCACGTTGACCTTGACCAGGTCCCCCGGTTGGTAGCCGATCTGCTCGTAATCCATGGAAGCATAGCCCCGGGAAAGGCTCTTCAGGCGGTCGTGGAAGTCGTAGAGGATCTCGGCAAAGGGCACCTGGTAGACCAGTTCCACCCGCTTGGTTTCTCCGGGAAGATAGGTCATGTTCACCAGGCGTCCCCGCTTTTCCTGCACCAGCTGCATGATGGCTCCCACGTACTCCTCGGGGGTAAAGACGGTGAGCTTCACGTAGGGCTCGAGGATCTCCTCTATCTTCGTGGGGTCGGGGAGGTCGGCGGGGTTTAGCACCTCCATCTCCTCCCCGTCCTTCAGGCGCACCTTGTAGACCACGCTGGGGGCGGTGGCGATCAGCTCCAGGCCGAACTCCCGCTCCAACCTCTCCTGCACGATCTCCGCATGGAGAAGCCCCAGGAATCCACAGCGGAAGCCAAAGCCCAAGGCGGTGGAGGTCTCCGGCTCAAAGGAAAGGGCGGCGTCATTTAGCTTCAGCTTTTCCAGGGCGTCCCGTAGCTTGTTATAGTCCCCAGAGTCCACGGGGTAGAGTCCCGCGAAGACCACGGGTTTGGCGGGGCGGAAGCCCGGGTAAGGGGCGTCCGTGGGCCTATGGGCGTGGGTGATGGTATCCCCCACCTGGACGTCGTGGATATCCCGGATGGCGGCGACAAGCCAACCCACCTCCCCGGCGGTGAGCTCCTCCACGGGGATGAGCCCTTGGGCGGTGAAGATTCCCACCTTATCCACGGTGAACTCCTTGCCGGTGGAGTAGATGCGGATCCGGTCCCCCGGGCGCACCCGGCCCTCAAAGAGGCGGAGGTAGGGGATCACCCCTTGGTAGGCGTCGTAAAGGGAGTCAAAGATAAGGGCCTTCAAGGGGGCCTCGGGATCCCCCTTGGGGGGAGGGATGCGCTTCACGATGGCCTCGAGGATCTCCTCCACCCCTTCCCCCGTCTTGCCCGAGGCGAAGATGGCCTCGTCGGCGGGAAGGCCCAAGACCTCCTCCACCTCCAGGGCCACCTCCAGGGGCCTGGCGTTGGGAAGGTCAATCTTGTTGATGACGGGGATCATCACGTGGCCGTGCTCCAGGGCCATGTAAAACTTGGCCAGGGTCTCGGCCTCCACCCCCTGGCTGGCGTCCACCACCAAAAGAACCCCTTCCACCGCCGCCAAGGCCCGGGAGACCTCGTAGGTGAAGTCCACGTGGCCGGGGGTGTCGATCAGGTTGAAGATGTAGGTTTCCCCGTCCTTGGCCCGGTACTCCACCCGCACGGCGCTGGCCTTGATGGTGATGCCCCTCTCCCGTTCCAGTTCCAGGGAGTCCAAAAACTGCTCCCGCATCTCCCGTTCGCTCACCGCATGGGTCAGCTGCAGGATGCGGTCCGCCAAGGTGGACTTCCCGTGGTCCACGTGGGCGATGATGGAGAAGTTGCGGATGCGCCTGCCATCCATCCTTCCCATCGTCCAGGGTAGGAGGGGCAAAGTCAAGCTGGCTTTACCTGCGGTTTAGGGGGGTGGTTAGAATGCGGCATGTCTCCCGAGATCTGGCCGGGGTTGGTTCGCCTCTACTGGCGTCTGGCCCTGGTTCCTGCGGCATGGATCCCCGTGGTGGCCCTCTACGGGGACCGGGTGATGTACTGGGCCACGGCGCTCTACTGGGGGAGCCTTGTTTTCGCCTATACCTTGGGTAAGCTTACCTGTAAGGACCGCCTGGCGGTGGCCCTGCACCTGGGGGTGGCCTTATTGACCTCCCTCATGAGCCTGGTGGCGCCGCCGGAGAGGGTGGTGCAGGGGCTTTCCGGGGAGGACTAGCGCCTTGGGGTGATGGCCTTCTACACCGTGGGGGCCTATGCCTTTGCCGCCTTTGCCGGCTGGCCCGGGCTTGGATTGGGCCTGGCCTATGTGCTCCTAGCCCCTTGGCCCCAGGAGGAAACCCGCTTCCTGGTGGCCGCGGGGGGGCTTTTGGCGGGCATAGGGGGTTTGAGCGTGGCGGCCATGATCCAGCGCCTTCAGGCCCTGCAAAGCCTCATCCAGAATGAGGCCCTCACCGATTCCTTTACGGGCCTGGCCAACCGGCGTTCCTTGGAGCGTGACTTCTCCAGGCTCCAAGCCCTGGCGGCCCGGGAAGGGCTTTCCCTGGTGCTTTCCCTTTGGGACCTGGATAACCTCAAGGCCGTAAACGACCGGGAGGGGCACCAGGCCGGGGATGCCCATCTGCTCCGCTTCGCCCAGATTCTGCGGGAGGAGGTGAGGGAGGGGGATGCCCTGTACCGGGTAGGTGGGGACGAGTTTGTGGGCCTGCACCTGGGCCTAAGGGATGGTGCCTCCTTGGAGGCCCGGGTTCACGCCCGGTTCCCTTCGGTTTCCGTGGGCTTTAGCCCGGCGGGGGGGCGGGAGCTTTTGCAGGTCCTCGAGGCGGCCGATGGGCTTATGTACCGCAAAAAGGGCGATAAGGGTCCCTTGTAGCGGGGTTTTGGACCGGGTAAACTTTTTCTGGAGGTTCCCTTGGACCTGGAGAGATCCATACGGGAACTGGCCCGGCGCTTTGCCCGGGAGCGCATCCTGCCCCAGGCCAGGTCCTGGGACCAAGAGGCCCGTTTCCCCTGGCCCCTTTTTCGGGAGGCGGCGAGGCTGGGCTTTCCGGTGTTGCTGGTTCCAGAGGAGTTTGGCGGGACCGGGCTTGGGCCGAGGGCCTTGGTCCTGGTGGCGGAGGAGCTGGCCTATGCCTGCACTGGGGTAGCGGCGGCCTTGCTCCTCAACAACCTGGTGGCGGACGCCCTCCTCCTTTCGCGAAGTCCCTACGCCCGAGGCTTCCTCCCCCGGCTTCGGGAGGAGGTGGCTTCCTACGCCCTTACCGAGCCGCATGCGGGCTCGGATGTGGCCGCCATCCGCACCCGGGCGGAAAAGGTGGGGGGAGGGTACCGCCTTTACGGGCGTAAAACCTGGATCAGCCACGCCCCGGAGGCGGCCTTTTTCGTGGTCTTCGCCAAGGTGGCGGAAGGCCGGGAGGGGATGGCCGCCTTCCTGGTGGAGCGGGGGGTGGGAGTGGAGGTGGGGCCCCCTTTGCCCAAGCTGGGGCAGAAGGCTTCCCCGGCGGCGGAGGTGTATCTGGATGGAGCTTTCGTACCCGAGGAGGGCCTGATAGCCCGGGAAGGGTTTGCCCTGGCCATGCGGGTCTTCAACCGCTCCCGGCCCATGGTGGCGGCCCTGGC
>CALKFO010000101.1 GCA_938084765.1 Candidatus Bipolaricaulota bacterium | reverse complement strand
AACCAGGTCTCGGCCTCGCTCATAGATCACCCGCCCCTTTTCCAGCACCTCCTCCCGGAAAAAGCGCCGCGTGCGCACAAGCTCGGCAAACTCCTCGGGCGTGTAGATGAGCACATCCATGGCCACCTGGGGAGAAAAGCGCTCGTGAAACCGCCGCAGCCGCTGGAAAAATGGGAGATCCGTGCGTTGGATGATCACCAGGTCCACATCGGTCCACTCCGCAGCCGGTTCATCTTGGGCCAAGGAGCCGAAGAGGATGACCCTCTCCGGCGGAGGATCCTCGCCTTTCAAGAACTCCAGGAGCCGGGAAAGCTCCTGGCGCAGAAGTTCGGCGCGGTCGTTCATGGCCCTGCGGCCTCCACGTGGTTTTGCCAATCTAAAAGGTACTGGACCACCGTTTTCCTTTCGACGGGGAGCCGAGCAGGGTTTCGGATGGGCCAGATTTTCGGGCCCGCGGGCTCCGCGGTGACCACGTACAGCCAGTACTCCTCGCCCAGGCGGTGGGCCATGAGCCACTCGTTCTGGGTAAGGGTCACCGGGCCAGGCCTGGCCCGGGCCTTCACCTCGATGTAGCGCACCTCCCCCGGCCCCTCGGAGCGCACGTCGTAGCCCAGGTTCTCCTGGGAGACATCGCGGGGCTCGCGTCCTTGGCTGCGCTCGTAGGCAAGCACGGTCTCCATGCCGATGCGCTCCACCTCCGGGTCGGGAGCTAGCTCTTCCTCCGTGGGAATAGGGAGCACCGCGGCCACACCCAGGATGCGGATTTCCCCAAAACTTAAGCGCGTTTCGCGCTCAATGCGCTCCATAAGGGCTTTCCTGCGTTGCTCCAGCTCAACCCGGCGGCGGCGCGCTTGCTCAAAGGTCACCTGAGGGATCTCTTCGCCCGAGGCCCGGCGGGTCTCCAGATCCAAAAGCGTGCTTTCCGCTTCCAGGATGAGGCTCTCCAGGGACTTCAGGCCGTAACGGCGGCGGATGTCGGCCTGGCGCTGACGCTCTTGGCCCACCTCGTCCCGGAAACGGGGGAGGAGATGGCGGACCACAAACGCCTGGACGGCGGTGGGCGTGGGCGGCGACCAGGGGACTTGGCCCTCGCCGGGCAGAAGGTCGTAGAGGATGGCGGGATGCACGGCCTCCATGCGGCCATCCGGGGTGACGAGCACCGCGAAAACGCGTTTCCCCGCGATCTCGGCGTGGCCGTCCACGATCGTGGCCTCGCAGAAGAAGATCGTGCCGGAAAGGCGGCCCCGGGGATCCAGGAAGACCGCGCCCTTTTCGCAATCCTGTCGCGTACGGGCGAGGATCTCCTCCAGGACGGCTTCAAAGAGCGGATGGCCTGGCGCGATGAACTCCGCGCCTTTTTTCAGGGCCTCTTCCTTGTAGAACGTGAGGCGGCGGTAATGCTCGCGCACCTCGCCGAAGCGGGCGCGAAAATCCGCGGAGCGCTGGCGGAGGAAGGAAGGCACGTGCTCCACGCGCCAAAGGCCGTCCTCGCCCTTGCGCGCCCGGAGTCCGAGGTAGGCTGCGGCCTTCTCGAAGAAAGCCTCCACGTATTCGGGCACGAGGCGGTTTTCCTTGGCGCGGCGCTCTTCGTTCAGGATGCGGGAAAAGTCGATGTAGCGGGTGGCCAGGGCCTCGGCGGCCGCCTGGCGGATGCGCTCCACCGCCTCCGCATCGGGGATGGCTTCGATCTCCGCCACGATTTCCGCCAGCGTCCTCCGCCCGCTGAGCGCCTGCAGGATGAGGTCGGCGAGGGAGCGGCCCCGCAGGACCTCCTGGATCACATCGAACACCCGATCCGATCCCATGGCTTTCCTAATTTGCTCGAGCTTTTGGAAGAGTCGGCGGAGAACCTCGCCCTCCACGGTGTTGCCCGCCACCAGGTTGTAGATGTGCACCTCCTTTTGCTGGCCGTAGCGGTGGATGCGGCCCATACGCTGCTCCAGCCGATTGGGGTTCCAGGGGATGTCGTAGTTGACCATGAGGGAGGCGAACTGGAGGTTGATGCCCTCGCCGCCGGCCTCCGTGGAGATGAGGACCTGCGCCCGCTCCCGAAACTCCGCCTCCGCACGGATGCGCTCCTCCAGGTGCATCCCACCATGGATGGTCACGACTTCGTAGCCCCAGGACCGGATGTGCTTGGCCAAGTGATCCAGGGTATCCCGTGACTCCGTGAACACCACGAGCTTTTCCTGGGGGTGCTGCTCGCGCAGGATGGTCAAGAGCTTTTGGAGCTCCTGGAGCTTGGTTTCCACCCCAGCCTGCTCCAGGGCTCGGCCCAGGGCGATCAGCTCCTCCAGATGGCTGATTTCTTCCCGCAGCTCCTCCAGGGTGCGGGCGGTGGTGAGCTTGGAGAGGAGCTCGTCCTCCTTGCGCCAGCGCTCGGCCTCGGCCAGGTCTTCAAGCTCCTCTTCTTCCACGGCTTCCTCGCGCTCGGCCAGGAGCTCGCCTCGCTCGAGCAGGCTCGCCAGGCGCTCTTTCCGCCGCTCCAGGGAGCGCCGCGCCGCATACA
>CALKFO010000100.1 GCA_938084765.1 Candidatus Bipolaricaulota bacterium | reverse complement strand
GCTGGCAGGACGCGCCCGTGCTCGTGCGCCAGGGCCATCTCTTGGGCGCCACCTTCCACCCGGAGCTCACTGAGGACCTGCGGATCCATGAGCTGTTCCTGAGCCTGTGCAGAAAGGAGTGAGCATGGTGCGAGTGGCGATCAACGGTTTCGGCCGCATCGGGAGGATCACAGTGCGGGTGATGGCCAAGCGGCAGTGGCCCTTGGACCTTGTGGCCATCAATGACCCCTTCCTTTCCCCGGCGGTGGCCGCCCATCTTCTGAAGTACGACACGGTGTATGGCCGGGCGCCCTTTTCCGTCTCCGCCACGGACACGGCCCTGATCGTGGATGGCCGGGAGATCCGGTTCTTCGGGGAGAAGGACGGGTACAAGGATCCTGCGGCCATCCCCTGGAAGGACCTGGGGATCGACGTGGTGATCGAATCCAGCGGTGCGTTCACCGACCCGGCCAAGGCGGCTGGGCACCTGCAGGCCGGCGCCGGCCGCGTCCTCATCTCCGCCCCCCCGCGGGGCGAGGAGTCCGCGGATGTGCCCCAGATCCTGTGGCGCGTCAACGAGCACCAGTTCGACCCGCAAAAGCACCGCATCGTGTCCGCCGCTTCCTGCACGACCAACTCCCTGGGTCCCGTGGTGAAGGTGCTGCACGAGGCGTTTGGGCTGGAGCACGGGTTTCTGACCACGGTGCACGCCTACACCGCGGATCAGCGGCTGGTGGATGCGCCGCACCGGGACTTGGCGCGGGCGCGGGCCGCGGCGGCCAACATCGTCCCCACCTCCACCGGTGCCGCCCGCTCCATCCCCACCATCTTCCCCGAGCTCAAAGGGAAAATGGACGGGATCGCCCTGCGCGTGCCCGTTCCCTCGGGCTCGGTCTCCGACTTCGTGGCCAAGCTGAAGAGGCCGGCGGGATCCACCGCCAAAGAGGCGGTGGAGAACGTGAACCGGGCGTTCGAGGAGGCCGTGAAAGGCCCCCTGGGGGAGGTCTTGGCCGTGACCCGGGATCCCATCGTGTCCTCCGATGTCCTCGGTGAGGACCACTCCGCGGTGGTGGCCCTGGCCTACACCATGGTCCTCTCCGCGGCCTTGGACGTGGTGAAGGTCCTGTCCTTCTACGACAACGAGTGGGGGTATTGCTGCCGGTTGGTGGATGTGGCCCAGTACATCGCGGGCCGCTAGGTGGCTGTGGGGATGGGCGACCCTGCTTTTCCCCTCCGCCTGCGTGGTGTGCGGGCAGGAGGTCCGCGAGCCCGCGGCGATATGCCCGGGTTGTGCGGAGGAGGTGGGGGGCTGGGGGTCGATCTGCCAAATCTGCGGGGTGGGGATCGCGCCGGGCCTGGACCTGTGTGAGGGTTGCGCGGTTGAAACCAGGCCTTATGTGTGGGCTCGTTCCCTGGGCCCGTATGAAGGGGTGCTGCGGGCGCTCGTTCTCCTCGTGAAGTACGAGGGCGAGCGGGCGGTGGCGCGGTTTCTTGGACGGAGGATGGCCGCCCTGTTGGCCGGGGAGGTGGCGGTGGTCACCTGGGTTCCGCCGGATCCTGTGCGGCTGCGCCAGCGCGGCTTCCATGGGGCGGAGCTTTTGGGGCGGGAGGTGGCCAAGGCCTTGGGGCTGCCTGGTCGGCCGCTTCTGCGCAAGCTTCGTCACTCCCCGGAGCAGGTGGGAAGGCCGCGGCAGGAGCGCGTCCGCGCCATGCACGGCCTCTTTTCCGCCACCCGAAGGGGCCAGGGGGAGCGGGTCCTCCTCGTGGACGATGTCCTGACCACGGGGGCCACGGTGGCGGAGGGCATCCGGGCTCTGCAGGAGGCGGGCTTCGGCGAGGTGGCGGTGCTCACCTGCGCCCGCGCCCTAGGAGGGGACTAGTGGAGATCCAAAGGTTCGTGGTCGGCCCGCTGTTCACCAATGCCTACCTGCTGAGGGTGGGCGAGGAGGCTGCCCTCATCGATCCCGGCGGCACCTCCCCCCAGCTCGAGCTGGCGCTCTCCCCTCTGAAGCTGCGCTACATCCTCCTCACCCATGGGCACTTCGACCATGCCGATTACGCTGAGGTCTTTCGCGCCCGCACCGGAGCGGCCGTGCTCTACCATCCCCAGGAGAAGCCGACCTTCTGGGCCATGGGCCGCACCCCGCCCCCCCTGGACCAGGCCCTCCAAGAGGGCGACCGCCTCGCCCTCGGCGGGGAGGAGCTCCTCGTGTGGCACCTGCCCGGCCATTCCCCGGGTTCCCTGGCCTTCCTGTGGGAGAAGGGGAAGACGGCGTTTGTGGGGGACGTCCTGTTCGCGGGATCCGTGGGGCGCACGGATCTTCCCGGCGGCTCCTGGGAGGAGCTCTCCCGTTCGCTGAGTCGGCTCCTCGGCCTGGGGGAGGGCTGGCGCATCCTGCCCGGCCATGGCCCGGCCACCGAGCTCTCCCAGGAGCGCGAACACAACCCGTTTTTGCGGGAGCTCGTCCATGGGCGCGCTTGAGGAGATCAAAGCCCGGGTGAACATCGTGGATCTCCTGAGCCGGTACATTGTCCTCAAGCCGGCGGGCAAGAACTTCAAGGCCCGCTGCCCGTTCCACCCCGATGACACGCCCTCCCTCATGGTCTCGCCGGAGAAGGGGCTTTGGCACTGCTTTGGGTGTGGGGCCGGCGGGGATGCCCTTTCCTTCCTCATGCGCATCGAGCGCCTGTCCTTTGGAGAGGCCCTGGCCAAGCTGGCCCAGGAGCTGGGCGTGGAGGTGCGGGGCGGGGAGGGCCGGTCCCGCCTCCTCCAGGTGAACGAGGAGGCCCTGCGCTACTTCCACAAGGCCCTCCTTGGCCCCGAGGGTGCCAAGGCCCGGGAGTATCTCCTTTCCCGGGGGATCGGCGAGGCCCTGTGGGAGAGGTGGGGGCTGGGGTATGCGCCGCCCCTTTGGGATGGGATTCTGCGGGCCCTGAGCCGTTTCGGCGTCCAGACCCTGATGGAGCTGGGGCTGGCCGTGGCCGGCGAACGCGGCCCCTACGACCGCTTCCGCGATCGGGTCATGTTCGCCATCCGCGATGAGCAGGGCCGGGTCGTGGCCTTCGCGGGCCGGGCCTTCGAAGGGGAGCCCAAGTACCTCAACACCCCCAACACCCCCCTCTTCACCAAGGGCACGCTCCTTTATGGGCTGGATTTGGCCAAGGACGCCATCCGCCGCCGCGGGTCTTGCGTGGTCGTGGAGGGCTACACCGACGTGATCAGCCTGCATGCCGCGGGGATCGAGGAGGCCGTGGCCTCCATGGGCACCGCCCTCACCCCCGACCAGGCCCGGCTCCTTTCCCGCTACACCGAGGAGGTGGTGATCGCCTACGACCGCGATGCGGCGGGCGAGGCTTCCGCCCTGCGGGGGATGGTCATCCTGCGGCAGGCCGGCCTGCGTGTGCGGGTGGCGGCCCTCCCTGAGGACGAGGATCCCGATTCCTTTGTGCGCAAGGCGGGCGGTGAGGCCATGCGCGCCGTCCTGGCCCAGGCCCAGCCCTTCCACCAGTTCTTCCTCTCCGCGTTGGCTTCCCGCTACGACCTTTCCACGGCGGAGGGGAAGGAGGCCGCCCTGCGGGAGGCCCAGGCCCTTTGGCCGGAGGTGACCAGCCCCGCCCTGCGCTGGGAGCTCCTCACCGGGCTGGCTTCCCTTTTGCGCTTGCCCCCGGAGGAGGTGCAGGAGGTCCTGCGCGGGGTGAGCCGACCGGTGTCCCCTGCCGAGCAGAAAAAGGAGCAAGCGGAGCCCGTGCTCACCCCGGAGGATTGGGTCGTGCGGTTTCTTTTGGAGGGCAAGATCCCGGAGCCCGTGGTGTCCGAGCTTTTGGCGGAGGAGGCCCGGTTCAGCCCGCCGTATCGGGAGGTGGTGCGGAGGTGGGCGGAGGCCCGGGCGGCCGGGGAGTGCCCGGCGCCCGGGGACCTACTGGTGGGCGTCTCCCCGGAGGCGGCGGCCAAGGCCGCCCGGGTTCTTCTTGTGGACCTGCGGGTGACTGACGAGGCCCGGGCCGTGGAGGAGGCCCTGGTGCGCTTCCTCCATCTGCCCCGGCTGGAGGGGCGGATGGAGGAGGTGCGGCGGGCCATCCGGGAGGCGGAGGCCCGGGGCGATGGGGAAGCGGTGCGCCGGCTCAGCCTGGAATTCCAGCGCCTATGCCGGGAGCGCCTGGAGCTTTTGAGGAGAAGATGAGCCCATCCCCGGAGTTTTTGGAGGGCCCCGGCCTCGACGGGTTCGAGGGCGAGGAGGACCTCCTCAGCCTTCTTCCCTATCTGGTGGAGATGGCGGAGGCCGAGCCCGAGGAGCCCGAGGAGCGGGTCCAGGACCCCATCCGCACTTACCTGCGCGAGATCGGTCGGGTCCCCCTCCTCACCAAGGAGGAGGAGGTGGAGTTGGCCCAGAAGATCGAGGCGGGACGGGAGGCTGCCCGCCGCCTGAGCACGGAAAAGAACCTTTCGCCCGCGGAGCGGGCCCGGCTGGAGGAGGCGGTGCGCGCGGGCCAAGCGGCGCGGGAGCGCATGGCCACAGCCAACCTGCGCCTGGTGGTGTCCATCGCCAAGCGCTACATGCACCGCGGCCTCTCCTTTTTGGACCTCATCCAGGAGGGGAACATCGGCCTCATGCGCGCCATCGAGAAATTCGATTGGCGCAAGGGCTTCAAGTTCTCCACCTACGCCACCTGGTGGATCCGCCAGGCCATCACCCGGGCCATCGCCGACCAAGCCCGGACCATCCGCATCCCCACCCACACCATGGAGGCTGTACAGGAGCTGTACCGTCTGCGCCAGGACTACATCCGCGAGCACGGGGTTCCTCCCACCCATGAGGAGCTGGCCGAGCTTTTGGGCACCAGCGTGGAGCGGGTGAAAAAATTGGAGCAGGCCCTCATGTCCACCACCTCCCTCGAGCGCCCCCTCGCCGAGGACGAGGACGAAACCCTGGGCGATTTCATCCCCGACGAGCACTCGCCCTCCCCCCTCAAGGAGGCCCTGAAGGCCCAGCTGCGGGAGAACCTCATCCGGGCCCTGCAGGAGCTGGAGCCGCGGGAGCGGGAGATCCTGGAGCTGCGCTACGGCCTCAAGGATGGGCATCCGCGCACCCTGAAGGAGGTGGCCACCCAGTTCGACATCACCCGGGAGCGCGTGCGCCAGCTGGAGCTCAAAGCTTTGGAGAAGCTGAAATACCCGGCGCGGCAGCGCTCCCTGCGCTATCTCTACAGCCTCCTTCTTTCCGAGGAATGACGGTCCTCCTCATCCTCGGCCCCACGGCGGTGGGGAAGACCCGGGTGGCCGCGTATGTGGCGGAAAGGGTGGGGGCGGAGGTGATCTCCGCGGATGCCCGCACGATCTTTCGGGATCTTGCCGTGGGTGCGGACCGGCCTCCGCCGGAAATCCTCGCCCGCATCCCGCACCACCTGGTGGGCGTGCTCCCCGCGGAGGCCCGCTATGATGCCGCGCGGTTCCGGGCCGATTGTGAACGGATCCTTTCCCAGATCCTTGCCCGGGGCAGGCGGGCGATCATCGTGGGCGGCAGCACCCTGTACATCCGCGCCCTCACCCGCGGGCTTTTCCCGGGTCCGGCCGCCGAGCCCCGACTCCGCGCGGAACTCGCGCGGCTTTCCACCGAAGCCCTGCGGGCGGAACTCCAGCGCGTGGATCCCGTGAGCGCCCAAAGGATCCATCCCCGCGACCGGGTCCGCTTGATCCGGGCCCTGGAGGTGTTTCGCCTCACGGGAAAGCCCATCTCCGCCCTTTGGGGAAGCGAAAAACCCTTTCCCTGGCCCTTGGTGAAGGTCGGGCTGAGTTGTTCCCGGGAGGAGCTGTATCGGAGGATCGAACAGCGGGTGGAGCGCATGTTCCAGGAGGGGCTGGTGGAGGAGGCCCGCAAACTTTGGGCCATGAACCTCCCTCCGGACGCGCCGATCCTCCGCACCATCGGCTACCGTGAGCTGTTTGGGTTCTTTCGTGGCGAATACCCCCTGGAGGAGGCCAAGCGGCTCATCGTCCGCCACACCAAGGACTACGCGCGTAGGCAGCTTGCGTTCTTTCGAGCGGAGCAGGACGTGCACTGGCTGGACGTGACGGGCAAAAGCGTGGAGGAGGTGGGCGAGGAGGTGCTGGGGCTTTGGCGGGGGCAGGATCCCAGCCTACAATGAGGGCCATGCTGCCGGTTCTTTCCGGGGAAGCCGTTCGGGAATTGGATCGGCGCGCGGAGGAGCTGGGGGTCCCCGCGCTTCTCCTCATGGAGTCCGCGGGCCGCGGCGCGGCGGAGGAGATCCGCCGTTGGCTTATGGACCTTCCGGGCCGGCGGATCCTCGCCGTGGCGGGAAAGGGTGGGAACGGCGGGGATGCCCTGTGCGCCCTGCGCTTTTTGGGGCTTTGGGGGGCGGAGGTACGGGCCGTGGTTTTGGGCGAGCCCGCTGGCCCCGCGGCCCTCGAGCTTCAGGCTTTTTCGGGCTCCTTCCCCGGCAAGGTTCAGATGGTGCGCACCGAAAGAGAGCTTTCCCACCTGAAGGAGGCGCTGGGCTGGGCGGAGGTGGTGGTGGACGGGATCCTGGGGGTAGGGCTCCAGGGACCCGCCCAAGGATTGGCCCGCGCCGCCATCGAGCTTCTCCAGGGATTCTCCGGGCTGATCGTGGCCATCGACCTTCCCTCGGGGCTCAGCGCTGAAAGCGGCCGCATTCCCGGGCCGGCGGTGCGGGCCCACCTCACCCTGGCCATGGGCGCCCTCAAGCCCTGCCATCTCCTTCCGCCTGCGGCCGAGCTGTGCGGCGAGGTGCGGGTGGTGGAGGTGGCCTACCCTCCGGCAGCCTGGGACAGCGTGCGTCCCGAGGCCCGGGTGTTGGACGCGGGCTTTTGCGCCTCCCTTCTTCCGTCGCGGCCGCGGTTCGGTCACAAGGGCACATTCGGCCGGGTGCTGGTGGTGGCGGGCGCGGTGGGCATGGCCGGGGCGGCCGCCCTCTGCGCCGAGGGCGCCCTGCGCGCCGGTGCCGGCCTCGTCCACGTCCTCGTCCCGGAGCCGGTCTTTCCCATCGTGGCTGGGCTTGTGCCCGAGGCTTTGGTCCACCCTGGGCCAGCGAGCCCCGAGGGCACGTTCGCGCCCGAGGCGGCGAACGAGGCGTTGCACCTGAGCCAGGGGATGGACGTGGTGGTGGCCGGTCCGGGGTTGGGCCGCACGCCCGGCTCAGCGGAAGTAGTGAGGGCCCTCCTCACCGAAAGGTTTCCTAAACTCGTCCTGGACGCGGATGCCCTCTTTGCCCTCGCTCAGGATCCTAAACTCTTGCGCAAAAAACACGGGGAGCTTGTGCTTACCCCGCATCCTGGAGAGTTTGCGCGCTTGGTGGGCGTTTCCGCGGAGGAGGTGGTGCCGGAGAAGATCCGCTGGGCCAAGGAGAAGGCGCGGGAGTGGAAGGCCGTGGTGGTGCTCAAAGGGCCGCCCACGGTGGTGGCTGACCCCGCGGGAGAGGCCTTCCTCAACACCACGGGGAATACGGCCCTGGCCCACGGCGGCTCCGGCGATGTTCTGGCCGGGATGATTGGGGGCCTTTGGGCCGGCGGAATCGGCCCGGTCCAGGCCGCGGCCCTGGCCGTGTTCGCCCACGGAAGGGCCGCTGAGGTCCTGACCTTGGACCACTCCGCCCGCGCTGTCCTCCCCAGCGACCTCTTCTCTGCCCTGGCCCAAGTGTTTCTGGGCCTAGAACGCCAGTAAAAATGCGCCTTTTCGATACCCACGCCCATCTGGACTTTCCCCAGTTCAACGGGGACCGAAACCTCGTCCTTTCCGCCATGAAGGAGCACGGGATTTTCGCCCTCAACGTGGGCGTGGACCTTCCCACCTCCCAGGCCTCCCTTGCCCTCAGCGCTTCCCATCCCCACATCTACGCAGCCTGCGGGATCCATCCCCATGAGGCGAAGTCCGTAACCCCGGACACCCTGGCCGCACTCGAGGAGCTCCTGCAAAAGGGGGCGGTGGCGGTGGGCGAGTGCGGGCTGGATTTTTACCGGGACCTTTCTCCCCGGGATCAGCAGGTTTGGGTCTTCCGCGCGCAGCTCCGCTTGGCGAAGAAATTGGATCTTCCGGTGATCGTCCACGAGCGGGCGGCCTGGCCGGAGTGTTTACAGGTTCTGCGCGAGGAGGGGCCGGTCCGGGCGGTGCTCCATGCCTTCTCCGGGGATCTGGCCCGCGCCCAGGAAGCCCTCGCCTTGGGCCTGTATTTGGGGATCGGGGGCCCCCTGACCTATCCCAAGAACGAGCCCTTGCGGGAGGCCCTGCGGAAGGTGCCGCCCCAGCGGGTGCTTCTGGAAACCGACTGCCCCTACCTTCCGCCTCAGCCCTTTCGGGGCCAGCGCAATGACCCCCTCAAGCTGCGCCACGTGGCGGAGACCCTGGCGGGCCTCTGGCGCCGCCCCCTCCCGGAGGTGGCGGAAATCACCTACGCCAACGCCCAAAGATTCCTGGGGGTGCAAGGATGAGCGAGATCTATGTGGCGTTTTTGTGGCACATGCATCAGCCGTGGTATCTCCTGCCGGAGGGCGGGGAGGCCGTGCTGCCGTGGGTGCGGCTGCGCGCGGCCAAGGACTACTACGACATGGCCCAGCACCTTCGGCGCACGGGCTTTCCCTGCACCGTGAACTTTGTGCCCTCTTTAACGGAGCAGCTTCGGCTCCTTTCCGCCGGCAAAATTCATGATCCCTTCTATCCCGGCGGCCCCCAGGAGGCGGAGGAGGCCGTGCGCCGCGGGCTGATCCCCCTGCCTCTTTCGGAAAGGGGCCTTCCGGTCCCGGGGAGCCTCGCGCGCTCCGAGGACCTTTGGACCTGGTTTTTCCTGGCCTGGACCGCCCAGACTGCCTTGGAGGAGGACCCCCGGGCCGAACGCTTCCGCTACCCCTTCTCCCCCACGGAGAGGGACGTGGAGGAGCTCCAGCGCCTGCAGATGGAGCTTATCTTTGGCGTCCTTCCCCTGTACCGTGCGCTTGGGGATTCCGGGCAGATCGAGCTCACCACCACGCCCTTTTATCATCCCATCCTGCCCCTTCTTGTGGACTCCCAGGTGGCCAAGCGGCCGCGGCCGGAGGACGAGGTGCCCTTGTTTCAAGCGCCTGAGGACGCGCGGGAGCAGGCCCGCCGGGCCCTTTTCCATCACGCAGAGGTCTTCGGCCGGAGTCCCCAAGGGATGTGGCCGGCGGAGGGCGCGGTGAGCCCCGAGGCCTTGGCCCTCCTGGCGGACCTGGGCGTCCGGTGGGTGGCCACGGACGGGGCGATCCTGGCCCAGACCCTGGGGCGGCCCCCCGCTCCTTCGGAGCTCTACCAGCCTTGGCGCCTGCGCTTGGGCACCAAGGACATCGTCGTCGTGTTCCGCGACACCGTCCTTTCCAACCTCCTCAGCTTCACCTACGGGTCTTGGCCGTTGGAGCGGGCGGTGGCGGACTTCGTGGGCCGGGTGGCGGCTGTGGGCCGGCACGGGTCCGGAAAAGCCCCGCCCCTTGTGCTCATCGCCCTGGACGGGGAGAACGCCTGGGACCACTACCCCCGCAATGGCCGCCCCTTCCTCCTTCGGCTCTACCAAGAGGTTCAAAAGCAATTTCGGCCCACCACGGTGGGGGCGTACCTTGAGCGGTTTGGTCCGCAGGGAGAGCTTTCCACCCTGTGGTCGGGGTCCTGGATCGACGCGGACTTCCGCACCTGGATCGGTGAGCCCTTGCAGAACCGGGCCTGGCAGGCCCTGGCCGAGTTGCGCCGGGCTGTGGACGCCGCCGATCCGGAGGCCAAGAAGAAGGCTCTTGAGCACATCTACGTGGCCGAGGGGAGCGACTGGTTTTGGTGGCGAAGCTCGCGGAACCCCACGCCGCTTGCCGCCCATTTTGCCCGGATCTTTCGGGCCCACCTGGGGGCGGCTTGGCAGGCCCTGGGCTTCGCCCCGCCGGAAACCCTCGCCTCCCTCTAGGCTTGGCGTATCATTCCGCGCAAAGGAGGGAGGATGCCATTCCTGGGGGGAAAAGAGCTGGCTCAAGTCTACGCCAAAGCCAAGCGCGAGGGGTTCGCCCTGTTGGCCAACAACTTCGCGGAGACCAACGTGCTTTTGGGGGTGATGGCTGCCCACGCCGCGAAAAGGAGCGATGTGCTTTTGCAGATCTCCCAAGGGGCAGCGAAGTTCGCTGGGGGCGGGAACGCCCTGGCCGGCCTGCGCGCCCTGGTGAGCTATGTGCGCGCCCTGGCCGCCACCCAGAAGATCGGGGTCTTCATCAACCTCGACCACGTGACGCCTGATGCCATCGACTCCTTCATCGTTCCCGCCCTCCAGGAGGGCCTGTGCTCCTCGGTGATGATCGACGCCTCGGATCGACCGTTTGAGGAGAACGTGGCCATCACCCAGAAGGTGGTGGAGCTCGCCCGACCCTATGGTGTGCTGGTGGAGGGCGAACTGGGCCGCATCAAGGGCGTGGAGGAGGGCATCGTTTCCGACGAAGCCTTTTACACCGATCCCGATGAGGCTGTGGAGTACGTGGCGCGCACGGGCGTGGACCTTTTGGCCATCTCCGTGGGCACCCAGCATGGGGTGTCGGCGGGCCGGGAGCTGAAGCTCCGGGTGGACCTCGCCAAAAAGATCGACGAGAAGCTCAAAGCAGCGGGGCTGGAGCGTCCGTTGGTCCTGCACGGCGCCTCCGGGCTCACCACCGACCAGGTGCGGGCGCTGGTGGCGGCCGGGGTGTGCAAGGTGAACAAGGACACGACCTACCAATACGTGTACGCCCGCACCGCCGCTACGTTCTACATCGCCCAGCGGGCGGAGGTCCTCCCGCCCGACGGCGTCCCCTTCGACCCCATCACCTTCGAGGCCCAGGGCGCCCGCTGGTCCCCCAACAAAAAGGTGTTCGACCCGCGCGTGTTGGGGAAGGAGATCCAAGCGGCCATCCAACGGGTGGCCGAGGAGATGATCGACCAGGTGGGATCCGGAGGGAGGTCGCTCTATGCCTGAGCTTCGAAGGATTGGGATTCTCACGGGCGGAGGCGATTCTGCTGGCATCAACGCCTGCCTTCGGGCCATTGTGCGCCGCGCCCATCAGGCGGGCGTGGAGGTGCTCGGTTTCCGCGATGGTTGGCGCGGCCCCATCGAGGACGACGCGGTGCCCCTCACCCTGGACAGCGTCTCGGGGATCCTTCCCCAGGGCGGCACGATCCTGGGCACCTCCCGCACCAATCCGTTCCGCAAGGTCAAGCGGGATGGGGAGACCGTCTGGGAGCCCACGGAGAAGGTGGAGCGGATCCTCCACAACCTGCGAAAGCGGGGGGTCGATGCCCTCATCCCCATCGGCGGGGACGACACCCTGGGCGTGGCCTGGCGCCTGCACGAGGGACATGGCCTTCCTGTGGTGGGCATCCCCCAGACCATCGACAACGACGTGGCGGGGACCGATTTTTGTTTGGGCTTCCACTCGGCGCTGGCCGTGGTCACGGAGGCCCTGGATCGCCTGCACACCACGGCCCAATCCCACCATCGGGTGTTCGTGGTGGAGGTCATGGGGCGGGACTCCGGCTGGATCGCCCTGTTGGGCGGCATTGCCGGCGGAGGCGACGTGATCCTTGTCCCGGAGGAGCCGTTCTCCGTGGACGACGTGGTGCAGGGGGTGCAGGCCCGGCTGGCCCGGGGCCGCACGTTCTCCATCATCGTGGTGGCCGAGGGCGCTCGGCCCGTGGAGCTGGGCGGGAAGCCCGTGGCCCAGGAGGGCCGGGTGGACGCGTTTGGCCACGTGCAGCTCGGCGGCGTGGGCTACTGGCTCGCGGAGCGCCTGGCCGAGCGGGGCATGGAGTGCCGGGTGGTGGTGCTGGGGCACCTGCAGCGCGGCGGCATCGCCACCCCCTTCGATCGGCTGTTGGCCACGCGGTTCGGCGTGGCCGCGGTGGAGTTCGCTCTGCAAGGGAAGTTCGGAGTGATGGTGGGCCTGCGCGGACACGACATCGTGGCTGTGCCCCTCCGGGAGGCCCTGCCTCAGAGTCCAAAGCCGGTGGACCCGGTCTTCCTTGAACTCGCCCGGGCCATCGGGGTGAGATAATGCGTAAAACCCTGGCGCTGCTGGTATTGTTGGGCCTGGTGAGCTTGGCCGCTGGCCAGACGGCCGCCCTGTTTCAACCCCTTGGTCAAGTGTACGAGGCCATCCGCAACTACTTCCTCTGGGCGGACCGGGTGAGCGATGCCCAGCTCCTCCAAGGGGCGATCAAGGGCCTGGTGAAGGCCTTGGACGACCCGTACTCCGCCTATTTCACGGCCGAGGAGTACGAACAATGGGAGCGCTCGCTCTCGGGGGAGTACACCGGGGTGGGCATGGAGATCACCCTCCGTCGGGGCTGGATCACCGTGGTCACGCCCCTGCCGGGAACGCCGGCGGAGGCCGCGGGGATTCGCCCCGGCGACGTGATCCTGGAGGTGGACGGCGAGTCCACTGAGGGCTGGACGTTGGAACAGGCCTCCATGCGCATCCGGGGCCCGGAGGGCACGCCCGTCACCTTGAAGGTCCGCCACCCCGACGGAACGATCGAAGTCCTCACGATCATCCGGGCCAGGATCCGCGTGGAATCCGTGCGGGCGCAATATCTGGAGCAGGAAAAAGTGGCCTATCTGCGGGTCCTGCGGCTGGACACGGACACCGGCCGCCTGGTCAGCCAGGCCCTGGCCTCCCTGCCCCTGGCGGAGGTGCGGGGGATCGTCCTGGATCTGCGCAACAACCCCGGTGGGTACCTGTCCGCTGCCGTGGAGGTGGCCAGCCTGTTCATCGATCGAGGGGTGATCGTGCGCACCCGGGGGCCCTCCTTCGGCGAGCGGCTGTACAACTCCCGGGGAAACAACCTTCCCAACCTGCCCTTGGCCGTGCTGGTGAACGAGGGCACCGCCTCCGGCGCGGAGATCATCGCGGCCGCAGTCCAGGACCATGGGGTGGGCGTGCTCGTGGGCCGCAAAACCTTCGGAAAGGGTTTGATCCAGGAAATCGTCCTCCGGCTCCCCGATGGCGGGGTCCTGAAGCTCACCACCGGCGAGTACCTCACGCCCAAGGGGCGCAAGGTCCACGACGTGGGCCTCACCCCGGACATCGAGGTGGCCAAAAGGGAGGAGGCGGAGGAGGACGTGGAGCTTCGGGCGGCCCTGGAGTGGATCGCCGCCCAGGTTCCCGTGGGGGTGGGGCGGTGAAAGCGCAGGTCTGGCAGGAGATCGACCGGCGGGCGGAGGAGCTCTGGGACCTGGCCTTGCGGATCCATGCCAACCCCGAGCTGGGCTTTGAGGAGCATAAGGCGGCAGGCTGGCTCACGGCGATGCTGGAGGGGGCGGGCTTTCGGGTGGAGCTGGGCGCGGGCGGGCTGGCCACGGCGTTCCGGGCGGTGCACCCCGCGGAGCGGCCCGGGCCGCGCCTGGCGATCCTGGCCGAATACGATGCCCTGCCAGAGCTGGGCCATGCCTGCGGTCACAACCTCATCGCCGCCATCGCCGTGGGCGCCGCCCTGGGCTTGGCGCCCTTCAAGGATGAACTTCCCGGCGCCCTCATCGTCCTGGGCACGCCCGCCGAGGAGGGCGGCGGGGGAAAGATCAAGCTCATCCAGGCCGGGCTCTTCCGGGACGTGGACGCGGCCATGATGGTGCACCCTGCGGACCAGACCCTCGTGGACCGGGGCTCCCTGGCCATCACCGAGGTGAAGATCGAGTTCCACGGCAAGGCGGCCCACGCCTCCTCCGAGCCGGAAAAGGGGATCAACGCCCTGGACGCCGTGATCCAGACGTTCGTGGCCCTGAACGCCCTGCGCCAGCATATTCGCGATGGCTCCCGCATCCACGGGATCATCACCCACGGCGGGGTGAAGCCGAACATCGTGCCGGAGTACGCGGCGGCGCTGTTCTACGTGCGCTCGGCGGACAACGCCTATCGGGATGAGCTCGTGGAAAAACTGCGCCGGTGCGCGGAGGGCGCAGCCCTGGCCACCGGGGCCAGACTCGTCTTCACCAAGGTCGGCCACGAGTACAAGGCCATCCGGCCCAACAAGACCCTGGCCCAGGTCTTCGCCCGCTACCTCACGGAGCTGGGCTACCCGCCGGAGGAGCCCAAAGGAGGCCTAGGGTCCACGGACATGGGCGATGTCTCTTGGGAGGTGCCCGCGATCCACCCCTACATCCGCATCGGCCCGGGCGAGATCCCCGGGCATTCGCGGGAGTTTGCCGAGGCTGCACGGAGCGAGGACGCCCGCCGGGCCATGCTGGCTGCGGCCAAAGCGGTGGCCGCCACGTGTCTGGAGCTGTGGACGAACCCGGAGCTCTTCCGGAGGGTGCAGGAGGAGTTCCGTCAGGGAACGGGGTCGTAGCCGCCGGGGTGCCAAGGGCCGCAGCGCCCAAGCCGCCGGAGCGCCAACCACCCGCCCCGGACCACCCCATGCTTGAGGACCGCCTGGGCCGCGTACTCCGAGCAGCTGGGGTAGAATCGGCAGCGTTTGGGCAAAAGCGGGGAAAGGACGCGCTGGTAGAGCCGGATCGCCAAAACCAGTGCCCGCCTCACCACAATCGCCATCCTGCGGAGATCACGAGGTCCTGGCTCCATTGGGGGACCTCGGCCAGCTTGGAGAAGGTCACCTGGAGGGTCACGGTGGCCCCGCCCAGGCGGAAGGTGAGTTGGAACGTGGCGTCCTGGGTGCCGGCCGGAAGCTGCCCCCGCGGCTTGACCTGCCGCAGCCCATATTGGACACTGAACGTGGCCAGCTCGTTCAGGCGGTAGCTGTAGCTGGCGTTCAGGTTCCAGGTGTACTCCTCGAACACCTGGTAGGGCCCGGTGATCTCGGTTTTGAAGAGGATTTGGGAGCGGGGGTCGGGCGCCGCCGCGCCCTGCAGGACGAGGTTGAAGGTGAGCACCGCGCCGGCTCGCGGCTGCAGGAGGGCATACCCTAGGCCAAACTGCACCACCCAACCGCAATACCGCTCCAGGCCCTCTTCCGCCAGGACCCCCTCCAGGAGGAACAGGCTTTTGGGGTCCAGGGTGAGGTTGGCCTCCCGTTGCAACAGCCGGGCCAACGCCAGGGCCAGCTCGGTCTTGGATTCGTAAAGCTTTTCCCGGCCGATTTCCTGGGCCAGGCGCAAAAGGGTGTCCTCCCGCAGGGCCGCGAGGAGCACGCCCCGCTCCAAAAGCTTCTCCTCGATGCGCAGGGCCCGCACAAGCGGGGTCACGTCGGTGAAGCGGCCGTAGCCTATCCCCGCCCGCACCTCCAGGCCCGGCCGAGGAAGCCGCGTGTCCAAAAAACCCTCCACCCCGCCGAAGGCGAAGTAGGAGATGTCCGGAAACGGATATTGCCGGAACGTTCCGGAGACCTGGCCCGCCGCCACCATGGCCAGCTGGTACAGGGAAAGCTCACCTCCGAACGCGAGGCCGATCCCCAGGGAGGGCGAGTCCACCACCCAGTCGCCGGTCAGGGCCAGTCGGCCGGCGCTCGTGTCCACGCCCGGCGTGAGCGGATCCTCGTAGTAGCGGTAATGGAAGGACGCGTCCGCCCGCAGGAGGTTCGTGGTGGGCGCCTGGTATTGACAGAGCTGGATGGCCCAGGCCGATGCGCCCCAAAGGAGAAGCCCAAGGATCACCCGCTGCATCAGCCCAAGCGTACGGGATAGGCTCAGCCTTGGCCAGGGCCCAAGAAATTCAGCGCGTGCGGGCCATGCTTTTGGCGGATCTCTCGGATCGCTTGGGCCAAGCGATCGTCCGTGAACAGGGGCAGGGCGCGAAATTCCGCGGGGCAGAGCTCGGCCACGCCCACCCCCAAAAGCCGTATCCCCAGGCCCGCGGGAAGGGGAACGCGCGTCCAGAGCCCCACCACCTCGGCCGTGAGGAGGAGCGGGTGATCCGTGGGCTCCGGGAGGTGGGTTTGCCGGGTCACCGTGGTGAAGTCCGCGAAGCGCACCTTGATCTGCACCGTTTGCGCCAACAGGCCCTCGGCCTGGAGCCGATCCACCACGAGCAGGCTCAGGCGCCGGAGCTCGGCCTTGATCTCCTCCGGGTCGAACAGGTCCTGCGGATAGGTGGTTTCGTGGGAGATGGACTTGGCGGGCCGCGCGGGCACCACGGGATCGTCGTCCAGGCCCCGGCTCAGGCGCCACAATTGCTCGCCACCCTTGGGGCCAAACCACGATTGCAGAAGGGGAAGGCTTATGCTGCGCAGCTCCGCCACGGTGTGGATTCCCTTTTCGTGGAGCCGGGCCGCGGTCTTCGGCCCCACCCCCCACAGGTCCTCCACGGGCAGGGGGGAGAGGAAGTCCAGCACCTCGTCCGGCCGCACGATGCGCAGCCCTCCGGGCTTGGCCGCATCGGAAGCGAGCTTGGCGATGAGCTTGTTGGGGCCCAAGCCCACCGCGCAGGAGAGACCCGTTTCCGCCGGGATGCGGCGGTGGATCTCGTGGGCCACCCGCTCCGGCGGACCGTGGAGGTGCTCCGTTCCGGTGAGATCCACGAAGGCCTCGTCCAGGGAGAGGGGCTCCACCAAGGGGCTGTAGCGGCGGAGGATGGTCCGGACCTGTTCGGCCACCTCCTCGTAGCGGGCAAAGCGGGGCGGAAGGAAGACGCCGTGGGGGCAGAGGCGGCGGGCCTGGGCCGTGGGCATGGCCGAGTGCACACCGAAGGCCCGGGCCTCGTAGGAGGCGGTGGCCACCACCCCCCGGGGGCCGAGCCCCGCCACGATCACCGGTTTTCCGCGCAGCTCGGGGTGATCGTGCTGCTCCACGGCCGCGTAAAAGGCGTCCATGTCCACATGGAGGATCCAGCGGGCCATCGCGTTGATCCTAAGGGTTTCGGCCTGCCGCGCAACGCCGGGATTGCCCGGGCTGGCCACGCCCGTTAGAATGCCCACGCAAAACCTTGCCAAAACCAAGGAGGCCAGCATGCAGATCCTCAAGGTCGCAGCCACTTCCAATCCCAAAGCGGTAGCGGGGGCCATCGCCGGGGCGCTGGAGGAGGACGGCATCGTGGAGGCTCATGCCATCGGGGCCGGTGCCGTGAACCAGGCCATCAAGGCCATCGCCATCGCCCGCCGCCTGGTGGAGCGGGAGGGCGAGGCGGAGATCAAGGTCACGCCGGGTTTCATCGACGTGGAGATCGGGGGCGAGGTCAAGACCGGCATCCGCTTCGTCATCGAGAAGTGAATGCGGCTCGAGGCCCTGGTCCAGCAGTCGATTGAGGAGGCGCTGGACCGCCTGGGCCTGGCCCGGCCGGCCGAGATCCCGGTCGATCGCCCCCCTCGGCCGGACCTCGGCGATCTCACCTCGCGTGTGGCGTTCCTCCTCGCTAAGGAAGCGGGTGCTCCCCCTCAGGTGCTGGCCCAACGCTTGGCCCAGGCCTTGCGGGATTCCCCAAGCTTCCGGGAGGTCCAAGCTGTCCAGGGTTTCCTGAACTTCTTCCTCCGGCCGGAAAGCCTGTACGGCGTGCTCCGGGCCATCCTGGCCGATGGTTTGGCCTACGGGAAGAGCCCGGAGGGCCAGGGCCGCAAGCTCCAGGTGGAGTTCGTCTCCTCCAACCCCACCGGTCCGCTCACCATCGGGCACGGCCGCCAGGCCGCCCTGGGCGATGTCCTGGCCAACCTCTTCGCGGAGCTTGGCTTCTCCGTGACCCGCGAGTACTACCTGAACGACGAGGGCCGCCAGATCGAGCTCCTGGCCCAATCCCTTTGGGCCCGCTACCGCCAGGCCCTGGGCGATCCCCAGCCCATCCCCGAAGGCGGCTACCACGGCGATTACCTCATCCCCATCGGCCAAGAGCTCGCCCAGAAGTTCGGGAACCGCTACCCCGAGTGGAACGCTGAGGCCAAGAACGTCTTTCGGGACGAGGTCGTCCCCCGCATGCTCCGCCTCATCGAGGAGGACCTGGAGGCCGTGGGCGTGCGCTTCGACGTCTGGACCCGGGAGGGCGACATCATCCGCAAGGGCCTGGTGGCGGAGGTGCTCCAGCTCCTCCGGGAGCGGGGGGCCCTCTACGACAAGGACGGCGCCGTCTGGCTTTCCGCCAAGGTCCACGGCCTGGGGCGTGACCCCGTGCTCATCCGCTCCGATGGCACCCCCACCTACCTCATGGTGGACATCGCCTATCACCTGGACAAGTTCCGGCGGGGCTTCGACTGGGTGGTGGACGTCCAGGGCGCCGACCACATCGAGGAACAACAGCAGGTGAAGCTGGCCCTCCGTCTCCTGGGCCTCCCCGAGGGGTTTTTGAGCTACTGCCTCCATCAATTCGTGACCCTCAAGGGTGCGGAGGGGATCGAGAAGATGTCCACCCGGGCCGGCCGCTTCCTCCGCCTGAAGGACCTCGTGGACCAGGTTGGCCGCGATGCCACCCGCTACTTCATGGTCATGCGCAAACCCGAAAGCCACCTTGTGTTCGACTTTGAGCTGGCGAAAAAGCAGAGCCTGGAGAACCCCGTGTACTACGTGCAGTACGCGCACACCCGCATTGCCTCTGTGTTTCGGGAGGCAGAGGCCCGCGGCGAGATGCCCGCGGACTTGACGGGCGTGGACCTCAGCCCCCTCCAAGAGCCCGAGGAGCTTCTGCTCCTGCGCGAGCTCGATCGTTTTCCCGATGTGGTGCGGAAGGCCGCCTACGACTTCGCGCCCCATCTTCTGTGCGAGTACCTGGAGGCCCTGGCCGGGGTGTTCCACCCCTATTACGCGCGGGTGCGGATCCTCGGGCAGGGTCGAGCCACGCCGGCGCGCTTGGCCCTCCTTGCCGCCCTGAAGCTCGTGCTCTTCCGTGGGCTGACCATCCTTGGGGTCCGCGCGCCCGAGCAGATGTGAGGGAAAGCTTTTGGGAGAAGCTTCGGGCTGGTCTTTCCCGCACGCGGGAGGGGCTTTTGGCGCCCCTGCGCGCCGCCTTCCAGGGCGAAAAGAGCACGGAGCTCCTCCTTCGCCTGGAGGAGGCCTTGCTTTCCGCCGATGTGGGACCGGCGGAGACCGCCCGCATCGTGAACACCGTGGCGGAACAGCTCCCCCCTCAGTGCACCTGGGAGGAGCTCCTTTCCCTGGTGGAGCGGGTCCTTGGGGCGGATTTGGCGGGCGCCGAGCGGCCTTTTTCCTTGCCCTCCGGGCTTTCCGTGCTCCTTTTTGTGGGCGTGAACGGCTCAGGCAAGACCACCACGGTGGCGAAGGTGGGGTTTTGGCTCAAGGGCGAGGGGCGCCGGCCCCTCCTTGTGGCGGCGGACACGTTCCGGGCTGCGGCCATCGAACAGCTTGTGGAGCTGGGCCAGGCGGCGGGGCTTCCGGTGGTGGCCCACCGGCCGGGCGCGGACCCCGGCGCCGTGGTCCACGACGCGCTGGAGCACGCCCGCGCCTCCGGCTATGATGTGGTTTTGGTTGATACGGCCGGGCGGCTCCACACGAAAAAACCGCTCATGGAGGAGCTGGGCAAGATCCGCAGGGTGGTGGAGAAGATGACAGGCAGCCCGCCCCAGGAACGCATCCTGGTGGTGGACGCCAGCGTGGGCCAGAACGCCATCCCCCAGGCCCAGTTCTTCCACGAGGCCGTGGGGCTCACGGGCCTGGTCCTCACGAAATTGGACGGAACGGCCCGGGGCGGCGCGGTCCTCCCCGTGGTGCGGGCCTTGGGCCTGCCCATCCTGTGGGTCGGGGTGGGCAAGGATCTTACGGACCTCGCGCCCTTCCGCGCCGCGGAGTTCGTCCGGGCCTTGCTCAAGGGGTGAGCACGATGGCCAAGTACGTGTATCTGTTTGGTGCAGGAAAAACCGAGGGCAGCGCCAAGATGAAGGACCTCTTGGGAGGGAAGGGCGCCAACCTCGCGGAGATGGCGGCCCTGGGCATCCCGGTCCCGCCCGGGTTCACCCTCACCACCGAGGTCTGCCGCTACTACTACCGAAACGGCGGGAAATACCCGGAGGGCTTGGCGGAGCAGGTCCAGGCAGGGATGAGGTTCCTGGAGGAGGCCACGGGCCGGCGGTTCGGTGACCCGCACAATCCCCTTCTGGTTTCCGTGCGTTCCGGCGCCCCCGTTTCCATGCCCGGCATGATGGACACCATCCTCAACTTGGGCCTGACCGACCAGGCCGTGGAAGGCCTGGCCGCCCGCACCTCCCCCCGTTTCGCCTACGACGCCTACCGCCGCCTCCTCTCCATGTACGGCTCGGTGGTTTTGGGCATCAAGGATGAGATCGACCCGTTCGGCGAGGCCATGGAGGAGCTCAAGCGCGAGCGCGGCGCCTCCTCCGATCTGGACCTCACCGCCGCCGACTTCCAGGAGCTGGTGGCCCGCTACAAAGGGATCATCCGCCGGGCCGGCAAGGAATTCCCCCAGGACCCTTGGGAGCAGCTTTGGGGCGCGATCGAGGCGGTGGTGCGCTCCTGGATGAACGAGCGGGCCCAGGTCTATCGCCGGCTTTATCGCATCCCCGAGGACATGGGCACCGCGGTGAACGTGCAGGCCATGGTGTTCGGCAACCTGGGGAGCCGCTCCGGGACCGGGGTGTGCTTCACCCGCGATCCCGCCACCGGCGAAAACCGCCTCTACGGGGAGTTCCTCCTCAACGCCCAGGGCGAGGACGTGGTGGCTGGCATCCGCACCCCCAACCCCATCTCCAAGGCCGCGAAGACCGACCCCACCCAGATCTCCCTCGAGGAGGCCATGCCCGAGGTCTATCAGGAGCTTCTGCGCATTCGGGAGATCCTGGAGCGCCACTATCGCGACATGCAGGACGTGGAGTTCACCATCGAGGAGGGCAAGCTCTACATCCTGCAGACCCGGTCGGGGAAGCGCACGGGGTTTGCCGCGGTGCGCATCGCGGTGGAGATGGCCGAGGAGGGGCTCATCACCGAGGACGAGGCCATCCTGCGCATCGACCCGGCGGAGCAGCTTTCCCAGCTCCTTCAGCCCATCTTTGACCCCAAGGCCAAGGCCCGGGCCAAGGTGTTGGCCAAAGGCTTGGCCGCCGGGCCGGGCGCGGCCACGGGGAGGATCGCCCTTTCTGCCCCGCGGGCCGTGGAGATGGCTCAAGAAGGCCCGGTGATCCTCGTGCGGCACGAGACCTCGCCGGACGACATCCGGGGCATGGCCGCCGCCCAGGGCATCCTCACCGCCCGAGGTGGGCTCACCTCCCACGCCGCCGTGGTGGCCCGCCAGATCGGCAAGGTGGCGGTGGTGGGCTGCGAGGCCCTCCACATCGACTACGGAAAGCGCGAGCTTCGCGTGGCCGGCGAGGTCCTGCGCGAGGGAGACTGGATCTCCATCGACGGCACCACCGGCGAGGTGCTCCTCGGCAAGATCCCGACCCAGCCCAGCGAGGTGGTCCAGGTCCTCATCACCAAGACCCTGAAGCCCGAGGAGGCCCCGATCTACCGGCTGTTTGCGAAGCTCATGCGCTGGGCAGATGCGCGAAGGAAGCTGGGGGTGCGGGCCAACGCTGACCAGCCGGACCAGGCGGAGGTGGCCCTCGCCTTCGGTGCCGAAGGGATCGGGCTTTGCCGTACCGAGCACATGTTCTTCGCCGAGGATCGCATCTCCTACATGCAGGAGGCCCTGGTGGCGCCGAGTGCGGAGGCCCGCAAGCGCGCCCTCTCCGCCCTCCAACGCATGCAGATCCAGGACTTCGAGGGCATCCTCCGCGTCATGGACGGCAAGCCCGTGATCATCCGCCTGTTGGACCCGCCCATGCACGAGTTCCTCCCCCGGGAGGACAAGGACATCCGGGCCCTGGCGGAGCGGCTGGGCCTGCCCTTTGCGGAACTGCGGACCTACATCGAGTCCCTGCAGGAGTTCAACCCCATGCTGGGCCACCGCGGGGTGCGGTTGGGCATCACCCACCCGGACCTCTACGACATGCAGGTGGAGGCGATCTTCCGCGCGGCGGCCAAGCTCAAAAAGGAAGGCCTCAACCCCAAACCGGAGGTCATGATCCCCCTCGTGGGCCACGTGAACGAGATGAAGGCCATGCGCGAGCGGGTGGTGGAGATCGCCCAGCGCGTCATGGCCGAGGAAGGGGTGGAGATCCACTTCAAGGTGGGGACGATGGTGGAGGTGCCGCGGGCGGCGATCACCGCCGACGAGATCGCCCGCGAGGCCGAGTTCTTCTCGTTCGGCACCAACGACCTCACCCAGATGACCTTCGGCTTCTCCCGGGACGATGCGGGCAAGTTCATCCGGGAGTATTTGGAGCGGAGGATCCTGCCGGAGGATCCGTTTGAGACCCTGGACCGGGCTGGGGTGGGCGAGCTCATGCGCATCGCCGTGGAGAAGGGCCGCCGGACCCGGCCGGATCTTTCGGTGGGCATCTGCGGCGAGCACGGCGGGGAGTCCCGCTCCGTGCATCTCTGTCACGAGCTTGGCCTCGATTACGTGTCGGCCTCGCCCTGGCGGATCCCCGTGGCTCGGCTGGCCGCGGCCCAGGCCGCTGTGAGACAAGGAAAAACGGAGGTGGTGGGGGACTAGCGCCCCCTTGTGTGCTGCGTTTCCTGGTTGTCCGTTTGGCGGCCATGGTCGCCACGGTGTTCGGGGTGGCCATGGCCGTGTTCGTGGTGCTCACGGTGATCCCCGGGGACGCGGCCCGCCTCATGGTGGGCGCGGAGGCCACGCCGGAGCGCTACGCCGCCGCCCGGCAGGCCCTGGGCCTGGATCAGCCCTGGCCCCGGCGCCTGGCGGATTGGCTGGGGCGCGCCCTCCGCGGCGATCTGGGCACCTCCTGGCGCCATCGCGGCTGGCCCGTGGCCGCCCTCCTTGCCCAGGGGATCCGCGTGACCTTCCCCCTGGCCCTCCTCGCCAGCGCCCTTTCCTTTCTCGGGGGCGTCATGCTGGGGGTGGCCAGCGCCGCCCACCTGGGCCGGCGCCTGGACCTCCTCCTCTCCGGGCTTTCCCAGCTCGGACTGGCCCTGCCGGAGTTCTGGCTGGGGATCCTCCTCCTGCAAACCGTTCCCCGCACGGGCTGGGAGTCCAGCGGGTTCTGGACGCGGTTGGTTCTTCCGGCCCTGGCCCTGGCCCTGCCCCGCACCGCGTATTTCGCCCGCCTGACCCGGGCCGTGGTGGCCGACCTCCTCGCCCTGGACTTTGTGCGCACAGCCCGGGCCAAGGGCCTCGCGGAAGGACCCGTGCTGTTCCGGCACGCCCTGCGTAACGCCCTCATCCCGCTTGTGGCTGGGTTGGGCCTCACCTTTGGCCGGCTTTTGGCTGGCGCCCTGGTGGTGGAGCGGGTGTTTGCCCTCCCGGGCCTGGGGCACTACGCGGTGGAGGCGGCCTTCGGCCGGGACATCCCTCTTCTGTTGGGGCTGGGGGCGCTGGCCGCGGCGGCGGTGGCCGTGGTGAGCACCCTGGC
>CALKFO010000099.1 GCA_938084765.1 Candidatus Bipolaricaulota bacterium | reverse complement strand
GCCAAAGCCCTCACGAGCACGAACCCCCCGACCCCGATGAAGAGCAAACCCGCGCCGATTTGGACGTATTTCGTGGGCAAGTAGCATCCCACAAGCCCGCCCAAAAAAGCCCCCAGGAGGCTTACCAGGGCCAGGGCGAGGGTCGCTCCCAGGAAGACCGGCCAAGGCGCACGGTGCCGGGCTGCCAGGGCAAAAACCGCGAGCTGTGTTTTATCCCCGAGCTCAGCCACAAACAAAAGCCCGAACGTGGACAACACCAACCGCCAATCCATGCAGCCCTCCTTCGTTCTACGCCCGTGTGGATTTTAGGTCCCCACCGCCGCAGGGTATACTTGCCTTCCCATATGGACGCCCTGCGTACGCGCGAGCGTATTCTCCACGGCCCCATCCTCAAGACCATGGTCATTCTGGCCTGGCCGGTGATGGTCACCAGCGCCCTGCAGGCCCTCTACAACCTGGTGGACGCCTTTTGGCTTGGACGCCTGGGTACCGCGGCCGTGGCCGCCCCGGGCATGGCTTGGCCCATCCTGTTCTTTTTCATGTCCTTCGCCGGCGGGTTTCAAGCCGCGGGCTCCACGTTCGTCGCCCAGCATTTCGGTGCCGGCGACCGGCGGGGCGCGGAGGAATCCGCCGGGCAGCTTCTGGGTTTTCTGGCCGGCCTCTCCGTGCTTTTGGGTGCCCTGGGCTACGGCCTCGCCCCCACGGTGCTGCGCCTCATTCGTGCCCCCCAGGAGATCTTCCCCTACGCTCTCACCTACCTGCGCATCGAATGCATGGGCCTTCCCATCATGTTCGTGGCCGCCGTTTTTGGCGGGTTCATGGTGGGCTTGGGTCAAACCCGGTTCCTCATGTACATCAACGCTTCCTCGCTGTTGCTCAACGGCATTTTGGACCCGGTTTTTATTTTTGGCTGGGGGCCATTCCCCGCCTGGGGTGTGGCGGGAGCAGCCTGGGCTACGGTGTTTTCCCGCGCGGTCGTGGCCGCAATTGGGCTGGGCATCCTCTTTTCTGGGCGGCGCGGGCTGCGCCTGAATGTGCGGGACCTCCGGCCAAGGTTTTCCCGTGTCCTTCCCATCCTGCGGGTCGGTTTGCCCAACGTGCTGGATCAAGCAAGCACTTCGTTTGGGTTTGTGGTGATGATGGGCCTCGTGGCCGGCTTTGGCACCACGGTTGTGGCCGCTTATACCGTGGGCAACCGCGTCATCAACCTGATCAACGTGGTGAGCTGGGGGGCGGGGAGCGCCCTGGTGGCCATGATCGGGCAGAACCTGGGGGCGGAGCGGTACGCGCGGGCGGAGGAGGTGGCCCGCCGGGGCATCCTCGCCACGTTTGCCGCCCTGGTCGGGCTGTACGGCGTGACCCTGCTGCTGCGTCGCCCCCTGTTCTCCTTGTTCATCCGCGATCCCGCGGTGATCCAGGAAGGCGTGTGGTACATCACGATCTTTGGGATCTCCATCCCGTTTTTTGGGCTTTTCGATGCCGCGGCGGCGGTCTTCCGCGGCGCGGGCCACACCGTTCCCCCCATGATCATGGCCATCGTGCGTCTGTGGGGGCTGCGGGTCTTCCTTTCCTGGCTTTTGGGTTACCGCTTCGGGTTGGGCACCACGGGGATGTGGGTGGGCATGACCCTGAGCAACGTCCTGGCCGGCCTGGCCCTCGTCCTTTGGGTGCGGCAGGGCACGTGGAAGCGCCGCATCGTTCAACCCGCGGCTGGGCTCGGCACGCCGGGCCTCACCCATAAATGAGCGGCCACGCTTTGCCGGGGGCGTTGTCGTGTGCGCGACCTTGGCGGTTGACCGTCCCTGGCCGGGTACGCCGGTTCCCATCGCGTTGGCGTCCGCCATGGCTTAGGTTTGGTTCGCTTGGAGTAAAATGGCGGATAAGGAGGTTGAATGCGCCGGAAATGGCACACTTTGGGGTACATCGCGGGTTTCCTGGGCGTTTTTTTGGCTCTCGTGGCCTTGCTGCGGGTGAACAGCACACATCAGCGTCTGATCGACGTGCGGGAGGAGATGCTCGTGGTCACCCAGGGCATCCGTCAAAATGACATCCGCAACCTTTCCACACGGATTGAAGCCTTGAACAAAGACCTCTCCAAAGTGTCCGGGGATGTGCGGAACCTGACGAGCGAAGTTCAGGGAGCGCGGGCTGAGGTGAGCAAGGTCGCCAAGGATCTGGCGGCGTTAAGCGGCAAGGTGGCTGCCATGGATTCCGCACGGCTTGAGGATTTGGCCAGGCAGCTCGATTGGGTCACGGGAAAGCTCGCCCAAGTGGAACAGAGTCTCTCCCGCTTGGAGGGGACCGTCCACGCATGGGCCCCCTTGGCTGCGGCCTTGGAGCAGTTGGGCCAGACCGTGGCCTCGGTTCAGGCCCAGGTGTCCGCCTGGGATCCGGAAGGTTTCCGGCTTGTGGAACAGCGCCTGGGTGAGCTCGAGGGTCAACTGGCTCAAATCCGAGGGCGGTTGACGAGCCTGGAGGGCCAATGGGCTGAGATCAAAACCTCACTTTCCTCTTCGGGCCTGCGCATTGGTGTGGTGGATGCAGAAGACTTGTTCATGCGCGTTTTCCTTCCCCAGGTGGCGGGGGAGCGCGGTGCCCTTCAAGCCAAAGCCCGCGAGATCCAAAGCCTTCAAAACCAGTATGCCCAGGGTCAGATCCAGCCGAGCCTCTATCAGCAGCAGTACGCCAAGCTCCAAGCTGAACTCCTCCAGGCCCAGGTGCGGGTGAACATGTCCATGCTCGAGAAAATGCTCGCTTCACCAGGTTTTGCGGAGTGGCGCCTGGACCTCCAGAGCTTGCGCGATCAGATCCAGCCTTTGGCCAAACAGGTGGAGGGCTTGGTGACCCAGGCTCAGGTGGCCATCCTCAACTACGCCGATTTCTTTGGCCAGATTCAACAGCTTCAAACGGCGTTCCAGGAGGTGGACCAGGTCCTCACCCAGGTGGCAGCGGTGAAGATCCTGAAGGTGGCGCAACAGGTGGCCCAAGACCAGGGCTGTCACCTTGTGCTGCGCACCAAAGATGTGGTGATGTACAGCCAGACCCCGGTGGTGGACCTCACCCCGGAAGTGGCGAGGCACCTTCAGGGTCTTTTCTAATTTTGGAGGCCCGAAAAGGCCGGGGAGGACTTGCGGCACACCGCGCAGGCGCGCAAACGCTTGAGCATGAACGTTTAGCTCCCGCTGAGCTCCCCGTAAAAGAGGTGCTGACCGCTGCGCTCCCTCGGTTCTTGCGGGTCTTCCTCGTCGATCCTAAGCTGGGCAGAGCTCAGCGCAACCTCACCCCGAGATAGTAAGGCCAGATGACCAAAGCCAGGATGGCCTGCCACCACGGAAGCTGGGCGAAGGCTAAAGTGAAGAGCCATCCGGCAAACCAAAACGTGCCCGCCACACCGGAACGCCCCACACGCCAATGACGTTCGCGAAACATTGCTCCTCCTTGTGCTGCATTGTACGCGTCCGCGTTGGTCACGGCGAATTGCGATTTCGCGCTGGTCTTGTCTTGTGGACCCTCTGCGGCCCGCCTCCCTGAGGCACCGGGCGCTTTTGCTCAGCGGCCCGGTTTCACCCACGCAGATGGTCGGGGCCAAAGCCGTGGGGCAAAAGCTCGGAAAGGTGGGCGGTGCGCCAGGTTTTCCCCTCGCCATCGGCCATGATCACGAGAAGGTGGGGAGAGAATTCGTAGAGGACTTGGCGGCAGGCGCCGCACGGGGCGCACACGTCCTGCCCACAGGCCACCGCCAGGGCCACGAACTCCTGCGCCCCCTCCGACACCGCCTTGAACAGGGCCACCCGTTCCGCACACACCGTAAGGCCATAGGAAGCGTTCTCCACGTTGCAACCGGTGAAGATCCTGCCGTCGTGAGCGAGGAGGGCCGCGCCCACGGCAAAGCCGGAGTAAGGCGCGTAGGCCCGCTTCCGCGCGTCCACGGCCCAGCGCACGAGCTCTCTCTCCATTTCGCGGGTGAGCATGGGTTCACCTGGGCAAGGTCACGCCCGGCTGGTCCTGGTAGAGCCCCCCGGCCTCCTTTTCGTCGTATCCCCGTTTGGGCCTTTGGCCCCGGAAGAACACGACCTGAGCGATCCCTTGCCCCACATGAAGCCGAATCGGAAGAGGGGAAAGGTTTGCCAGCTCGATGGTGAGCTTGCCCCGCCAGCGGGGCTCCAACGGCGTCACGTTCACCAGAAGCCCACACCGGGCATAGCTGGACTTCCCCCAACACACGCCCATCACGTCATCCGGCATCCAAAACGTCTCCACCGACTCGGCCAAGACCTGCGCATGCGGCGCCAGCTCAAACACCCCCTCCGCCTCGATCTCCCGAAAGAGATCCCGCGGGAAGTTCACCGGATCGAGCACGGCGTTCACCCCGCCCAAGGGCACGAGAAACCTCCGGCCAAGACGGATGTCATAGCCAAAGGATCCCAATCCGTAGGAGGGCTTGCCCTCCTGGCGGGGAACGAAGGGGGTGATCATGGGCCGTTCACCGGTGCATAGCGCGGCGATCTCCCGATCCGAAAGGAGGGAGTAACCCGCGAGGCTCCCTCGGACATCGATCATGGCGACCCCTCCTTTCCTTGGGCCAACGGCCGCAGGTCCTCAAAGCAGCTGGGCGCGTGGGCGTACAGGAGCTCCCACATCCTGCGGCACAGCTCCCGGATCTCCCACTGGGCCTGGGGGCTCAGCCGCAACCGCAGGATATGGCGGAGCTCCCGAAAGTTCGCGCTCAAAACGAGTCTTGTCTCGATCCCCAGCGGCAGCACGTACCGGGCATCCTCCTTGGGAACCCCGCGCGCGAGAAGCTTGGCGTAGAGCTCCCGCGCCTGATGGAACAGCTGTTGAGCGGCTTGCCAGTCGTCTTCGGAATAGGTGGGTGGCCGGACGAGGCGGCTTTGCCGCGCATCCACATAGCGCTGAGACTCCTGGACGAAACTCGCCAGCCGATGGCGGGTGAGCTGGTTGGCGCAAGCTCGGGAGATCCCCGAGATCTCGAATGTGGCGGTTGCGTGTTCCAGTACGGACTCGTGGCCAAGGGCGATGAGCTTGCGCACCAGCCGGCGGTCGTCCTCGGGGTCCTCGGCGGAGCTGCGGTGGCTGACCCGCGCGCACCGAGCGATGAGCCGCTCCGCTTCCGGCGTGATGAACACCAGATCAACCCGCATGGAGAGGCCTCAGGGCGTTTGCCCTTCAGCCTGGAGACGCTCCAGCTCCCGGCGGCGAAGCTCAGCCCTCTTGATCTTGCCGCTGGGCGTCTTAGGGAGCTCCTCCACGAACTCGATCTCCCGCGGGTACTTGTAGGGCGCGGTCACCCGCTTCACGTGTTCCTGCAGCTCCCTCACGAGGTCTTCGGAGGGCTGATACCCTTTGGCCAGGACCACGAAGGCCTTGACGATCTGACCTCGCACGGGATGGGGTTTTCCGATCACCGCGGCCTCCACCACGGCCGGATGGGACACCAAGGCATCCTCCACCTCGAAGGGGCCGATGCGGTAACCGGAGGCCTTGATCACGTCGTCGGCCCGGCCCTCGAAGAAGAAGTAGCCCTCCTCATCCACCCGCACGAGGTCGCCCGTGCGGTACCACTTCCCGGAGAACACCTGCTGCGTGAGCTCGGGGTTGCGCCAGTACCCGTCGAAGATGCCGGGGTTGCCCACCGGGACGGCGATCTCACCCACTTCGCCCGGCCCTACAGGGTTTCCCTCCTCGTCGATGGGCGTGGCGTTGGGACCCGGCGTGGGAAGGCCCATGGATCCCGGCTTCACCGGGAGTCCCGGCGGATTGCACACCAAACACACGGACTCCGTTTGGCCGTAGCCGTCGCGGATGGTCACCCCGAACACTTCCCGGAAGACCTCGATGGGCTCCACGTTGAGGGGCTCACCCGCGGACAGGGCATCGCGCAGCTTGAGCTTGTACCGGCCAAGATCCGGCACCTGGATCATCATGCGGTACTCGGTGGGCGTGGCGCACAGCTTGGTTATGGGGTAGCGGGAAAGGAGCTCCAGATATTTTTCGGCCTCGAAGCGTCCGTAATAGATGAACTGGGTGGCGCCGACGTTGAGACCCACGCCGATGGGTGACCAGTACCACTTGGCCCACCCGGGCGCGGTGGTGGCCCACATGAGATCATCCTCGGAGAGATCCCACCAATACCGGGCGGTGATGCGCAGGTGCCCATACAGCCAGCGGTGGCGGTGCATCACCGGTTTAGGGTTCCCTGTGGTGCCCGAGGTGAAGTTGATGGTGAGGGGATCGTTCACGGTGAGGGGCACGGGCGGCACCTCCGGCGCCTTCTCGATTTCCTCCTCGAAGGAGAGCCAACCTGGCCGTTTTCCACCGATGAGGATGAAGTGTTCCAGGGGGCACTGGCCGCGGGTGGCGTCCACCTCCTCGGCCACGGAGACGTGGGCCACGACCACCCGGGCGCCCGCCACCTCGGCCCGGTAGATGAGGTCCTTGGCCCGCAGCATGTCCACGCAGGGCACGGCCACCGCCCCGGCCTTGAACGTGCCGATTTGCACAATGAAGGCCTCCGGGAGCCTCGGGAAGATGTGGATCACGGGGTCCCCTTTTTTCACGCCCAACCGCATGAGGACGGCGGCAAACCGCGAGGAGAGCTGAGAAAGCTGGCGCCAGGTGAGGGTTCGGCGCTCCCCCGCCTCGGACTCCCAAAGGACGCAAGGCTGATCGCCCTTCCTCTGGGCGTGGGCATCCACCACGGCCGCGATGTTGTAGCTCTCCGGGATGTCCCAGCGAAATTCCCGGCGCGCCCGCTCGTAGTCCTCCCTGGTGAACGGCATACCCCCTCCTTTGCCTTGGCTAGCCCTTGTCGGTACGGTTATAGCATGGAAGGGAGATCCATGGCAAGGCCGGAGGGGAGAGCGGTGGTGGTGATCCCGTCCGAGACGGGAAAGCGTCTCATCGGCCGGGCCGTGGCTCGCCTGCCTGCGGTGCAAAAGGCCAAAGCGGATGGGCTCATCGTGATCGGTTGGGGAACGACCAACGCCTACGTGGCCGAGGAGCTTTTGGGCCGACCCGTGCCCAAGGAGCGGTATGTGGCGGGTTGGTCGCGGAAGAGCTGAAAATCCTTCCTCCCGCGGCGCGGGAGCCCATGCTCGTGGTGGAGCGCGGCGAGCCCAAGAACTTGACCTGGCCAGAGATCTTGGCCCGTCTCTCCCCGGGCGACGGGGTGATCAAGGGCGGAAACGTCCTGGATCCTCAAGGGGTGGCGGGCGTGTACGTGGCCGGCGAGGACGGGGGCACGGTGGGCAAGTTCTTGGCCGCTGCCCTGGCGCGGGGTGTGGAGGTGATCATCCCCATTTCCCGCAATAAGTCCGTCCACAGCCGCGTTTGGGAACTTGCCCAGCGTTTGGGCCGGGGAAGGCTCGACCTAGCGGCCGGTCCCAAGCTCGGCTTGGTTTCCCTGGTGGGCACGGTGATCACGGAAACCGAGGCGGTACACCTCCTCGACGGGATGGAGGCGGTGCAAATGGGTGGGGGTGGGGTGGGACGGGAAAGCGGCGCGGTGGCCCTTCTCCTCTCCGGCCCCCAGGCCGACGTGGAGCGCGCGTTTTTCGGGCTCGCTCAGGTGGCGAAAGCTGAACCCAGCCTGCATATCGCGTCATGATCGATTTCCTTTCCGGCCAGGTGGTGGAGAAGGCTGAGGAGACCCTCGTTCTTGGGGTGGGCGGGATCGGCTTTCGCCTCTATGTTCCTCCTCGCACCCTGGAGAGCGTGAGGATTGGGCAAGAGATCAAGGTTTTCGTGCATCTTCTCTTTCAGGAGGACACGTTTTCCCTCTACGGGTTTGCCAGTCTCGAGGAGCGGGAGATGTTTGTGGCGCTTCTTTCCGTGCCGCAGGTGGGGCCTAGGCTGGCGTTCAAGCTCGTGTCGGCCTTGCCGCCGGCGGAGCTGGTCGCGGCCATCCGCCGCGGGGACCTCTCGGCCCTGGACGCGGTGAAGGGCGTTGGCCGTCGCACCGCCCAACGGGTGCTGTTGGAGCTCTCCGAACGGGCCCGCAAGTGGGCCCCTCCCGGCGCCCCACCGGAGACCGAAAAGGAAAGGATCGTGCTCCAAGCCCTCACCTCCAAGGCCCTCGGCTTCAAGGCCGAGGAGGCCCGTCGGGCCATAGAGCTCGTGCGCCAGGAGTGCCCGGAGGCCTCGGTGGAGGAGATGCTGCGCAGGGCGTTGTCCATCCTCGCCCGCTCATGAAGAGGATCCTGGCTTTGGATGTGGGCGCGCGCAGGGTGGGCCTGGCCCGCACGGACCCGACCGGAACCCTGGCCGTTCCCCAGGGGGTCTACTGGCGCAGGGGCGGGCAGGAGGACGTGCGGGCGCTGGCGGAGCTCGCCCGCAGCCTCGGAGCGGAGGCCTTGGTGGTGGGCCTGCCCCTGCACATGGATGGCCGGCTGAGCCCTCAGGCCCAAGAGGTGCGGGCGTTCGCGCAGGCCGTGGCCCAGGCCGCTCAGCTCCCCCTCTATTTCGTGGACGAGCGCTGGACCACCGCCGAGGCCGAGCGCGTGCTGCGCGAGGCTGGGCTTCCCCCGCGCAAGCGCAAAGGCCAAGTGGATGCCCTCTCGGCTGTGCTCATCCTGCAGGCTTGGTTGGAGCGAGTACGATCGCAAGGGGGTGAGACGGATGCAGGAGTTCACCTTCTTTTTGGGGAATAAGCCGGGAGCGCTGTTGGAGGTGGCCGCCGCGTTGGCCGAGGAAAAGGTGAACATCGAGGCCATTGCCGCCCTCACCGTCCTCGATGAGGCTGTGGTCTCTATGATCACGGACGCGCCCGACAGGACGCGCAAGGTCCTGAAGCGGCTGGGGGTGGACTATGAGGAGCGGGAGGCCCTCACGTTGAGCCTGCCCCACCAGCCCGGACAACTGGCCACCGTGCTCGATCGGCTGGCCCGCGACGGCATCAATGTTCTTTCCTGCTACTTCGCCGCGGAGAAGAACATGCTCGTGTTCACCGTGGATGACTTGAGCCGGGCCAAGGCCATTTTCCGTCTCGCGTGAAGCAGGCCTTTTTCCGGTTCTACGCGGAGCTCAACGATTTTCTGCCCTCGGAGGTCCGCGGCCGCACCATCCCCTACGCCTTCCAAGGGGAACCCTCCGTGAAGGAGGCCATCGAGGCCCTGGGCGTGCCCCATGTGGAGGTGGAGCTCGTCGTGGTGAACGGCGAATCCGTGGACTTCAATTACCGCTTGCAAGACGGGGATCGGGTCGCCGTGTATCCGATGTTCGAGAGCTTGGATGTGAGCGCGGTGCTGAAGGTGCGTCCAGAGCCCCTGCGCAGGATCGCTTTCGCTGTGGATGCACACTTAGGGAAGCTCGCGCGCATCCTTCGCCTTCTGGGGTTCGATACCGTGCACCGTCCGGATATCACCGATGCGGAGCTGGTGGCCTTGGCCCAGGAGGGGCGGATCCTGCTCACCCGGGATCGGGAGCTCCTCAAGCATGGCGCGGTGACGCACGGCTATTGGGTGCGCTCCACCAAAGCTTTGGAGCAGGCGCAGGAGGTGGTGCGCCGGTTCGACCTGGCGGGGAGGTTTGCGCCTTTCACCCGCTGTTTGCGCTGCAACGGCCTTTTGCGCCGACTCCCGCCGGAGGAGGGAAAGCGCAGGGCACCGCCCAAGGTGCGGATCTGGTGCACGGAATACTTTGAGTGCAGCTCCTGCGGCCGGCTGTTTTGGCCCGGCACCCATTACCCCAAGCTGGCCACCTGGGTCCGCCTGCTCCGGGAGCCTTAGCCCACCAGGTCCAGGAGGCGTTTTCCGCGCGTCTCGTAGGGAAGGGCCAGCGCGGCCAGCCCACAGGCGACGAAGGCGAGGGCGAACACGGTCAAGGCCAAGGGCAACGAGGTGGCCAGGAGCAGCCCGCCCAAGAGGGGAGCCAGCAGGCCGGCCACGCGGGTCATGGCGCTGGCTGCGCCCATGCCCGTGGCCCGAAGCTGGGTGGGGTAGACCTCGGGCGTGTAAGCGTACAGCGCACCCCACGAGCCCAGGACGAAGAAGGACATCCCCACGGCCATGAGGACGAAGACCCAGGGCAGCTGGGCGGCCCCGAAAAGAAGGGTGAAGACCCCGCTGGCCAAAAGGTACAGGCCCAACGTGGGCCTCCGGCCGAGCCGCTCCACAAAGTACGCGGCGGAGACGTAGCCGGGGATCTGGGCCAAGGTGATGCCCACCATGTACCCATAGGAGCGAACGAACTCCATTTGCCGCTCCAGGAAGATCTGGGGCAACCAGGTGAACACCCCATAGTAGCCCAGGGAGATGCCGAACCAGATGAGCCAAAGGAGGGCGGTGGTGCGGGCATAACGGGGCTCCCAGAGGGACCGTACGGATGCCCGCCGGCCGGGGGTGAGCACCAGCTCGGCTTGAGGGAAGTCCCGGGCGTTCTCCTTGGCGATTCGGGAAAGGATCGCTCGCGCTTGCTCGGCCTGGCCTTGCACGAGCAGAAAACGTGGGGATTCAGGAACGTGGCGGAGGACGAAATACGCCAGGATTCCCGGGAGGGCGGCGAGGGCGAAGAACGGCCGCCAGCCGAACCTGGGGATCACGGCCCAGGCTGTTCCGGCAGCGGCTAACGCCCCCACGGCCCAAAACCCCTCCATGAGGACCAGGTTGCGGCCGCGACGATCGACAGGCAAAAACTCCGTAAACAGCGTGTAGTCCGCCGGAAGCGCTCCGCCCATGCCGAACCCGATGAGGACCCGCGTGGCCAACACCGTGGGGAAGTTGGGGGCCAGCGCGGAGAGCAAGGTGAACACGTTTTCCACGATGATTGTGGCAGCCAAAACGCGGCGGCGCCCGAAACGATCAGCGACGATCCCCCAAAACCACGCGCCCACCAGCATCCCCCAGAACGTGGCCGAAGCCAGAAGACCCGCCTGGGCCGGGGAAAGCGTCCACTCCCGGCGGAGGGAAGGAAGAGCGAAGGAGACGACGAGCACGTCCATGGCCACCGCGGCCCAGATCGCGCCGCACAGAAGAAGAAGGCGCTTCTGAAAAGGCCCAAAACCGACATGCTCCAAAGCCTCATCGAGGGTGAGCTTCGCCATCATCGTTTTCCCACCGCAGCCCCAAAAGATCCGGCCGGTTGCGCAGCGTTTTCTTCCAGGCCTCTTTTTCCCGAAAGCGGCGGATCCGCTCGTGATCCCCGGAAAGGAGGACGTCCGGCACCGCCAGCCCGCGGAAGACGCGGGGGCGGGTGTATTGCGGAAAGCCCAGGCGCGGGCCCGGATAGAAGGAGTCCGTGGCCACGGAATCATAGCGGCCCACCACGCCAGGGACCATGCGGGCCGTGGTCTCCACCACGAGGGCCGCGGCCAGCTCCCCGCCGGCCAAGACGAAGTCGCCTATGGAAAGCTCCAGGTCGCAGAAGGAAAGGACGCGCTCGTCCACGCCCTCATAGCGGCCGCAAAGAAGGAGTAGGGCGGGTTTTCGGGCCAGGCGCTTGGCCCACTCCTGATTGAACAGCACCCCCTGCGCGGAAAGGAGGATCACGTAGGGTTGGGTTTTCGTCTCCTGGGCGATGGCTGCCACCGCCCGGGCGAAGGGCTCCGGTCGCATCACCATGCCCGCGCCGCCGCCAAACGGCCGGTCGTCCACCAGCCCCCGCGGATCCGGGGAAAACGCACGCAGGTCGTGCACATGGATCTCGATGAGCCCCTTTTCTTGGGCACTGGCGAGGATTCCCTGGGAGAAAAAGGGGCGGAGCATGTCCGGGAAAATGGTGACGACGTCGAACCTCATCGCCAGTCGACGATGACCTCGCGGCCCAGTCTCTTGCCGATCCTCTCGAGGACGAGCACCAAGGCCTCTTTGTCCCGTTCGCTCAGGCGGGCCTTGTCGGCCTTCGCTACCTCCAGGAACAGAAACTCCACCCCGCCGGACTGGATGTGTTCCACCGCGATCCCCGTGGGGTGGGAGGCGATCGCCCTAAGCAGGTAGCGGCTCAGCTCCAGCAGCACTCTTGGGTCCAAATCGCCGCTCGTGCCAGGCCTTCATGACCCCGGCGCGGGACAGCAGGTGCCGCGCGGCCTCCGTGGGTTGGGCCCCCCGTTCCAGCCACAAAAGCGCCCGCTCCACGTCCACTGTGAGGTCATCGACCTCTTGCAAAGGATGGTAGTGGCCGATGACCTCCACCACGGCGCCATCCCGCTTGGAGGCCTCCTCCACCACCACGATGCGGTAATGGGGTTGCTTCTTTTTGCCCACGCGCATCAGCCGAATCTTCACCGCCATACCATCACCTCGGGAACGGAAGTTTACCACCTGGGAACCTGCCTCGGCCCAGCTCCTTCATGAGCTTTTTGGCCTGTTCATACTCAGCCAGGAGGCGATTCACGTCCTGGACAGTGGTTCCTGAGCCGCGGGCGATCCGCCGCTTGCGGCTGGCCCCGATTATATGGGGGTTGCGCCGCTCCTCAACCGTCATGGACTGAATGATGGCCTTCATTTTCTTGAATTCCTGGGCGATCTCGTCCTCCGCAGGGCGGGCGAAGCCCGGCAGGCGCGCCAGGAGCTGGCCCAAGGGGCCAGCCCGCTGCATGGCCTCCAGCTGGGCCAGGAAGTCCTCCAAGGTGAACGTTTTTTCCTTGAGGGCTCGAGCGGCCCGCTCCGCCACCCCCGTCTCCTGCAGCTTTTCCACCAGGCCCGAGAGGTCACCCAAACCCAGGATGCGGTCGGCCATGCGCTCGGGGTGGAAGGGCTCGAGGTCCTCAGGCCGCTCGCCCACCCCCACGAACAGGAGGGGTTTTCCCAGCCGGGAGGGAAGGGAGAGGGCCGCGCCGCCCCGCGCATCGCCGTCAAGCTTGGTGAGGATGATCCCCGTGAGCCCAAGGGGCTGAAAGACCTCGGCCACGCGCAGGGCCTCCTGACCGGTCAGGGCATCCACCACAAGGAGTACGTCGCTGGGCATGATCTTGGGGAGGAGTTCCGAGAGGAAGGGGGGCGGAGGCACTCCGGGCGGGGAACCAGGGGTGTCCAGGATCACCACGTCCCAGAGTTCGCGGCGGGCACGGGCCAGGATCTGGGGCACCTGGTCCAGGGGGTGTTGGTCAGCGGAGGCCCAGGGGAGGCCCAGGCGCTGGGCCAGGGTGGCCAGCTGTTCCGCGGCCGCCGGCCGCTCGGGGTCCGCTGAGACCAACAGGGGTTTGCGTCCCTTTTTCGCCAGGTGGCGGGCCAGCTTGGCCGCGGTGGTGGTCTTGCCCGAGCCGGCCGGCCCCACCAACACCACGATCGCCGGCTTTCCGGAAAGCTTGAGCTTTTGGGCCTCGCCGCCCATGACCCGGGCCATCTCCTGCCGCACAATGGCCAAAAGCTGTTGAGCCGGGGACAGGGATTCCACAAGCCGTTCGCCCACCGCCCGCTCCCGCACCCGCCCCAGGAGCTCCTTCACCACCTCCACATGCACGTCGGCGGAAAGGAGGGCGGCCCGAATTTCCTTGAGGCCCTGGTCCACGTCGGCCTGGGTGAGCAACCCCTTGCCCCGCAGCCGCTGGAAGATCTGGCTCAGACGCTCGCTTAGGGATTCGAACACGCGGTCAGTCTACTCCTGGGACTTGACGCGCTCAAGGAAGTCCGTGCCCAAGAAGGCACGGGCGAATTGGGGGTGGGAGATGACCGAGAGGAGGAAATCCCGGTTGGTCTTGACCCCGCTGATCTGGAACCGCCGGAGGGCGGAGTACAGGCGGGTGCGGGCCTCCTCCCGGTCCTCCCCATGGGCGATGATCTTGGCCAACAGCGGATCGTAATAGGGGAGGACGGGCATGCCCTGGTAGATGTGGGTGTCCACGCGCACGCCCACCCCGCCGGGAAGGGCATGGATCCACACGCGCCCGGTGGACGGCAGAAAATCGCGATCGGGATCCTCGGCGTTGATGCGGCACTCGATGGCATGCCCATAGAGCTCGATTTGGCTCTGTTTATATTCCAGAGGCTTCCCCTGGGCCACGCGGAGCTGTTCCCGGATGAGGTTGCGGCCCACCAGCATCTCCGAGACGGGGTGCTCCACCTGGATGCGGGCGTTGATCTCGATGAAGTAGAAGTCCTCGCCGTCCACGAGGAACTCCACGGTGCCCGCGCCCACGTAGCCGATGTGCTCGCACAGGCGCACCGCGGCCTGGGCCATGCGTTCCCGCAGCGCCGGAGGCAGGGACGGTGCAGGCGCCTCCTCCACGAGCTTTTGGTGCCGGCGTTGCACGGTGCAATCCCGTGTTCCCCAGTGCACCACGTTCCCGAACTTGTCGGCCAGGATCTGGACCTCCACGTGGCGGGGCCGGGGAACGTAGCGCTCCAGGTACAACCGACCATCGGCGAAGGCGAGTTCCGCCTCCTTTTGGGCCTGGCGGAACACGGCTTTGAGCTCTTGGGGGGAGCGAAGGAGGCGAATGCCCCGGCCACCTCCTCCCGCCGCAGCCTTGAGCAGCACGGGAAACCCTAGCTCCTCTGCCCACCTTTGCGCCTCGTCCTCATGGGCCAAGGGCGGACTTCCGGGAAGCACGGGCAAGCCCGCTTCCCGTGCGGCCTCCTTGGCCGCGACCTTGTCCCCGCACAGGCGCAGGATCTGAGACGACGGTCCGATGAACGTGATCCCGTGCGCCTCGCAGATCTCCGCGAGGTCCGGGTTTTCGGAGAGGAAGCCGTAGCCGGGGTGGAGGGCGTCAGCGCCGGTGATCTCGCAGGCGGAGATCAGGGCGGGGATGGAGAGGTAGGACCGACGCGGGTCCGCAGGGCCGATGCACACGGCCTCCGGGGCTTCGCGCACGTGCAGGGCCTCCCGCTCGGCCTCGGAGTACACGGCCACGGCAAACAGGCCCTCCTCCCGGCAGGCCTCAAGGATGCGCAGCGCGATTTCCCCCCGATTGGCGATGAGGACCTTTTCCATCCCTCACACGGGGCGCAGGCGAAAGAGGGGCTGGCCGTACTCCACGGGATCGCCCTCCTCCACCAGGATCTCCTCCACCACCCCTGCGGTCTCCGCCCGGATTTCGTTCATGACCTTCATGGCCTCCACGATGCACAGGACTTGGCCGGGCTGGACCACGTCGCCCACCTTGACGAACGGGGGCTCGCCGGGAGCCGGGCGGATCCAGAACGTGCCCACGACGGGCGAGCGCACGAGGATGCCCTGGAGGGGGGGCGGGGGGCCCTGGGGCGGCAGGGGCTGAGCCGGCCGACGCAAGGTCACCCGCCGGCCGGCCTCCTCCACCGTCAACTCCACCAGTCCCTCCTCCCGCATGAGCGCACACAACCTGCGCAGTTCCTCCAAATCCATGCCTCCTCCTTGCTTGGGACCCTGTCTCTGCGCCTTGCGCCTATAATACCCCACAGGGGTGACGTGAACGGTGAGCCCGGGATCGCAAGGTTTGCTTCTCCTTTTGCTCCTCTTCCTCTCTGCCTTCTTCTCCGCCTCCGAGACGGCGCTGAGCGCCCTGTTTGAG
>CALKFO010000098.1 GCA_938084765.1 Candidatus Bipolaricaulota bacterium | reverse complement strand
CTTGAGGCTCCTCTCCGTCTCCTGGAGCATATGGACGTCCGGCCGGGGTTTGTAGGTGGGAAGGTGTTCCCCAAAGGCCAGGTAGTTGGGGTGGTCCAGGTAGAAGTGTTGCCGGCCGGTGAGGGTGCGCCAGGGGATGAGGCGCTCCACGTTTAGGGTGTAGGGGCTATAGGCCCGGCCCTGGTTGATGACGGCGCTCCAGGTGGGGGTGGTGAGCTGGCGGCGGGGCTGGGCCACGATGTCCTTAAAGGAAATGCGCACGTGGCGGTTACCCTCGGCCAGGTCGGTGAGCCTGACCCCGGTCTTCTTCTCCTCGTCCAAGAAAGCCCGGTAGGCCAACTCCCCGTTGGAAACCGGGTCCAGGAGGAGGATGGCCTCGGCCACCTGGCGGGCCTCCTCGAGGCTGGGCCGCTTCTCCCCTTGGAAAACCCTGGGCTGGCGTTCCGCCAACTCCTTATAGAAGTCCTCCACCGGGATGGTAAGCCCGTGCATCCCCACTCCCACCTTTTCCACCACCGGCCCTAGGGTCACCATCTTCTCGTAAAGCTGGGTGTAGTCCCGCTCCACCACCCGGAACTTGGGCATGGTCTTGCCGGGGATGGGCTCCACCTCGCCCTTTTTCCAGTCCCGGTCCTCGGCCTGGGCCAGCTCGTCCGGGGTGTCGTGCTGCAAGGGAATCATCACGATGTCCTTCACCGGAATGGGCAGGTGGACCCGGGCCAGTTCGGAAACCTTCTTGGCGATGGCCTTAAAGATCTCCCAGTCCGGCTTGGACTCCCAGGCAGGGGGCACAGCCGCCTGCAGGGGGTTGATGAAGGTGTGGAGATCGGTGGTGTTGATGTCGTCCTTCTCGTACCAGGTGGCGGCGGGAAGGACGATATCGGAGTAGAGGGCACTGGTGTCCATGCGGAAGTTGAGGTCCACCACCAGATCCAGCTTCCCCTCGGGGGCCGGCTTGCGGTAGACCACCTCCTGGACCTGTCCCTCGGCCTTCTCCTCGGCAATGGTGTTGGTGTGGGTACCCAGGTAGTGCTTCAGGAAGTACTCGTGCCCCTTAGCGCTGGTGCCGATGGCGTTCCCCCGCCAGATGAACCAGACCCTAGGCCAGTTCTCGGGAGCGTCGGGATCCTCCACGGCAAACCTCAGCTCCCCCCGCTTAAGGGCCTCCACCACATGCTGGACGATCTCCGCCTCGGTCTTAGCCCCTTTGGCCTCCGCCTCCTTGACCACCTCCAAGGGGCTTTTGTTGAACTGGGGGAAGAAGGGGAGCCACCCCTTGCGCACCGCCCGCACCTGGTGGTCTATGGTGTGGTCCGTTAGACCCGCCGCCGTCTTGTCGTAGGCGGAAAAGCCCCGCTCGTAGCGCCACTGGTCGGAGTGGACGTAGTGGAAGCTAGGGGTGTTCTGCTGCCTAGGGGGGTAGCCCCAGTCGGTGGCAAAGGCGATGGGACCCTAAGAGGCCTGGTTGGCCAGCTTCTCCTGGCCCACGTAGTGGGCGAGGCCCCCACCGTTCACCCCCACGCTTCCCGTGAGCATGAGGGCCACGATCCCCGCCCGGTAGAGGAGGTTGTTGTGGTACCAGTGGTTGATGCCCGCCCCAATGATGATGAGGTTTTTCCCCCGGGTCTTGAGGCCGTTATCCGCCCAGGAACGGGCGTACTTGAGGAGGGTATCCCGGTGAATCCCGGTCCACTTCTCCTGCCAGGCGGGGGTGTACGGAAGATCGTCCTCGTAGCCCTTGGGATAGTCCCCAGGCAAACCCCGCCCCACCCCGAACTGGGCCATGAGGAGGTCAAAGACCGTGGCCACCGCCACCCTTTCCCCCTCCTTGGTGACCACGTACTTAACCGGTACACCCCGCTTAAGCTTCCGGTCGGAGGCGAAGTCGTCAAACTCCAGAAGAAGGACCTCGTCCTCCGCCCCCAGGAGGCTCAGGCGGGGGTTTAAGGGCTCGCCGGTCCTGGGGTCTTCCAGCTTCAGGTTCCACTTGCCCTTTTCCTTCTGCCAGCCGAAGCCAATGGTACCCCCAGGCATCCTGGGACCCTTATCCTCATCCCAGAGGAGGAGCTTGAAGTCCCCGTTTTCCTCCTCGGCGTAGTCCGCGAGGCGGTTGGCCCGCAGGTACCGCCCAGGGCGCCCATCCCGAACCTCTATCAGGAGGGGGGCATCGGTGTAGCGCTTCAGGTAGTCCAGGAAATAGGGCACCTCCCGCTCGGCGTAGTATTCCTTGAGGATCACGTGGTTCACCGCCATCCAGAAGGCTCCATCCTGACCCGGGTTAATGGGAATCCACCAGTCAGCGTACTTGGAAACCTGGGAAAAGTCGGGGCTGAAGACGGTGAGCTTGGCCCCGGCGTGCCGCACCTCGGAGATGAAATGGGTGTCGGGGGTGCGGGTCATGTTGAGGTTGGAGCCCATCACCGCGATGAAACGGGCGTTGTACCAGTCGGCGGACTCGTGGACGTCGGTCTGCTCCCCCCAGATCTCGGGGGAGGCGTTGGGCAGGTCGCAGTACCAGTCGTAAAAGCTCATGGGCACGCCGCCCAAAAGGGAGAGGAAGCGGCTGCCGGCAGCGTAGGAGATCTGGCTCATGGCGGGGATGGGGGAGAAACCGATGACCCTGTCCGGCCCATAGCGCTTCACCGTGGAGACCACGGCGGCAGCAATGAGCTCCAGGACCTCATCCCAGCTGGCCCGCCTAAAACCCCCCTTGCCCCTGGCCTTCTGGTAGCGCTTACGCTTGTGAGGGTCGCTCTGGATGGCCTCCCAGGCGGCCACCGGGTCGGGGTAGCGCTTCTTGGCCTCCCGGTATAGGTCCAAAAGGGCCCCCTTAGCGTAGGGGTACTTCACCCGGATGGGGCTATAGAGGTACCAGCTGAAGCTGATGCCCCGCTGGCAACCCCGGGGCTCGTAGGGGGGAAGGCCGGCCTCGAGGCTGGGGTAGTCCGTGGCCTGAAGCTCCCAGGTGACCACGCCGTCCTTGACAAAGACCTCCCAGGAGCAAGAGCCGGTGCAGTTCACCCCGTGGGTGGTGCGCACCCGCTTGTCGTGCTGGAAGCGGTTACGGTAGAACTCCTCCCACTTCCTTTCCGCCGGGCTTTCTATTTCCTTGATCCAGTCCCTCATGTCTACCTCCTAAGCTGGCTTTGGATGCGCTCCGCCAGGCTTTTGGGACGGAGCTGCCAAAGGATGGCCTGGTAAAGGAGAAGGATGGAGAGGAGCACCAGGCCGGCCACCAAATACCGGCCCAGATACAGGGAAGCGGGCCTTGGAACCTCATTGGAAACCTGCACCAAGAACGCGGCCAAAGCCGCCGCCTCAGCCTCGGTAAGGGGCCTACCCTTGTAGGCCTCCCGCATCACGGGGAAAGCGGGGTTCTGCAAAAGGGCGCTGAGCCCGGCCTCGCCTCCTAGGCGCTTAGCGGCATCCGTGAGGTCCCTGCCCAAGGACCCCCCGCCGAGGAAGCCCACCCCCGCCACCGTGTGGCAGGCCTGGCAGGGGGCCCCGCCGTTCTGCAAGGCCTTCTGACCTAGGTACAGGGCCCGGCCTAAGGCAGGATCCCCTTGGACCTGAGGCGCGGGCGCTGGAGCCTCAGCTTGGGCACCGGATAAACCCTTTAGATACTGGGCGATGGCCCGGGCCTGGGCCTCGGAGACCTGGGGCATGGGGGGCATGACCCCGCTATAGCTCACCCCCCCTACCTCCAGGGGACCAGAAATCCCCTCCCGCACCGCCTTCACCACGTAGGCCTCCTCCTGTACCCGTGGGTTCCCCGCTAAAGGGGGAATGGCCCCGGGGATGCCCTGCGCCTCAGGCCCATGGCAAGCGGCGCAGTACTGGCCGTAAAGGGCCTTCCCATCTTGGGCCAGGGCCACGGATAGGGCCAGGAGCAAGGCCAGGGGAAAGAACCTTTTGCCCTTCATCCTCACCTCCGGTTTTCAGTCTGGAGGGAGGACCTGGCGCCCACTGGCACTTCCCGGGACATTCGTCCTAAAAGAAACCCCGTATCCTGAAAAGGGATGAAGCCCTTAGCCCGGTTGCGGCTGGACCCTAAAGGGGTGGCCACGGTCCTCGAGGCCGACCCCTCCCTAGGCCTGGAGGGAAGCGGCCTCCCCTGCGCCCTCTTGGTCCAGGGACAGGATCCCTTCGGCCGCCCCCTTTGTCCCCGCTGCCCGGTGCAGCGGGAGCTTAGGCGGGGCGCCTACCGGGCCAGTACCCCCTTGTTGGTCAAGGGCCGACGCCTCCGTTGCCAGGGATACCGGGAAGCAGGGAGCTTTTTGGTGGAGCTTTACCCCGAACGGGCCGAACCCCCGGACCTCCTCCTGGAGCTTTCCCGCTTAACCCAACACCTCCTGCGGAGCCCCGAGGGGTTTCCCCAAGCCCTCGAGGACTTCCTCCGTACCCTACGCCAAGCCTTGGGCATGGAGGCGGCCGAACTTTTCTTGATAGACCCCGAGGGACACCACCTGATCCTCACCGCCTACGAGGGCCTCCACCGCGAGGCCTTTCTGGAGAGGCCTTGGTTTCAACTGGGAGAAGGCTACCCTGGCATCGTGGCCCTTAAGCAGGAGCCGCTTTTCACCCATTCCCTTAGCGAAGACCCCCGGTACCTGCGGCAAAAGGTAAAGCAACTCGGCTACCAAACCTACATCTGCTACCCCTTAGAGCTCCCCCAAGGCCTTATCGGGGTCCTGAATCTGGCCTCCCGCAACGCCGAGCTGGACCACCAGGAACCCTTGGAAACCCTCTCCCGCATCGGTCCCCTCTTCGCCAGCACCCTTTACACCCTCCTCACCCGGTTGGGAGAGGTGGGTTTGCAGGCCCTCCATCAGCACCTCTACCGGGGTGAGATTTCCGAGGCGCGCCTTACCCTGCTAAAAGAGCTTCAACGCCTGAGCCAAGCCACCGGGGTCCGCTTGGTGGCCCGAGGGGGAGAAAGGTGGGAACGGGGCCTTGTTCCCCAATGTGAGATGCGAAACTGCCCGGCTTGGCAGGGAGCGGTGGTGGGTTATAAGAACGGGCTCCCCGCGTGCCCAGAGGCCCAGGGGCGCCCCAGGACTTGCTTGCCCCTTTGGGCCCGGGGGGAGGTGGTGGCCATGGTCACCTTGTTCCACGCCCGTCCCCCTAAGCCCGCCACCCGCCCGGCGGCCCCGACCCTTTGGTTCACCCGTCTAGCCATCCCCTTCCTTTTCCCTTCAGGGCAGCCAGACACCCCGTCCCCGGAGCTGGAAATCTACGCCTTGGGCCAGTTCCGCCTCCGGTACCACGGTAAGGAGCTGAGCTCTAGGGACTTTGGGCGGAGCGGGGCTTTCCAGCTTTTCAAGTACCTCCTGGCCAACAAGGACCGGGCACTTTACATAGAGGACATCTGCGAAATCTTCTGGCCTGACCTGTCGCCAGACCGGGCACGGCAGGAGCTCTACACCCAGGTTTACCACATCCGCAAAACCCTTCCGGGCATTGTGGAGCGCGAAGGAGAGTACTACCGGCTCAAGCTTCCCGAAAACCGCTTCTTGGACTTTGAGCGCTTTGAGGAACTGATGCGCAAGGCCGACCTGGAGGACGGCCTTTCTGCCTTCAAAACGCTCCGGCAAGCCCTGGAGCTGTACAAGGGTCCCCTGTATGGCGACGATCCCTATGGGGAATGGGTGGAGGGGGAACGGAACTACCTTCAAGACCGGGCCCTCTCTGGTTTCCTCCGCCTGGGTGAGTTGGCCGAGGCTTTGGGCTACCTGGAGGTGGCCAAAGAGGCCTACGCCAGGGCCCTAAGACTGGAGCCCTATCTGGAAGAGGCACAGCGGCGCTTGGCCACATTAAAGGGGTAAGGGATGGACCTTAAGCAGGTTCCCCTGTTCCGCGATCTGGCCCTTGAGGACCTTAGGGCCTTGGAACAGGAAACCCGAGCTAGGCGGCTAAAGCGGGGGGAGGTGCTTTTCCTCGAGGGGGAGCCCGTGCAGTCCCTCTTCGTGGTGGAAAAGGGCCTCATCAAGGTGTACAAGCTGGACCCAGAGGGACGCAAGCAGGTGGTGTTGCACCTGGAGGGACCGGGGCGGGTCCTGGCCGAGGTGACCCTATTCCTAGACCGGCCCACCTACCCCGCCAGTGCCGAGGCCCTGGAGGAAAGCCAGGTGCTGGCCATCCCCAAGGAACGCTTTTTCCAGTTGGTGGAGGCACGCCCTCCCTTGGCCCGGGCCTTAATCCGCTACCTGGCCCGCCGCCAGGGCCAGCTTCTCCATCTTTTAGACCGCTTGGTCTTCCACGAGGTGCGGGAAAGGCTTTGCGAGTACCTGCTGGAGCGTTTTCAGCAAGAGGGGCAAGGCTTTCCCTTACCCACTAATCCCGAGTTAAGTGCCAACCCCTTATCATGTCAACATGGCAGCCCCTCTTCAGATCCAGCTGACCCCTGAGGAGGACCGGCTCCTCCTGGAGCTCTCCCTGGACCCAAGGACCCACAAGAAGACCCGCCTGTGGGCCATGATGGTCCGCCTGGCGGCCGAGGGCTGGACCGCCCCAAAGATCGCCCAGCACTTCCACAAGGACCGCACCAC
>CALKFO010000097.1 GCA_938084765.1 Candidatus Bipolaricaulota bacterium | reverse complement strand
CCCAACAGCCTCACCGTGGCGCGCATCGCGGCCGTTCCCCTCTTTTTGGTGTTCCTCTTTCTTCCTGGAACGGTGTTCAAGATCCTGGCCCTGGCGCTGTTCGCCGCAGCAGCCCTCACCGACGCGGTGGACGGATATTTGGCGCGCTCCCTGCGGGAGGTGACCACGTTCGGGAAATTGGCCGATCCCATTGCGGACAAGATCCTTTTGACCGCGGCCTTCGTGGCCTTTGTGGAGTTCGGCGAGCTGCGGGCCCTGCCCGTCGTCGTCATCCTGGCCCGGGAGTTCCTGGTCACGGGCCTGCGCGTGTTCGCCCTGGCTGAAGGCGTGGTGATCGCTGCCAGCGCCCTGGGCAAACTCAAGACCATCTCCCATGTGGGGCTGGCCCTGTTCATCCTGGCCACCCGCTACTTCGGCGTGGGCGAGCTGGGCCTCCTCCTCAAGGAGGTGTTCTTGTATCTTGCGGTGGCCTTGGCCGTGATCTCCGGCGGGGAATACTTTTGGCGCGCGCGAAAACTTTTCCGGCCTAGTTCCTCAGGCTGAGCCCGTATTTTTGGGCGAAGCGACGTGCGGCCTCCCTCAGCTCCGGAACCCCCCCTTGCTCTTGGGCCAAGTAATAAAGGTGCTCGGAAAGCCAAACATAGAGGTCGGCCTCCGTACGGCCCGGAAACTGGGAAAGGATCCCGGTCTCCCGGATGGCCTCCACGATGGGCTTGTACACCCGGTCGTACCAGGAGACCACCGCCTCGGCATAGGGGATCTCCCGGCCCTCCTCCACCCCCCGAAAGTAGCGGTGCACATCGATGTGCTCTAAAAGCTTGCGGTAGCCCGAGAGCTCGGAAAAGATGATCTCTGCCTCGGGACGAAATTCCTTGAGCCGGGTGTGCCGCAGGAACGTGGCGTATTCCGCCTTGAGCAGGATGTCCTTCTCCGTGTCCGCAGCGGTGATGGGCACAAGGGGGATGAACTCCCACACCTCCGCGTCGATGAACCGGCTGCCCTGTTTCTTGGCGGCCGCCACCCGATGGTGTCCATCCACAACGAAGTAAGCCTCCCCCAGCTTGTAGAGGACCACGGGCGGGAGGATCTCACCCCGGGCCATGGCCTGCTCCACGCGCTTCAGCCGCTCATCCTCTTGGAGGGGCAAAAACGCGCGGGTGAAATCGTGGTAGCGGTTCACGCTCCCCACGATCTTCTCCAGCTCCACTTCCTGGAGCCCCTGGTACCGCCAGCCCGTGATGGGCACCCGCTCCTTCACCCAATCGAAGGGAAGGAGGAAGGAGGGCTCCTGGCGGGCAAAGGAAAGGACCCGTTCCCAAAAGCGCGAAAAGGCGCTGGGCATGGCCGCAGTCAGATCTCCAGGAGACGAAAGCCCCGCACGTGGATCACCTGGGTGGAGCCGACGAGGGTGGCCGAGGGAAGTCCTGGCCTGGGCGGGGTGTGCCCGTGCAGATGATATCGGGGTTTCCACGCTTGGAGGAACGCCAAAAAGGCGGCGAAGCCCCGATGGGCGGGGTCCAGGCCGTCATGGATGCCTTGGGGCGGAGCATGGGTGAGGAGGACGTCGCATGCCCGCCCCTTGCGCCGGGCATTCCACCAAAGCCTTGGCCAAACCCGCAAGATCCTGAGGCGCATTTGCCCCTCCGTGTACTGGTTCTCCGCCCGCGGATCGTAGCGAAAACACCCGCCGAACCCCACGACGAGGAGCCCCTTTTGCTCCACCACCCTCCCATCCACGTCCATCCCGCCTTGGGGGGCGCGGATCACACGGTCCTCGGCGTGGATGGGCCGATCATGGTTTCCCCGCACAAAGAGGAGGGGCGCATCCACGGCGTCCACCAAAAACTCCAGGTAATCGTAGGGCAAGTCGCCGCAGGAGAGGATGAGGTCCACCTTGGGGAAGGAAGGCGAAAGGACTGCCCGTTCCAAAGCCGGGCTCACCTCGTCGCCGACCGCCAAAATTCGCACACGAGATTCTAGCGGACAAAAAGGGCGCGGGGGCATGGCGTTTGACCTGGGGACTTCGTCCGCCCCTCGCTAAGGTATATCTGGGAGGGAGCGGATGCGCACGGTGCTGTTGTTGCTCGTGGGGTTGGGCGTGGCGGCTCTGGCAGACACGCTTGTACTTTCCGACGGCACAGTATGGATGGGACGCGTGCAGGGCCTCACCCCCACCCAGTTGGGATTTCAAGTGGGCGGGGAGACGCGGTGGGTTCCGTTGGAAGCTGTGCAGCGGCTTTCCTTGGATTGGGCGGGCGATCCCAAGCCGCGCGTCGACCGGCGCCTGTGGTCCCGCGTGTTCGGTCAAGCCCAACGGGAGCTCTGGAATTGCCGGTACTTTCGGGAGGGGCTTGTCTTGGCCGGGCTGGCCTTTTTGGGAGCGGGCCAGTGGCTGGTGAGCTTGGGCTACAGCCCCTTCGGTGAGCTTCTCACGGCCTTGGGCGCTTTGGGTCTGCTTTACGGGCTCGGCGCACCCCGGCCGGACTGCACCGTTCCGGCGGCAAGGCTGCGGACCCTCCTGTACTTGGGGCTGGAACACGGCTGGCTCTTTTGAGGGACGGGCTTATAATTCATTTTCGTGGTCGTCCAGAACAGGATCCGCAAGGTCCAAAAGCGTGACCGCTCCCTCGTTCCGTTTGACCAGGGCCGCATCATCAACGCCATTCTGCGGGCCGCCCGCTCCGTGGGCGGGTTTGCCCAGGATCTCCTTCCCGGCGTCAACGATCGGCTGTTCATGTTCGGCGACGACGAGCACATCGCGGAATTCCTCTCCGATGTGGTGGTCATCACCCTCAACCGGGATCCACGTCACTGGATTGCCAACTTCCCGCCCACGATCGAGGAGATCCAGGACACGGTGCTCCATGTTCTGCGCAGCTTCGGCCTCGTGACCGTGGCCGATGCCTACGAGTGCTGGCGCTGGGGGAAATATTGGGTGCGGGCCGGTGCCATCACCATGGATCAGTTCGTGGGGAATGGCTACCCCACACGGATCCACGAGGAGACCCTGGAGTGGAACCGGGCGCATGGCTGCGACACCGTGGAGGGCCTGAACGAGATCGTGCGCTCAGGGAAGCTCAAGGACCTCATCGAGGCGGCCACCGAGCGCTACGAGCGCAGCCTGGATGAGGCCGCCCGCAAGGTCATGCAAAGGATCGAGTCCGGCGATGAGATCCGCATGATCTGGATCTCCGGCCCCTCCTCCTCCGGAAAAACCACGACCACGGTGAAGCTCACCCAGCGCCTGGAGAGGGAAGGGCTTCAGTTCCTCATGCTCAACCTGGACGACTACTTCTGGCCGGTGGTGGAGCACCCTACGGACTGGCTCAACGACCGGAACTTCGAGACCCCGGAGGCCCTGGACATCCAGCGCATCAACCAGCACCTGCGGGCTCTTTTGGAGGGCCAGACGGTGGAAAAGCCCATCTACAGCTTCAAGGAGGGGAAGCACGTGGGCACCAAGCCCGTGCGGCTCAGGAAGGACCAGATCCTCCTTTTGGACTGTCTCCACGGTTTTTATCCGCCCCTCACCGCCGGCATCCCCAGGGAAAACATGTTCCGGGTGTACATCGAGGCGGCGAACATGCTGTATGAAGGCGATGGCACCACCGGTCGGCTTACGCAGTTCACCGATGTGCGGCTTCTGCGCCGGATGCTGCGAGATGCCACCCACCGCAACCATCCGCCGCTCCACACCCTTTTGCACTGGCACTACGTGCGGGCCGGCGAGCTTTTCTCCATCATTCCCCTCATGGGCCTTGCGGACCATCAGATCCAGGGCGGGATGCCCTTTGATCTGGCGGTGCTCAAGCCCTTTTTCCTCCCCGATGGGATATGGCCGCGGCCCGAGGAGCTTGTGCCCTACAGCTCCTTTTTGGACGCCCAGATCCGCTACCGCCGCATCACCCAGCTTCTTTCGCAGATCGCCGGCCTCACCCTGTGGGAGGTCCAAGATCACAACCTCATCCCTGGCGATCACCTCGTGCGGGAGTTCATCGGCGGAAGCACCCTCAAGATCCCTCACAACGAGTGACTCGGCTTCCCTTGGGGAGCCTTGGCTTGCTCAGACACACACAAACCCTCTCCCGCGCGGGAGAGGGCGGAAAAAAACGCTCACACCAAGCTCAAAACCTCAGGCCGAAGCCGAAGCGGTGGGAGGGCGAAAGAAGGGGGTGGGTGAGGAGCGCGTAGTCCAGGGTGTAATTGCCGAAACGGACGCCCAGTCCCAGGCTGATCCGGAACACCCCTTCTTGGCGGATGCCCACGCGCACCTCCGCCAAGCCCATAAAGGCCCAGCCCAAGCCCAGGGCGATGTACTCGGAGGTGAGGTCCAGGGCGGCCACGAGGCCGAACGGGCTCAGCCAAGCTCCCGCTACCACGAACTCCGTGGAGAGGCCACCGAACCCAAGCTCCCGGATGACCACCGCGGCGCGCAGCTCCCCAAACGGTGAAGGGAACGAGCCCAGGACGCCGATGTCCACGCCGAAAGCGGTTTCGCCCTCTCCGGCGATGCTGGTGTTGTGGTAGCGGAGGGCGATTCCCCCGAGGGCAGGGAAGCCCAACATCCGGAGGTCCAGGCCGAATCCGGCGAGGAGGCCCAGCTGGGAGAAGCCCAGTCCCTCGCCGGCGGAGGTTCCGAGGTAGCCCAGGCCGGCGCCGAGGCTGGGCAAGGCCACGCCCACGTAGCCTGCGGCCACCCAACCCGCCAGGATCGTGGAATCCACGGTGATCCCGCGGGCCCACCCCAGGCCAGCCGGGTTATACAGGAGGCCTTCGGCGCCCTCGGCCAAGGCGGCGTAGGCTCCGCCCAAGCCCATGGCCCGCACGCCCAGGCCCAGGTCGAACAGGGACACCTGGGCCTGGCCGATCAGGGAGATCGTGGCCATCGCTAGCACCCAAAACGTTCTGCGCATGGCTTACCTCCGCAC